>JBLINZ010000016.1:0-31409 GCA_047639375.1 Mariniblastus sp. | reverse complement strand
CGGTCAGCATCACACGTGCTGGTCGCCGTTGGCTAAACGGTCCAAGTCCGACATTTCGCGTTGCAGAATTTTGAGTAGCGTCTGCAAAAAAGCAACCACCATCGGGCCGATCAAGATCCCAATCGGACCCAATGTCGAGACGCCACCGAGCACACTAAGCAAGGCGAATAGCGGATGTAAATTCGACTGACCGTGCAGAATAAATGGCTTGATCACATTGTCCGCCATCGAAACCACGGTGGCACCGTAGACCCCCAATACAATAGCCGCCGTCATGTTGTTGTCGAAAAAGTACAAATACAGACAACACGGGAACCAGACGGCAGCCGCTCCCACGAACGGGATCATGGCCAACACGGCTGAAAGTACAGTCAACAAGAATATGGAATCCAATCCCGCGAAATAGAATCCGATCCCAGCCAAAATCCCTTGAACCAACGCGGACAGCAAAGTCGCCACGACAACCGCTCGACTAACACGCCCGAACTCTGAAACCAATTCCTGCTCATGTTCATCGTCAATCGGGGAAAGCCCCTTGAAGCCCTCGATCAATTTGGGACCATCGAGCAGAAAGAAATACAACCCAATGATCATGATCGCCATCCCCAAGGTCAAGCTTCCCATGTAGGACACGGTCGCACCGCTGATCTTGAACAATTTTTCACGGAGAAAATCCACCAAGGTTACCGCATAGGCTTCCGATTCAGCATCCGACGGATTCACCAATTCGATCGCCCAAGCTTTCGTCTTGCCGCCCAACAACGACGTTCGAAATTTGGAAAAATGACTCGTCGTCTGGCCCAACTTCGCTTGGTAGTCATGCAAGGCCTTGTTCCGCTCTTCTTTGGCGGCCACTAGACTGCCAGTCATATCTAACTGGCTCGGCTTCCGTGGAATCGCAGCGTGCAATTTTCGCGACGCTTTCAAACTTACTACAAATTGCTCCCAATCGCCTGTCTCGACGTAACTCGCTTCCCCATCTTCAATCTCTGCTGGCTCGGACTGGGCCGAGTCCGGCCAGACCAGTCCTTCTTCCGCGGCCAAATTCTTAGCGGCCTCTTCGATTTCGTACAATGCAGTCAGGTGCCGATCTTCTTCGGCTTCCGTCAGAGCCACACTCTGTTGCAATTCCAATAACTCATTTTCGATCAACCTTAAGTCACCCTGCGAGGGCATATCTAAATTCAAATTCGTGCGAACCTCCCGAATTCCTTCCACGATTTTCGTCGCATTGAACTGGCTATAAACTTGCCGGCCCTCTGCTGCCGCCATCACGAACAACGTCCCGATGGGAACCAAGACCGCCAACAGGACAGCCGCGGTCGTCAGCAACGCAGAAACTTTCTCTCGACCGCCAGTCTTCTCAATCATCCATCGATGCAACGGCCGGAACACAACGACTAGCAAAGCCGACAAAAACAGTGGGATCAAGAACTGGGCCATGACTGAGTAGAACAAAATGCCCAACAAGGCAATCACGCCCACCAGAAGTCCAAACGAAATATATCGTGAGATCAACGATTTCTTCGGGACATTCGACTCGTCTTGGATGCCAGCGGTGGAATCAGTTGGCGAGTCGGAACTCGTGGTGCGCTCGGGCGAGGCTGGCTTGCCGGATCGAACTGGCGCTTGAGAGGAATCTGCCCCCGAAGCTTGGGACTTGTCAACGCGAGGAGGCTGGCCTGAACCGCCTGATTTCGAACCTGATTTGCCTGCCGACTTCTTTCTCTTGCCCATTCAACCATCCCTAAGTGTTACGTTTGGCACCGCGTTTTCCACAAGTCTTCCGCCAAACAATGATCCTGAATTGTAGCCAGTCGGGGTGGCTGGCGGCAGGCGGAGTCGACAGACGCCGGCATCCAACAAAACGGCATGCGACGTAGTGCTTGAAACGCCACCTGCAGCCGAAATGTGATCCGTAAGGCACAGAGGGGGTTCCCGCAACCTGGCCGCTTAAGCGTCACGACTGACTTGAATTGTAGCTACGCCGCGTCACGTTGCCCTGTGGACGGTTGCCCTTGATTTGAATCCAAATCCTGAATCTCAGGGCGCCGAGTCCGTCGGGCTTTGGCCGGAATCATCGAACGCATGGCTTCTAGGCGACCAAAACATAAGAGGCGATCGCCGGCTTCGAGGCGTTGCTTGAGACGCGGATTGGGAATCACCTTCGTGCCTCGATAAAGCGTCAACACGTTGATGTCCAGCTCGGGCAAGCCGGATTCATCAATCGTTTGGCCAACGTAGCCGGACCCCTCAGGCACATGAACCTCAGTCACCCCATAACCTCGGCTCACCGTCAACCGCTGTCGCAGATCGATCTCCGGGAAGTCGACTTGGGCCGCCAAGTAATCAATCACGGCACCGGCCAAGTCGAGCTGGGTGCAGCTTTCGATTCCCTCCAGACCCGGCGAGGAATTAACTTCCATGATTTGCGGGCCGGTACTCGATTCCAACATGTCCACGCCCGCGACACGCAGCCCCATGATCTGAGCTGCCCGAACGGCCGTCTGCTGGTCTTCCTCGCTCAACTCGACCCGCTCGGTCGTGCCGCCGCGATGCACATTGCTCCGAAACTCGTTGCCGACCGCCACGCGCCGCATCGCGGCCACGACTCGATCACCGACTACAAATGCCCTAATATCACGTCCGCGACTCTCCGAAACGAACTTTTGAACCAACACATTCTGACGTGTGCTTTGCATCGTCTCGATGATCGCTTCGGCAATCTTTTCTGAATCAGCCAAAATCACGCCAACGCCTTGAGTGCCCTCCAACAGCTTGATCACGACGGGTGATCCGCCGACGCGCCGGATCGCTGGCAATACATCACGACGGCTACGGACGAAAGTCGTTTGAGGCATCCCAATGGCGTGCCGACTAAGAATCTGAAGCGCCCGAAGTTTGTCCCTCGAGTTGGCGATCCCATGCGAACTGTTGGCACAGAACACGTCCATTTGCTCAAACTGCCGCACGACTGCCGTCCCAAAATGAGTGATCGAGGGGCCAATCCGAGGAATCACCGCATCATAATCGCCCAACTGATTCGAACAATAAAAGAGCTGCGGATTCCCCTCCGCTAAATCGATTGAAAACTGCAACGTGTCCAGCACGTCGGCTTCGTGACCTCGAGAATGAGCGGCCTCGACCAAACGACGTGAGCTATAGCAACCTGCCTGGCGGGAGAGTATCGCTAGTTTCATATTCGTGAATGACCGAACAGCGGATGAAATAAACCACACTAGAGCTAATCTCATCCGGCCATTTCACCACCCAGGCAATTCACGAATCGTCCGCAAATCAGGCTGAGCGCCAGAATCGATTTCCTATTACCCATTCGACGTTTCGTCAGTCGTTTCTTGAACGGAAATTCAAGACGCAAAATCGCCCAACCGTTCGACTACGATCAAACGCAAGCGGCGTTAGCTAATTCCTTCGAAAGCCCAAGGACGACACCAGCCGTTGAAGCCACCCGTTAATAATGAGGTGGGATTTCGTCTTCCGCCTTGCGTTCAGAATCCGGCTCGTCTGCGGTCGATAACCGGTCCGTCAACTGCTGGACCGCTTTTGCCAGTATGTCCAGCCGACGGGCGTTCTCGAGCACCACGCTATTGATCGTTTCGTAGTCGTTCTGAAGGTGCATCATTGCCGTCTCGACATCGGTCAGTCGGTTGGCATCGCGTAGGGCAGCTTTATCTTGATCAGCCATAGTCATCATTGTGTAAGTTCGTGTTTTAAGTTTCTATTATTCTTCAAATCGAAATTGCGGCAAATCTACCCGACAGTTTGTGTTCCTCGCTACGGGCTTTCAAATGAGCCACCGTCTCACCCCGAAACTCCAACACCAAACCCCAGCGACTCAATTCGCCCTCTGACCTCGTCCATGTCAGGTTTCCCAACAAGGGTCACTTTAGCCGCCGCGAGGTCGACACTCACCGACTCAACGCCTTCTATTTTCAACAAAGAAGACTCGACTTTGTTGACGCATCCGCCACATGTCATCCCTTGAATCGCAAGCTCCAATTTGGGGACGTCCATTCGACTGACTTGCCATCTTCGCCATCGACTTAATACATCTTGGCCGGCGAAAACAACGATTATCGCCAACAACACGCATCCACTAGCAACTGCCAACCAGCCCTCGTGATCGTGAACATGAGCCGACGCCGACGCCGAAACTTCTGCACTTAGCAGCCAATCAAACAACCAAGCGAACGACATGCTCCCCAAGATAATCGTAGTCAGGTAAACCACCAACGTCTTCCAACCAAAACGCCCATAAATTGCCCCGATCGTTGTGACGTTGGTCGCAGGACCGGCCATCAGAAAAACGAGGGCCGCAGCCGGTGGTAACCCCGCTGTCACCATGGCCGCCGCAATCGGCACAGAAGCCGTGGCACAGACATACAGCGGCGTCGAAACGACTAACACAAGCAGCATCGAAGGAATCAAGCCCCACTTCCCAATGGCCTCGAACCACACACTAAACTCATAAGTTTCGATGATGCCTGAAATCAAAACTCCGATCAACAACCAGCCCCAAATCGAGCGGACGATCTCGAGTCCATGAGTCAAAATCCTCCACCATGCGAGGCTTTCTGAATCGTCGGTCGCTGGCCCGTGCTCAACCATGGGTTTCGCGTTTTCGTCTCCCCCATTCGCGTCGATCTGATTCGACAACCAGCCTCCAACGATACCAGTAATCGCGGCGGTGGCCATTTTAAAAATGGCAAACGGCCAGCCGAAAAACGAAGCACTTACCAGAATCGAATCGATCCCGGTCTGAGGTGTGCTGATCAAGAACCCAACGGCTGCTCCATTGCTCGCTCCCTGGTTTTTCAACCCGATGCCAGCCGGCACGACTCCGCAGGAACACAACGGCAAGGGGACGCCAAGCAGGACAGATTTCATCACGCCTGAAAACCCTTGAAACTTTCGTCTCACAAATCCAGCGGGCAGCATCACATGCAGCATTCCAGACAACAGCATCCCTAGCAAAAGCCAGGGAGCCAATTGGCAAAAAACATTCCAGCAAGTCAGGATTAAATTCATAGAGCGAAGGCCAAATTTTTCTCAGGCGAGAGTAAGGATCCTCTCCACAGAGCGTCGTGATTAGGTTAAAAGCAACAAAAAACAGACCAGCACGACTGCTATCACGCCGAAACGGCCGGTGAGAGTGCTTCAATCAGCCAATCAAACAGAATACCGCAAAAGACATGCCCATGACCATGACGATAACTGTCTAACTGCCAGCAACCGAAAAACTTAATGCCCATCGAGCAAAATCGCCCTTTTAGTCGTCTGGGTTGAATTTCAAAAAAAGCCGTTAAAATATTCATCTCTTGGAAATATCGATGAGTGGAATTTACAACATCGCGACCGCCCTTGCGCCGCACCGCCGTTTGTCGACCGAAACATTTTTCATCTCAGACAACATGACCTCTGAAGTCAACGCCGATCAGCAAACCATTGACCAGTCACTGGCCAACGTCGCCAACGATATTGTCGACTCATTAAAATTTCCTGAAAAAGCTCACGCGGCTCCCATTCCGGAATTTGATTCGTTGGTCGACATGATCCATCGACTCAAAGCAATCGTCTACCCGGGCTTTCGATCCAACGAGTCGTCGCCCCTGAAAGTTCGCACAGAATTGTCCGCCCAACTGGCCGACGCTCACCAAATTCTTTCGCGACAAATCGCCATCGCCATCGCCAGACATTGCGAAGCCTGCGAGGACATGCAGTTTTCAGATTGCAACGATGCCGACAAACCAAAATTCAATCGACCCTCCGATCTCTTGGCCCACAGCCGCCAAGTCGCATCTGATTACATCGCCATGATGCCACGCATTCGCGCAGCGTTGCTGACCGATGTAAAAGCCGCCTACGTGGGCGATCCGGCCTGCAAAAATTTTGACGAAGTCATCCTCTGCTACCCTGGGCTCAACGCCATCACCGTCCATCGCTTAGCCCACGAACTGTACACGCTCAAGGTTCCCTTCTTGCCCCGAATGATGGCGGAATGGGTCCACGGAGAGACAGGCGTCGACATTCATCCCGGTGCGACCATTGGCGACCACTTTTTTATCGATCACGGCACAGGCGTCGTCATCGGCGAGACATGCATCATTGGAGAACACGTGAAAATTTACCAAGGCGTGACACTGGGGGCGTTGAGTTTTCCGCAAGACGAAATGGGACAGCTCATCCGTGATTCCAAACGGCATCCGACCATCGAAGATAACGTGGTGATCTACGCGAACGCCACTGTCCTTGGGGGCGAGACGACCGTCGGACACGACTCTGTGGTTGGCTCAAATGTCTGGCTGACCCATAGCGTTGAGCCGACGACGACCGTGATCATGGAAAAGCCCAAATTGCGACTGCGAAACCAAACGAAAAGCGTGCTCGAGCCGCCCATGGATTTTCAGATTTAGATCGTTGTTAAAACCATCCCACTGATCAGACGAAGACCTGCAGATTCCCCACGCCTGATTGGTATATTCCCGTTGCTCGTCCGCCACGACCAGAGAGTCAAATGTCCCAGGAAGAACCAACCCACCCATTACCAATTGTCCCAGAAGCCCCATCGCTGCGCAGCGTCTGGCTGCATGTGCATGTCCCCAAAGCCGGTGGATCGACGCTCCGCCAGTTGATGAATCGAAACTTTGGGAAAGCAGGGTTCTACAACTCGAACTCACTTCTTGAAACCAAACAATACACCCGGGACGACGTATCGGAAATCATCCGCTGCCATCCCGGAGTCGCTTGCATGAGCGACCACAAGCTCTCGCTTGATCTGCCTTACGATCACAACGAAGCACGTGTTTTTGCCTTCAGCTATGTGCGCGATCCCGTCGAGCGATTTATCTCGCGGTATTTTTTCCATCGCCATTTCGAAGAAGTTAACTGCATCGCCCAACGGATGAGCTTTCACGAATTCTCCCATGCGGAACTCGTCGAAGGCCATGCCCACCCTCAAACCAACAGCCAAATCTACTTCCTCAATGGTGGAACTTCGTTCAACGACATGAGCGTGATCGACAATGCGCTCGCCACACAACGGGCGTTTTTGTTTCCTATCGAACGATTCGACGAGTCGTGTATTTGCTTGGAACAACGATTCCCAGAAACGTTCCCCGACCTCTCCTACGTGAGAACCAACGTTTCAAAACGGGACGCGGATATCCACGAATCCGAAAAGCAGTTCGTGAAACAGTTCTTGTTGCCAGATTACGCGGTGCTTGAAAAATCCCATCGGTTTCTCGACCAGCTGCTTTCGCAAACGTTTTCAAGTGACGAATTACGTGAATCGACACTGGCGGATTTCCAAGACCGTTGTAGCCGTCGGTTCGATAACTTCTACCCGCCAGTCGAACCCGGCGAGCCAGTTCCGCCAATCGGCTCCGTTCCGGTTTACCCGAAACCGTCCCAGCCTGAACCCGAAGTGCCCCACGACCCTCGTTATCCAGAACTTAAAATCGAGCCCAAGTCAGTTCAAGAAACCAAACCTGAGTTGCCGCCCGAGTAGACCGCCGACTCCGTAGGATAAGCACATTTGCCCGTCATCGGCACAAGGTTAAAACTCACGCAAGCAGGAACACGCTCGGGCAATTGTGCCAAGCTACTCTGAAACCCCAAGCCCTTTGACTTTTGTCTTCACACGACAAACTCGATCGCTCGAGGTCATGAACAACGTCGTGCCATCTTCACCGAAGGTGCAGTTGGCAGTTCTGTTCTCCATCAAGATTCGGCCAAGCAATTTCCCTGAGGGCGAAATCACAAGCACGCCCCCCGGTCCCGTCGCCCACAAATTACCTTTGACGTCGACGCATAAACCGTCGGGCATGCCTTGATCGCCGGCGTCAGCAAACTTGATCGCGTTGTATAACGTCTGGCCTCTCGCATCAATCGAGCCGTCTGGCTTGATCGCATACGACTGATAAATCGGAGCAGGCCGGTGCGACTGGGCGACATACAGCGTCTTGCTATCGGGTGAGAGTGCGATTCCATTGGGACGCTCCAACTCCTTGGTCACCAACGTTACTGAACCGTCGGTTGACAATCGATAAACGCCACAGAAATCAATCTCACGCTTGGTTTTGTCCTTGAGACCGTAGGGAGGATCGGTAAAGAAGATCGTTCCGTCCGGATGAATCACTAAATCATTGGGGCTATTAAAACGCTTGCCCTCGAACTTGTCGGCCAACGTGGTCTTCGTGCCATCGGTTTCGACTCGGTAAACTCGCCGGTTGCCATGGTCGCAAACGATCAAACGGCCTTGTTGGTCGAGTATCAAGCCGTTGGATCCAGGCTCTTTCTCTCCATTCTCACCATCAAATCCACTCGGATCCATGAACACCGAGTGCCCCGTTTCGGGACTCCACTTGTGAATCTTGTTTCTCGGGACGTCAGAAAACAGCAGATGCTTCTGCTTGGGAACCCAAACCGGACCTTCGGACCACTGGAAACCCGTGGTCAAGACTTCGATTTTCGAATCGGCATCGATCAGAGCATCGAACGCGTCGTCGACCTTTTCTACACGCCCACCCACAGAATCTGATTCGTCCTGAATAACAGGCGCCCCGGTGCTTGAACTCACCGCGAACAGGAAACCTAAACAGCAAACAAAGCCCTGAAAAGTGTATCGTCGCATCGGTTTCCCTTTTGTCGGTCGTGGAGTGGTCGCGGGTTGGATTGATCCAATCGTTCGCAATTATAGCTTATCCTGCGGACGGACGAGAACGAGCCAACGTCAGGCCGGCCTCAAGGAAAACAAGCCCCCAAGCAACCAAGCTCAGATAAAGCCCGCACCAAAATTCGGTGGGGCTGTAGACCAACTCCAACTCATGATCACCAGGCTCCTCAATCCGAAGACTTAAACCACCACTTAGCTCTGCTTGCCATTCTGGTGATTGGTAGAGCTCGGATACCTCCTGCTTGACCACCGGGCGAACTTTCGCTTTCCACCCTCGATCGAGCAACCGTGTGAATCGAAGCCTGCCAGACGTTGGCGTCGAAACATTGAATACCATTCGATTACTACTCAACTCAACCGGCTCGCACGACCAAACAGGCTGAGAAGCAGTAGATTTAATACTCGACCGTAGAACGGTAGCGTTGTCTCCAACCCATGCGAGCGCCGGATATGCCATTTCCCTGGCGTCCAGTTTTTCCAATTGAATCCCATCATTCGGCCCACGACGAACGACTCCCTGAATCCCTAGTTCGGCCATCTGGCGATCATCAAAGCCCTCCATTTGGTCGAGTAGAATTTGGTAATCCTTAGGCCAGATCGAACTAAAGCTTCCCATCACCACAACGTTCGATTGCAAATGAGTCTTAGGGTAAAGCGATTCCTGCTGCCAACGAATCACTTCTTCCAGACGTGTCGCTGAGGTCGTTGTGGCCCAGTCTGTCGGCTCAAGCTCATCGTAGCGACTGCGAAAAATCGTCGCTGGCCAAGCAACTGCTGGGGGTTTCAGTTCCGGGTGAACACTCTCGATCAAACCGTCCTCGATCGACAAATTGCCGCGTGTGAACTCAGTCGTATCGACCGGAGCAATCAACCACGCGTTGGCTGTCAAGATTTCGATTGCCGTCAAGCAGACCAGCGTTCCCGCCATCCTCCTCCCGCGTGTTTTCCGACTTAGATTATTTCCATTGTGCTTGGAGTTAGGCCATAGCACCAGCCCCGCCAACCCTGCGACCACAATCGTTTGCATCGCGGCCAAATAAACGGCACCAATGGCCCCAGTGGAATCGAAGGGGCCATAGATGCGATCAGCTGGCAAACTATGCATCGATTGCTCGAATCCAAACCGAACGATGAGGGTGCCAATCATCGTCGTCGCTACGATCCCCACCATCAGCCAATGAGCGCGTTTCAGTTTTCCCATTCGCAGTTGCGTCGAAGCCAAAAGCGAAATCCCAAGACTCGCGATCACAAATAACTTGGCCGGGTATCGAAACGCAAAATATTTGGGCAGGACCATGGTCAACATCCAATAGACTCCGCCCACCTGCGGCCCCAACTGACTTGAGCTTTCCGGAGTGGCGAATTCATTGTAGGCCCAAACACATCCGTACCAGCCGAAAGAACCCAACAAGAACACGACGGTCAGCCAGCTCAACCAAACCTGCTTGCGTCTTCGCCCCCAGAGCCGAACCCCCGAAAGCCCCAACAACACAACCACCAACCCCAGATACAATGACGGCATCCAAATTCGATCGGCTCCTGGCAACGCACTCGCCCAACGCTGGTGCAGAGGAAACGGCTTCCCCGAAATGTTGGGCCAAAACAGTTCGGCCAATGACCAAGGCGGCTGTGAGAATTGATAAGCGTGGTCAGCCGTTTCGGTGGGTGGCCCCAATAACGAACCGGCCAAATCGTTGCCGCCCGTCCGAAACAAATCTGGCGATGCGGCTGCCGAATAGAGATTCACGGGAGTCGCCGGTTGGGTCCGCTCACTATGTTTTGACCAAACATAAGTCGGCAGGATTTGCACGGCAGCCAGACAACTGGTCACGACAACCAGCAAGACTAAATTTGCAAACGACCCAACCAACCACACGTAAGGGCTGTCCGTCACGTCGCAGGCAGTGCCCAGCCGTCGTTTTCTTCTTCGAAAAAACTCGAACCCAATGGTGCCGACCGCGATCAAACCAATGTGGTAAACCATTTGCGGGTCGCCCCCGAGAATCATGAAAGCACAGCAAACGCCAGCCGCGACGGCCCAGCCTGGGCTTTGATGCTTGATCATTTTCCAGACGCAAGCCACAGCAAACGGCAGCCAAGCCGCACTTACCAAAAAAATAACATTCGTGACTTGGAATAAAACACTCCCCCCAAACGCAAATGAAAACGCGGCCAACGTTGCACCCGCAGGATTGGCTCGAAAAATCCTCGCTAACCAATAGGCCCCCCCAGCAGCCAACGGAATATGGATCGCCAAGTAGATTCCATACCTGGCTGGATACGACAGGAACCGACAAAAGAAAATCAGCTTGCCTGGATAGAACACGCTGGATGAGCCATCGGCAACAACGGGCATGCCCCAATTGCAATAAGGATTCCAGAGTGGGATTTGACCGGCCGCCCACTGAGCGTCGATCCATTGGAAGAGCGGGTAATAAAGATAAGCCGAATCTCTAAACCCTGTGACTTGTCGCCCGAGCAAAAAAGGCCAGAACAGCCATAGCCAAGCAGCGCCGATCAATAACGCAGGCCAAAATCGAAATAGTTTCCAGGAGCGAGGATTCATCCCCCGATTATATCCAAATTCCCAGCAGACGCGAAACATCACAACCTGCGTTCGTCGGCACGGAGAGATAGCAACCCGACGCGTCCGGCCAAGGCTGTAGATTTATTAGGCGATACGATCGTAAGAACACAACGTCGTTCCGATCAAAACATTCAACGCCCCGACGCCCAATTCACGCCGGCCACGTAAGAATGGCCATCACGGTTTTGGCCCAAAAAACAATGAATCGACTCCACGCTTTCGGCGTTTCCAAGTCGAGTAGATCCATTGGACGTTTCATTGCTAGAATACTCTCTTTCGTTAGATACCGTTTAACCTGGAGCCTGTCGTGGGTTGGTTGATTGCGCTGGGAGTTATTCTGCTGATCATTGCCGCTGTGGCGTGTCATGATCTCATTCAGAAACGCCATCCGATTTTAAGAAACTTCCCAGTCATTGGGCACGGCCGAGCCCTGCTTGAAGAACTTGGCCCCAAGCTCCGTCAATACATCGTGGCTGGCAACAATGAAGAACGGCCTTTCAGCCGAGATCAACGATCCTGGGTCTACCGATCGGCCGACAAAGCGAATAACTACTTTGGATTCGGCACTGATAATGATTTAGAAGATACTTCTGGATACCTGATCATTAAACAAGCCTCATTTCCAATTCTCGACGTCCAACCGGAAGATCCCAAATACGATCCGCACTCTCGAATTCCAGTCGCCAAGACACTCGGTGGAGCTCGCGATCGCAAACACGCGTTTCGCCCAAATTCGATCGTTAATATTTCGGCAATGAGCTACGGTTCACTGTCTTCGGCAGCAGTGGAAGCGATCAATCGCGGCTGCAAAATTGCCGGCTGCCTTCAGAATACAGGCGAAGGCGGAATCTCCCCGCATCACGATCACGGTGGTGATCTGATCTGGCAACTGGGCACCGGTTACTACGGAGCTCGTTTGCCCAACGGACGTTTTGACGAATCTAGATTCGTTGACAATTGCCAAGCCCACCAAGTCAGAGCGGTTGAGATTAAGTTAAGCCAAGGTGCCAAGCCCGGTCGTGGGGGCGTGCTGCCTGGCCAGAAAGTCACTGCGGAGATCGCCAAGATCCGAGGGATCGAAATTGGAAAAAGCTGCCTCTCTCCTAACTCTCATTTAGAGTTCTCCAACGCCGATGAGCTGCTTGATTTCGTCGAACGGTTAGCCGATCTAACGGGACTCCCCGTGGGAATCAAATCCGCAGTGGGCGAACTCGATTTCTGGCGAGACTTGGTCTCATTGATGGAAGCCGAAGACCGCGGCGTTGACTTCATCTCCGTCGATGGCGGTGAAGGTGGCACCGGAGCCGCGCCGCTAGCGTTCTCGGACCACGTTTCTCTGCCCTTCAAAATTGGTTTTGCCAGAGTGTTTCGTGAGTTTGCCCAATGTGGATTGCACGAAAAAGTCGTCTTCATCGGATCTGGAAAACTTGGATTCCCCCAAGAATCGTTACTGGGCATGGCGATGGGTTGTGACATGATCAACATCGCCCGCGAAGCGATGCTGTCGATCGGATGCATTCAAGCTCAGATTTGCCAAACAGGAAAATGCCCAACCGGCGTCGCTACGCATAATAAATGGCTCATGCGCGGCTTGGACCCAACCGACAAATCCGCCCGTTTGGCAAACTACATTACGATCCTTCGCAAGGAAATTCTTCAACTCTGTTTTGCTTGCGGGGTCAGACATCCGGCAATGATTACGACCGATAGCTTTGAGATCCTCAACGAAGGATTCCAATCGCACAGCGTCAAAGAGTGTTTTCGGCTTCAAGGGATCTCGACCGTCCCCGGCGAAGACGACCGGCAAGCGATCGAGGAGCTAATGCTGAACCTCCCACCCATTCACCATTGATGGAGTCTTTTGCGTCGCAAACACGATACAGATATTCGCTCTTTTCTCACTAGGTATTCTTTTGACAGACTCGACGCACTCCCTTGAGTTAACAACCGCATTGACCGCGGCCCACAAAGCCAAGGACATCCTCAATCGATATTTTGCCGATCTGGCTTCGGCCGGAATTCGGAACAAAACCGAAGACGATGCCTATCAAGGAATCGTCACCCAAGCCGATGTCGATGCGGAACGGGCGATCGTGACGGCCATTCAATTGGCTTTCCCAGACCACCAGTTTCTCGCCGAAGAAGAGCACACCGATTCCACTGAGGCCGAGCATTTGTGGATCATTGACCCCTTGGATGGCACCAACAATTTTGCACATGGGATCCCCCATTTCGCCGTTTCGATAGCCTATTACCATCACGGGAATCCGCTGTGCGGCGTGATCCTCAACCCCACCACCGGCGACGTGTTTTGGGCGGAGCAGGGCAGGGGAGCTTGGTGGAACGGGAATCGCGTTGCCGTTAATCAACATCAAACGCTGGACCAATCCATGATCGCGGTCGGTTTTTATTACGACCGCGGGGCGATGATGAAATCAACGCTGATGGCGGTGGAAGAGTTTTTCGAAAACAATATTCACGGGATCAGGCGGTTTGGGACGGCCGCTTTGGATCTCGTCCAAGTCGGACTTGGACGGTTCGGAGGGTACTTCGAGTACAAACTGTCGCCCTGGGATTTTGCGGCGGCGAGATTATTCCTCGAAGAAGCCGGTGGAACCATCACCACGTGCAGTGGTGATCCATTGCCTTTAGCGCAAACATCCGTGCTGGCCAGCAATTCATTGCTTCACCAAAAAATGCTAGAGATCACCGCCAAGCATTTACCACAGCCTTAAAACGGTGAGCGGGCAAAACCTCGTAGCGAACATCAGCCACGTACGATCGACCAATCAGCACTATGATGCTCGTGCTGATTGACCTCGTGCTGATTAGTAATTTGTACAAGCGACGAAGCAATGTCGTTCCGCACTCTTTCGACAGTGCGAAAGGAGACGTTCTTTGGTAGCACGACGCGTTAGCGAGGAAGCGCCTTCGTTAGTGGCTCGCCTTCAATGATTGTTCTTCCTCCCTAACTCGCCGGATTACAATTTCCCACTTTGCGAAATTCGTAGTGATTAAATGTAAGCCTCGAAGCGAAAGGCGCCCCCCGCCAGCGTCAATCAAATTTCGCCAGCCAACCCACGCTCGTAATACTTATGCGTGATCGATTCCTGGTTCTCCAACAACCAGTCGATCGTCGGCTCGTTGCACATCGCCTTCTTGATCGCTTGCGAAGTGGCTCGGCGGTGAATATCAAACAATGCCTTGTGGTCAAGCTTGTCATCGGTCGCTACGCCCGGGTTGAGCCAAACCGAACAAATGATCCCTAGATCATTAGCTTTTTCTTTGGGAATATCGCCCGCACGAACCGCGTCCAGCACGCCATTGGCGATCGCCGCTTGAACGGTTCCCATCAAGATATTCGTATAGCGCGAACTCGTGACGGTAACTTTGCTGACCATCAACGTGACTGGACGAACCTGAATGTCAGTATTGAGAATCGCGAAGACCTTGGAATGGCCCGCTGATTGATTTCCAGTCAACGTTGCAATCGCCGTCCCAACTGGACCGTCCAACTCACCAATCACGACTTCTGGCTCGGCCGCTGTAAACGGAGGTCCACCTGCCACCAAACACTCGCCAGTTCGCATTACGATTCGGTCACTCATTACTCATTCCTTCGATAACTTGAGGGGCATGGGAAACCATAAGTCTATGAGTTGCCGCTCATAATTCCACCGGTCTAGCGCGACCTAGTCTGGTAACAAAAATTGAGTGTTCAATCCTGCTTGGATTTGCGGCTCGATGCACGCCCGCCATTCAAACGAGGTTCGCTAGAAGAGTGGTGCCGAAACTCCTCGACGACCAAGGGGCACGTTGGGGAATTGAACATGCGACGGATGTCGTTTCCAACAATGTCTAGCCAATCGTCGGCTGCCCGTGAAACATGTGCTTTGAAACAGATCGACTGATACTTGATGGCATTCCTAGCCGTCAGTCGGAGCGATTTTTTTGAACGCATTTTTGCCTCCTGCAACTTCTTCAAACAAGTTCTCTCGTTTGGGAATACGCAGACGGCAGCGATTTTCTACGCCGCATGACCGGAGATAAAACATTTAGTCTCGCCCACGGTCCCGCCAGAGTCAGTGAACATCAGTGATTGTATTCGCTTGGAATTCTCTGATTTGCCTTTTGAGTTCCCCAAGCGATTGAGGTTGCACCACAATTAAGCGAGCAAGATACTCATCTTCCGATCTGCGATTCATTCTCAAACTGCCAATTGGCTGATTGGTACCTGAGTCAATTTCAGGACTGTAGAACCCAATTCCAATTTTCTGGCCTTGCTCGAGCATTTCAATTGGAATGAACTGGGTTTCCGCAAATGGTTGGAGCAAATCGGCATCTTTGAAAAACGACTTGTTCGCCGGGGGAATTACTCTCTTGCCGCCATCTTTGTGCAGAACGTGCGTGAACCGAAAGTGATCCACAGCAGCAAGCTTCTGCCAAACGAATCGTAATTCTAAGCCTCCTTCAACGACTTTCGCGTCGCAACCCATCAAACGCATCTTCTCTCCAAACCGGGTGCCCCGCACCCCTTTATTGCTGGCGAAAATTGTCTCGTACATCGGCGGAGTAAGATTCAAGGGAATGTACTGAGCACGAACACTAAGCCAACTGCCAACACAAAGCACAAAACAAATGACGCCGGTTCTGGAAAAACCGAACTTAAAAACTTGTTTCACACTGTCCCTTGCCGAATAGAAAAACCCTCGCTGGGACATGGACATCAACATATCCCTGACTGGCCTTTCGATGACGAAATGAAGCCAAATAGCCATTCCCAAGACCATCGTGATCAGGCAAGGTGCCAACACCCATCGGTTCAATCCTGAGGCAGACCAATCGACCCTTGAGTGGTAGACGAGAACAATGTGGTGAATCAGAAAAAACGCGTAGCTGATTTCGCCCAAAAAGTTCATCAACTTGGCGCCCATCACTCTAGCCAAGATCCCCTTGGAACTCGCAAACACGTAGATGATCAGCGCGAAGACGAGGGAAGATCCTGCGAAGTGATACCAGACGGCGAACATGCCGCCTCCCCACGAACTGCCCGCCAAAATCCCGCGAACGTAGTCATACGTAAAGACAAACAGAACGAAACTCGAAATGGCCACAATCTCCTTCAGTGAATCGAACCACAGGCCCCAGTCTTTCTTCGAAATCAAACTCGGCCTGGATTCTCTTCGCGCTGCAGAATTGAAAAACAGAAAAGCCGTTGCCATTCCAATTCCGAATTCAACCAGGCGAACCAACGGGTTGGCATGCACGACTCGCAGCAAATCATACTGGCTGGCAATTCCCGGATCACTTTTCAGTTGCTGAGTGGCGAAAACGATTGAAACTGAGATTAAGGCAACGATTCCAAACTTGAACCAAAACTGACGCTGCCCACCCAACAACAAGAATGGGAACATGAAAAAGAAAAACATCTCCGTGGAGATACTCCACGAGACGCCATTGTAGGAAAACACCCAATTTGAATCAGGAATCCAGCTTTGAAGCAGGAATGCATTGACGGCAATTTTCGCTGCATCGATGTTCTGGCCAATCACCCAAATCGAAATCCCCATGCAAACCAAGTGTAGCGGCCAGAGTCTGACAACTCGTTTGAAATAGAAATTCAGAATTCCGTTTCGCGTCAGTCGGGCGTGGTACACGTAGGTGAGGATGAACCCGGAAAGAACGAAAAAGAATGAGACCCCTCGCCCACCGAAGGCAGCGTGGAATTCACCAAAACCAAACCGTCCGCGAAAGTGCCCGATCATGACAGCTAATGCCGCCACAAATCTGAACCCGCCAATTGCGTGAATATGGCCAGGCTTCGAAATAACGGGGCTCGGGGTCGCCTCGATTTGGTCGTCGGGCGCACCCCCCGGCCTTGCTCCATGGATCGCAACTGAGACGAACACCTCAGCGGTCTGTCTCAATAAATCTTCCAGCTTTTTTTCTAATTTAGCCTGTTTCGCGTCCACGCGATTTGCCTTTCCAACGAGCAAACTAGACAGCTAAAGCCCGTATACCGCCCAGTCTACCACGCAAAACCCAAATTCTACGATTGAGGTTTGAATAAAAGCTGGGCCAGCGAAAAAGCTGACATGGACCCGACGACCAAGCATCCGGGAAATAGCAGTTGACTGGAATAGGCTGGCCTGTCACAGATTGCCAGCCTCGTCTTGCTTCGATAATGCAGGTTGAAAACGCCGAAATCTTACGATCCCGCGGAGGATGCGGGTGACAAGTCAGCAATTCAACTACTACTTACCAGCGATGCGTAGCTGAGCCTGTGCTTGAGACACGGCTCGACGCTTGAGATCACCCAACGCTGGGGTTTCGGAAGTCAATTCCTCCGCGGCGGCCAAAGCGGTCTTGGCGGCTTCAACGTCGATCTCCGCAGCCAACAGGCTGCGACCAGTCAAAACGCAAACCACGCCGCCTTCGACTTGAACATTCCCACCTTCAACGTAATAGCGTTCTACGGAAGAACCGACGCGAGCACGCAATTCACCCGGACCAAGCCGACCGATCATCGGAGCGTGGCCTGGTAGGATCCCGGCTTCACCATCGATCAAGGGAACCGTAACCGCATCCACTTTTTGATCAAGCGTGGTTTTTTCAGGGGTGACGATAACGAGTTGTAATTGTGCCATGACGATACTCTAAAGTCGACGAAAAACGTCCGATGATCTCCAATCCGCAATGCGAATGGAATCGGAAGAACAAACGTTCGCTGTCCTAGTTGATCAACTAACTACTACTTAGCCATTTTCTTGGCTTGTTCTTCTGCCTGCTCGATCGAGCCGACGTACATGAACGCGTTTTCTGGGAGATGATCCCACTTACCGTCGCACAACTCTTCGAAGCTGCGGATGGTGTCTTCAAGCGAAGTGAACTCACCAGACTTACCGGTGAAAACTTCCGCCACAAAGAACGGCTGTGACAAGAATCGCTCGATGCGACGAGCACGATGAACGATCAATTTATCTTCTTCTGAAAGCTCGTCCACACCAAGAATCGCAATAATATCCTGAAGTTCGCGGTAGCGCTGAAGCGTCGTTTGAACGCGTCGAGCAATCGTATAATGGCGATCACCCACGTAGGCTGGATCAAGAATTCGAGAGGACGATGCCAACGGATCAACCGCTGGGTAAATACCTTTTTCCGAAATCGATCGCTCAAGGTAAAGGAACGCATCCAACTGACCAAACGCGGTCGCCGGAGCCGGATCCGTCGGATCATCCGCAGGAACGTAAACCGCTTGAACCGAGGTGATCGCACCTTTGTTGGTCGAAGCAATTCGCTCTTGAAGAGCACCCATTTCAGTTGCCAACGTCGGCTGATAACCCACCGCTGAAGGCATTCGTCCGAGCAACGCCGAGACTTCCGAACCCGCTTGCGAGAATCGGAAAATATTGTCGACGAACAAGAGTGTGTCTTTTCCGGTTTGATCGCGAAAGTGCTCAGCCATCGTCAACGCCGAGAGAGCAACTCGCAAACGAGCACCCGGTGGTTCGTTCATCTGGCCAAAGACCATGGCGGTTTGTTCAATCACCATTCGGCCTGTTGAGCCGATAGGAGTTTCCTGCATCTCCAACCACAGGTCGGTACCTTCACGCGTTCGCTCACCCACTCCAGCAAACACAGAGTAACCACCGTGCTGGCTCGCAATACGAGCGATCAACTCAGTCAGAATAACGGTTTTCCCAAGACCCGCACCACCGAACAATCCGGCTTTACCACCACGCACAAACGGGGTCAGCAAGTCAATCACTTTGATTCCAGTCTCAAAGAGCTCAGTCGAAGTCGACAGCTCATCAATCCCTGGAGCAGCACGGTGAATCGAACGTCGGGCATCGGTGCCGACGGGCCCGCGGCCATCAATCGTTTCGCCCAACATGTTGAACACGCGGCCAAGTGTTTCTTCACCAACAGGCACCTCAACCGGAGCACCGGTATCAACGCAATCGGATCCGCGACGAAGACCTTCCGTCGAACCCAAAGCAACGCAACGCACGCGTCCGCCGCCCAGGTGCTTCGAAATTTCGCCGTACAACGTTCGCTGCTGTCCGCCCGCGTCAATTTCAGCGGTCACGGCGTTGTAAATCGCCGGCATGTTTGCGTCGCTGAATTCAGCATCAAAGGTCGAACCGATCACCTGAGTGATTTTACCGATATTTGCCATAGGAATAATCTTTAGCTAACAGTGTTCAAATAAGTTTTATCGTTGTTGAAAACCCAAGCATCAACGCTTCGGCCTTCGCATCTTAATCGACTAGCCTTCGAGAGCCTCAACGCCACCGATGACTTCCATGATCTCGCCAGTAATCTGCGATTGGCGAGCACGGTTGTAATTTCGCGACAACATTTTGATCATGTCATTCGCATTTTCAGTCGCACTCTTCATCGCCACCATCCGAGCAACTTGCTCACTCACGGCCGCGTCGAGGAAGCACTTAAACAATTTTGTCTTGAAGCTCGCCGGAACGACCTCTTCTAAAATACTCTCGGCCGACGGCTCGAATTCGTAAAGCGAGACGTTGCCCTTGACGACCTCGGCATCGACCGGCGTGTCGGCTCCTTCGATCTTCCCCAGCGGAAGCAGCGTCTCGGTGATGATTTCCTGCTTCGCGACCGAAGTAAATTTGGTGTACGTCACATCCAGCCGATGCAAATCACCAGCGATGTAAGCTCGCAAGTAACGGTCGGCGATGACTTCGACTTCCGCGTACAACGGTTGGTCATCGAACTGCAAAAACTTCTCATCAATTTCGATTTCACGAAACTTGAAACCCGAGATCCCTCGCTTGCCGCTGACCTCAAGTCGAAGTGACTCAACCTCTTGTCCCAGCGACGCGTGGACCTTGGCACCCATTCGTAACGCGTTACCGTTGTATCCGCCGCACAATCCTCGGTTACCGGTCAGCACCAACAGAGTCGCAGATTCGATTTTCTCGGGAGCCTCAAGCAACGGATGGGTTACTTCCAAACCTGCCCGAGCCAAATCAGAGACAACCCCCGTGATTCGCTTGGTGTAGTCATTGGCTGCTGTCGCACGGTCCATTGCTTTCTTGAATCGCGCAGTCGCAATCAATTCCATCGTTCGCGTAATCTTTTTGATGTTGCGAATGGACTTACGACGTTTATCTAATGCTCTGGCGTTGGCCATTTTTCAATTACGGAAATTGGAATCTCAATTGATCGCCTGAATCACAACCTCGGCTTCGTTGCCTTGCGAGGTTCGGCAATTCAATCTGAAATCCAGGTCCGTCCTTTCTGGTGGCTACTTTAACTTCTTGCTTCTACGAAAACCGCTGACGCTAACTTGCAAACGAATCGACGGCGAACTAGCGACCGGCAATGCAAATGCAACGTTGACTACTTGAACGAACGATTGAACTCGTCAATCGCATCGACAACCAATTTTGTTGTCTCGTTGTCAGCTTTCTTCATCGCGGCACTGACGTCTTTGTTGGCGTCCAGGTTATCCCAAACGTTTTGTTTTTTGGTGTGAATGTAATCGAGGAATTCTTCTTCCCAACGACGAACGTCTTCGACTGGGACGCCGTCAACTTTTCCGGAAGTACCCGCGTAAATCACCATGATCTGGTCGCAAACATGAAGCGGCTTGTATTGTGGCTGCTTCAAAAGCTCAACCATGCGATAACCACGATCAAGATCAGCCTGGGTGGCGGCGTCGAGATCCGTTCCTAGCTGGGCAAAGGCTTCCAAAGCACGGAAGGCTGCCAACTGGAGACGCAAACCACCAGCGACATTTTTCATCGCTGAGACCTGAGCATTACCACCCACTCGAGATACCGAAATACCGGCGTTCATCGCGGGTCGAACACCTGAGAAGAACAAGTCGGGCTGGAGGTAAATCTGACCGTCAGTGATCGAAATCACGTTGGTTGGAATGTAGGCGGAAACTTCGCCTTCTTGCGTTTCAATGATCGGCAACGATGTGATCGAGCCACCGCCAAGTTCGTCGTTCAGCTTAACCGAACGCTCGAGTAGACGAGAGTGACAGTAGAACACGTCACCAGGATACGCTTCACGGCCCGGAGGACGACGCATCAACAATGACAACTCGCGGTAAGCCACAGCTTGCTTCGAAAGATCATCGTAGACGACCAAGCAATGCTGACCGTCGTACATGAAGTGCTCAGCCATCGCCGTTCCAGCGTAGGGAGCGATGTACTGCATTGGAGCAGGAGTACTGGCACCGGACACGATCACAGTCGTGTAGTCCATCGCGCCTTGCTCTTCGAGCTCCTTGATCACACCGGCAACAGAAGAATCCTTCTGGCCAATCGCAATGTAAAAGCACTTAACTCCAGTGCCTTTTTGATTAATGATCGCGTCAATTCCGATCGCGGTCTTACCCGTTTTTCGGTCACCAATCACAAGCTCACGCTGACCACGACCCACAGGGGTCATCGCGTCAACGGCTTTGATTCCGGTCTGCATCGCTTCGGTCACTGGCTTACGCTCAGCTACGCCGGCGGCGATGATTTCCACAGGACGACTTTGGTCGGAGTTGACGGGGCCTTTTCCATCGAGTGGATTACCGAGCGGATCAAGTACACGGCCGATAACGGCGTCACCGACAGGAACCGACAACAGCGTCCCCAGAGATTTGACCTGATCGCCTTCGTTAATCTTGAGGTAGTCACCAAGAATAATGATACCAACAGAGTTTTCTTCCAGGTTAAACGCTAAGCCGATGACTCCGCCAGGGAATTCGACCATTTCACCTGCGGCAACATTCGTGAGGCCGTGAACTCGGGCGATACCATCGCCGACTTCAAGAACCGTTCCGACTTCCCGTACATCGATTTCGCTTTCAAAGTTCGCAATCTCTTGCTTAATTACGGAAGCAATTTCGTCAGCACTGATTTTCATGGGTATCCTCGTTATTTTCTCAAGGCCGGTCCACTCGGACGACCTTTCCTTCTCGTGTCCACTTGTTCGTTATTGCCGCTCAACCAGAGGTTGCAAATCGATCCAGCTTTTCGCGAATCGCATCTGCCGCCCGCTTCACCGCCTTCGCACGCACTTGAGCTAACTGATTCACGACGCTCCCGTCGTATACGGTGTCGCCAATTCGGACGACCATTCCGCCAAGAATCTCTGGATCCACCGAAGACTCTAAGCTAACGGTTTTGCCCAGCACCTTGGAAAGCTGTTCAGCAATCTTGCCTTTAACACTGTCGTCAATCTCTGTCGCAGAGGTCAACATGGCCGAAACGCGACCAGACATTTCATCCTGCATCGTTCGAGCCGAAGAAGCGATCGCACTCAGACAGTCAAATCGCCCCTTGGCACCCACTACCTTCAAAAAGTTAACCAGATTCTTATCGACTCGACCACCAAAGGCTTTATCGAGAAGCATTGATTTTTCATCGCCAGAGATTCGTGGCGACTCCAATGCTGCCTGCAATCCAGGGACTTCTCGAACGGCAGTTACGACTCCATCGAGTTCATCGACCAACTGATCGAGGCTCCCCGAGTCTTTTCCGAACGCCAACAAAGCCTTGGCGTAAACATTGCCAAGCTGCTGCTGGTCGCTATCGAACACCGTTGATTGTTTCGTTTCGTCCATCTGTTTTCTACAACTTCAGATTGATGCCACAAAAGCGGAAACTCTAATCTGACAAACCATGCCAGCGAATTCCGATCGTCCTAGGCTCCGGTAGTAAACTGCTCGATCGATTTCTCAATTAAATCGGCATGATCTTGTTTATTCAGCGACCGACCGACAATACTGCCGGCCAATTCAACAGCCGAATCAACACTCGTTTCAGCCAACTCACGGACCGCCGCGCTTTTAGCTGACTCAATGTCGGCCAGTGCTCGATCGCGTGTACGCTGAGCTTCCTCAGCGGCCTCAGCCATGATCTTATCCTTGGCAGTGACCGCATCCTGCTTCGCTTCAGCGATCAACGCCGCCGCTTCTCCCTGGGCACCCGCCAACTTGTCTTCATAAGACTGTAGCTGCGCCAACGCCTGTGACTTCGCTAAATCAGCGGCGTCGATGTTGTCGGCAATTCGCTTCTCTCGAGCTTCCAGACCTTCCATAATTGGCTTCCAAGCGAACTTGAAAAGCACAGCTGCAAGACCGAGGAAAATGATCAAGGAAAAGATCATTGTGTCCACACGGAACGCCAATGGAGGGTTATGACCACCAGATCCAAGCAGGCCAATCAGACTATGGTTGAACATCATCTTTTAACACCAAGAATTGAATTTACCCCTAAAACCTGGCTTGCCTACAACCCAAGTCAAAAGGGACTCATACGAAACGAACTCTCAGATCCACGTTCAATCGAAACTTGAAAAGCGTCGACAAACAATCGATCTAGAATACAAGGCAAAGCAGAATCGCAGCGAAGGCAGCACCTTCGATCAGAGCAGCAAAAATGATACCTGCACTCTGAACACTGCTTGCCATGTCTGGTTGACGAGCGATACTTTCGCAAGCCGATCCTCCAATTTTTCCGATCCCAATGCCGGCGCCGACAACAGCCAAGCCTGCACCAATCGCCTTGAACTTCCACTCAACACCCTGGCCGAGCAAAAGACCGTCCACGAGGCCACTTTCCTGCGCGAACGTTGGTGAACAAAAGAGGAATCCCCCGATAACAAACACTAACGCAGACAAAATCCTAAACATTAAAAAGTTCTCCAAATTCAAAGAGCAACAAATTTTTTTGTAAATATTAAAATCAGTGAGGGTGAATAGCCGCACCGATAAACAACGAAGTCAAAAACGCAAACACATAAGCTTGAATAAACGCGACTAACAGCTCGAGCAAGTTCACAGCGATCGTCGCCAGAATCACGACAGGAGCCGCTCCATAAACCATCCAGGAACCCCACGTAACGCCGATAAACGCAACAAACACACCCACCACGAGATGGCCCGCAAACATATTCGCGAATAAACGAACAGCCAACACGGCATGCTTGATCAACAAACCGAACATCTCAATCGCCCAAATCATTGGGACCAAGAAAAACTTAAGCACCGGGTTAATATCCAAATGGGGCGCTTGGGCTTTGATGAATCCAACCACCCCCATTCGCCGCATCCCGGTCCCAATCACCACGACAAATACTGACAACGCCAACGCAGCCGTGACTGAAATCGAACTCGTGGCAGCACCAAATCCTGGCACCATGCCGATCAAGTTTAAAACCAGCACAAAGAAAAAGATCGTCCAGATAAACGGCAAGAATCGCTTGGCATCCTGAGAGCCAATCCCTGGAACTGCGACTTCGTCGCGAATGTAGCAAACCGCCGCATCGAGCATATTGGAAAACCGACCCCTGGGACGACTTCCGTCCCGAACGCGTCTCGCGTAGGGGATGAAGACCGCACAAACGATGAGAGCACCAAGCAATTCCAAGATTACGAACTTGGAAGGCTGAAACGTCACCGGGCCAATAAATTGATTGTCTGCACTGACCTCAATTAACCCGTTCTCACCAATCAGCGGCTTCTCTTCCGTCCAAGGAGAAATCCAAGGAATATCTATTTTGTTCTTATTGCCTTCTTCATCAAGCAATAGCGTCTCAAAGTGATACGAATCTTGGACATGGCTAATCAGATGCCCAGGACTGAGGTAGTGGTCCATAGAATCCTGAATCGTCCAGTTTTCCGCAGACACTGCATGCCCCGCGTCGTCGTGACCCGCAGCGTCACCCTGAACCGGCTTATGTTCTTCACCTTGGGCGTTCGAATGCTCGTCGTCGACGTTAAGTGTATTTTCAATCATCATCGCCCAATGCTGCCTTATTAAGCACATCCGAACCCAAACCAACTCGCGAGCTCGGCAATTCCTACACGGAAGAGCTCACTGAGCCTTTCAACCTCGACAGACTTAACTGCACTTCTGCAATCAACCCTACGAGATAAAACACGATCATATAAAAAACCAAACTTTTCCCAAGTGGTGGATCGCAAAAATAAATCCCCCACACCGCAACCACAAACGGCAATGCACTTCGTACAACCATTTGAATTGCCATCCTGGCGACAATTAATTCGTTGCCCTTGGGATACTCCCCTGCAACATGCGCCAACAATGACGCCACAAGACAGGTGATTACAGCAATCGAGGCACATCGAATGTCAGTTTGAAACAACAACGTCCCAACCAACGCGATCAACACCGAAACAACTAACACAATTAAGCCAAGAACGACTAACCGCGACCCTAAATTCTTCGTCGCAATTTGACTGAACATCGCTCTCAAAGCCCCTTGCCTTCCTCTTGGGACTCAAATTCTTTCGAATCCTCATCCCCCTTCTTGGGCTGCTCCTCAATGGCAACCAACGCCACGAGCTGCTTGATAGCCCCGAACATTCCCAAAACCAACCCTAGCAACGTGAACAAAAAAACTGTCCCAATTTGCTGATCCACCAAATAGCCGATCAACGCAGGAACCACCGTCAACATGCACATTGCGATGATCTCAGAAACTTTTGAGAGAGATTTCGCCATTGGCGAACGGTCGTCTACGGTTTTCACCACAATTTCGACCAATCACAGAAGTCAAAGAACACCAAGCCGTGCAGGGAATCGTCACTTTTCCGTAAAAATGGACTTGGAACGGCCGACAATCTACCCCCTCAAGTTTTCATCCACAAGCCCTTAGGCGAATGTTTGAGAAAAAATTCACAATGTCACCCTAAGTAACTAAAAACAAAGAACTTACGGCAATTCAAATTTCCGCATTCCAAACGTTCGACAAGGCCTCCAGGTCTCGCCAACTTAGCTAATCCACGCGAAACAAAAACAGCTTTCCCGAACGCGTAAACCTTTACACTTAAACCACTTAGGTGATTTACTAGCATCCGAAAAAGCCCCGAATGTCGAACCAAATGTTTGCAATGATCGCGTTTTTCAAGTAAAATGGGTTTTGCCGAATCGGACTATTTCAAGCGACAAACACCCGATTTGACAACGCTCCCACCCATTTGGGGCCTAGAAACACGCCACTAAGCCCTCCAGACGGATTTTGCGTTCGACTGGGACCGGCGGCCTACAGGAAACGGCCGATTTAAACATTTTCCAACTTGGATAGGACTCCCTAAAGTTGGACAACGCTGACGGCAACGTCTGCAAAAATTTCGACGGCTCGACGTCGAGTGGAGTATGAATTTGATCACGGCAGCATCACTTAAGTCCCAATCGTCGAAAGATCTCGCTCAACTGGCCAAGAAAAAGGGTGTCACCGGCTGGCACGCCATGCGGAAAGAACAGCTGGTCAAAGCCCTGCTAAAAATCGCGAAGCAAAAAGAACGAGTCAAAAACGCCCAAGCGAAACTAGCGCCCGCCGCCGCGTCCAAAACCGGAGCTCGGATCCCCAAACCAGCCATCGCTAAATCGAGGGGGACCAACACCAAAGCACTCAACGGCAAAACAGAGTCACGCAGCAAGCCAAAATCGCCTGCGAGAGAATCCGATTCGGCGATCGCCAAGCGAATTCGAAATGACCGCAATCGAAAAGAGAACCTGAAGAATCTCTCAGAAGCGGTTTCAATGGCTCTCCGCAACCAGCCGCCCGAAAAAGATCGAATCGTCCTCGTCGTTCGAGACGCCTACTGGATGCAGGCCTACTGGGAGGTCACTCGTGCCACGGTCCAACGGGCCAAAGTTGCCCTGAATGGGCACTGGCACAACGCTCGGCCGGTTCTTCGATTGCTTGAAATCACGAGCGATGGCAACACCAACTCCGTCGAAAACGTGGTTCAGGAAATCCCAATTCACAGCGGCGTCAACAACTGGTACGTCAGCACCAATCAGCCTGGTAGCAAATATCGAATCGCAATCGGATACTCCGTCCCCGGTGGAAAATTTCACTTGATTTCGAAAAGCAATCAAGTCAATCCGCCCGCAACGAGTTTCTCCGAAGGCGACGAACACTGGACCGACATCACCAACGAAGTTGAAAAGTACTATTCGCTGAGCGGAGGCTACGACAATAAAACGGTATCCGGCGACCTTCAAGATGTTTTTGAAGAGAAAGCCCGCCAACCGATGCACGCCCCTGCATTCGAACGACTTGGATCGGGTTTCGCGACCGGCGGCCAAGGATTTGACTTCCACGTCGATGCCCACATGATCGTGCACGGCTCAACGACTCCACGGTCAAGTGTCACCATTGGCGGTGAACCCGTTCGGATCCAGGCCGACGGCACATTCGCCCTTCGACTTGAACTACCCGACAAACGACAAGTCCTACCCGTTGTCGCATCCAGTCGTGACGGCACACAGCAACGAACCACCGTTCTGGCAGTCGAGCGAAACACCAAAATCATGGAACCCGTGACTCGGGATCTCGAACACTAATAACGCTCGAATTCACCCTAAAACAAAACCACGATCGAATGCACTTTCGATCGTGGTTTTTTCGTTTTGACTTGCCTCGTAGAGAGACTGACGCGATGTCCCGCAGCGCAACTCGTCAAGAGTTTCGGCTAATTGAAGTGCCGGCAGCCTTGCCGACAATCGCTACAGATGAAGGGAATGCATGTGAAGCGTTGAACCCAGCCTACCAACCGACTGAGATCACGCCGCCGCCACCATACCCCCGACTCCCACAACCGGGCTGGGAAAATCCGCCTCCATAATGCCCCCCGTAAACAGGTCGCGCATAGGACGAGTAAGAATAAACTGGCCGTGCATGATAGCTATGACCAAATCCACCCTGATTGAAACCACCTCGGTTATGTCCGAAATTGCTATAGTTGATTCCGCTGTATCCGTTTCCGATACCAATCGAGAATCCGCCACCGCTAAACCCGCCTCCATAATGACCACCACCGTGATGGCCGCCATGACCGTGGCCGCCGTAAAAATGCTGGGCTTGTGATTCACCAGCCATCACCGCCACCGCGCACACGGCAACGAATAATATTGCAAATTGCTTCATCGTAAAAATCCTTCATAACGAGAATGGGATGGTCGACATGCGATTGCCAGTTGGGATGCAATTTTCACACGTCTCCCTTTATTTATCGGCAATCTTCCATTCGATTGAGACGTTTTAGCCGATCGCCAACTACACGCGACTCAATACAAATCGTTTTGGCAATTGGGACTTTCGTTGAAGAGCACACAGCCCGTACATTGGGCAGTAGAATGACAACTCAACCCGGGCCAGCCGTTACGGATAGCCCAATCCACATCACACCGATCGCAGTTGCCTGTCCGTCGTATCGGACATTTCGTTAATACAAATCACGCGACCTTTTTTAGTTGCCTCATTGGTATCGCCATGACATCGCCCCTGGACCCGACACCTCCCGATGCCCCCACCGTCAATGAACGAATCCCCCCTGGTCAGCAATTGGTGGCGACTGGCAAATGGCCCGTGATCGGTGAACGAGAACCCGCCCAATCCGACGCACCGTGGACGCTGAAAATTTCTGGACTCGTCGCCAATCCAATCGAGTATTCCCTCGAAGACCTGCGAGCATTTCCCCAAACGACCACCACCCTCGATATCCATTGCGTTACGCGATGGTCAAAATTGGATGTCCAGTTTTCTGGGGTCCTTCTAAAAGATTTGCTTTCCTTCGCACAGCCAGCCGACCACGCTCAGTTTGTTTCCTTCGTCGCCCGCTCGTCACGAAAGCACTCGACGTCGCTGAAGATCGTCGATGCTTCCAATCTAGAAACGCTGATCGCACTCGACGTCGAGGGTGCCCCTATTCCCGTTGGCCACGGGGGACCGCTCCGAAATATCATGGGAGGTCGATACTTCTACAAAAGCGTGAAATGGCTCGAAGAAATTGCAGTCCTCGAAAAAGACCGGCTTGGCTTTTGGGAAGCAGAATCCGGCTACCACAACCTTGCCGACCCCTGGACCGAACAACGCTACATGGTCCCGACGATCGATCGCAGGAAGTCCATCCAACTGATCGCCTCGCGAAATTTCTCGGACCAAGATCTTCGCAGCATCGACGCGACCGAACGTGACTTGTCTGGACTCAAAGCTTCCAACGCCTCCTTACGAGACGCCAATTTTACCCGCGCGATCCTGACGAAAGCAGATTTCTCAAACGCAAATTTGTCCAACGCTCATTTCCATCATGCGAACTTGGCGGGAGCTAATTTCAAGGGAGCCGATGTCGAGGGAGCCGACTTTTCCGGCGCCAATCTCAACGGAGTCGACTTCACCGACTGCTCAGCGATCGGAGCCTCATTCTTCGTAGAACATGAGGGGCAACGAACCGAAGCCATCATCGACGAATCAACCACACTTCCCGACGCCGTCATCGCTCCCCTGTTCCCAGCCCAACTCGCGTTCGTTAAGCAGAAACTTGGGCGTTCCTAATCGCGTAATGCAGATATTCAATCGCCGGCTGAATGGCAACGGATGCAATGTGTTCGAGTAGGTGATTTGCAGCGTTTCGGGTTGAGGGTGACCGCTACGAAAGGAACCTCCTGCTTCAGATTGGCAAGTGCTCAACACCGACTCACTAAAATGGAATCCAACCAAAAAACTAGCGGACTTCTCCTCGCAAATTCGGACGAAATCGGTTCGTAATTTGTTAAGCCTACTCCGAATTTGTGGGGAGATGGCCGGGGATGAGGGGAAATGTAGATCCCGAAAACCTCGACACATTCCGTCGAATCGTGCAGGATTGCGATACCCAAGACGCTGAGTTGAGAATGCCAGGCTACCATTTCATCAGCAAACACCAACCGCCTAGGCACTTGGGCCAAAACCCAAGCCTTTCACGAACTGAGCCTCCGGTACAAACAGCGCTCGACAATCACGCAATCGTCCAAACGCAGCTTGTCCACAACATGATAAACCCGATTGTCGCCCCATGCTGTTATTCCTGACCAATCACCAGCTCGGGTTGCTACAAGCTGTTTAAATCGATCCAATAGCCAAGAGAAATTTTCTTACGATCCACGACTTGCTGTTTTGACTACAGAGCTCTGGATATCAACGCCCCAAGGGAAGGTCTACTTCCCAGTTTTACCCGGAGGAATAGATGTCATCAGATTCAAAAACCCAGCAGATGCAAATGCTGTCGCCCAAGCGAAACTCGACAGACGCGACGACCGCAAGAGGGCTGGCCGAAGAGCAGCTGAACCATTTCTACATTGATCCTAACACGGAGTTTGGCGAGACGCTGTTGCGTATAGTCGAACGCATGTACGAATCTCAGGGTGACGTTTCCCATCTTTGGAAATTGACCTTGGAGACGATGAACTCGCTGGACCAAAACGATCGAATCCAACGCTTCAACGCCAAAAAATTCCTTTCGTTCCAGCTAGCCAAAGTCCTCGACACGCTCCAGCATCCGTTTCGTAAAAGCTACCAATCACTAGGCTACAAATCAGAAACGATGGCCGCCAAAGGACCTTACCCGGTCTTCGATAACGTGACGGCGTTGTTCTCGGCGACTCCTGTGATCACGCGCACCGCGACTTATATTTACGCCTGTGCCGAATGGATCGAAGACGCGTTCCGCGGCAAGGAATTGATGCTGGAAATTTATTCCCGCCTGCTCAATCCGACCAGCGTCTGCCTTGCCAATCACATCGTTGATCTCGAGGCCGGCAAATACGCCGCCGAGTACATGGCCTGGAACTTCAATAGCGGAATGGCCGCGATCGATTCTGCACTCGCCCATTTGCTCGGTCGCGACGACGTGCTGATCACTAGCCGAAACATTTACGGCGGAGCCTATCAGCTGATCCACGACTGGTACGCCAAACAAGGCAACCTAGAAATCGCCGTCGAAACGTTCGATGGATTCACCGCTGAAGAATTCGCTCCGTTCCTCAAGGACGTCCAAGAAAAATACGCCGACCGACTCGCCGCGGGACGAAAAATTTACGTCTACCTTGAATCGCCTTGTAACCCACAAGGCTACGTCCTCGACGTCGCAGGGATTTCTAAAATCTCCCATGCCAACGATTTGAAAGTCATTCTCGATGCCACCGTCGGAACTCCATTCCTCTACCGGCCACTCAATCGCGAAGACGTCAACGAGCGACCCGATTTTGTGATCCACAGCTACACCAAAGACCTCAGCGGTTGCGGAGCCGTGATCGCGGGCTGTGTGATCGGCCGGAACAATGACATGTTCATCCCCAA
>JBLINZ010000015.1:0-31435 GCA_047639375.1 Mariniblastus sp. | reverse complement strand
GACATTTCCAGTCGAGCAACTTATTCGATCGAGCCCAATTGAGCGGCTGCCTGAAACGAATGCCGGCTAATCGTTAAACGATCTGTGGCCTGGCTGGATGAGCTCAGGCATTTCGTCGCCGTTGAGTTGTCACAAGTTTCAAACCAGCTTCATTCGCTATCGCAGTCTTTGCCTGCGTCGTCAGGTTTGTCTTAGTTCTCGTCAGCGGGGCCGGAAATTTTGATTCCGAGGTCGTTAAGCTGTTCCAATTCAACGACATTCGGGGCTTCCGTCATCATGTCGTAAGCTTTTTGGGTTTTCGGGAACGCAATGCAGTCTCGGATGTTGTCTAGTCCTGCGAACAGCATCACGACGCGGTCGATTCCCAAGGCAATTCCACCATGGGGTGGAGCTCCGTACTTGAGGGCGTCTAGCAGGAATCCAAATCGCTCTTCGGCGGATTGTTCGTCTAGCCCAAGCAGGCCAAAAACTTTCTGTTGAACTTCGCTGTCGTGGATTCGAATGGTGCCCCCGCCTGCCTCGTACCCATTGATAATAAGATCGTAGGCTTTCGCTCGCGTCTTGCCGGGATCGGTGTCGAGTGCTGCCATGTCTTGGTCAAGAGGTGCGGTGAACGGGTGGTGCATCGCGTTCCAGCGTTTTGAATCTTCGTCGTAGTCGAACATCGGGAACTCGACGATCCACGAAAAGTGCATCTGCTTTGGGTCGTAAAGCTCAAGCTCCACGCCCATGCGTTTTCGCAACGCGTACAGGCTTTTGCAACTGACGTCCCAGGTGTCTGCGATATACAGCAATAGATCGCCTGGTTCGGCGTCCATTTTGGATTTGATTTCGGCTAAGTGGTCTTCACTGAAGAATTTTGCGATCGGCGAGAATAGCGAGCCGTCTTCTTCGCAACGGAACCAAGCCAATCCGGCGGCGCCGAAATCGTCTTTGACCATCGACGTCAATTCATCGATTCGTTTCCTTGAAAATTTGGAAGCCGCCCCTTTGGCGTTGATGCCTCGGACAAATTTCCCGGATTCTGCGGTCTTTTGGAATACTCCAAATCCACATGCTTTGGCGATTTCTGTGCAGTCAACGATTTCCAGTCCGAATCGTAAGTCGGGAGCATCGTGACCAAAACGAGTCATTGCCTCGTCGTAGGTAAGTCTTGGCAGGGGCAGTACAAGGTCGATCCCCAGGATGTCTTTTGCGAGGCCCTGCATCAACCCGTCAATCAATCCAATCACATCGTCCTCGTCGACAAACGACATTTCGAGGTCGAGCTGGGTGAATTCAGGCTGACGATCGGCGCGAAGATCTTCATCACGGAAACAGCGAGCGACTTGAATATACCGATCGTAACCGGCGATCATCATGATCTGTTTGTAGATTTGCGGAGACTGAGGCAACGCGTAAAATTTTCCGTTGAACACGCGACTGGGAACCAGGTAATCGCGAGCGCCTTCCGGAGTACTGCGGCCCAAAATTGGAGTTTCGATATCAACGAAATCATTCTTGGCGGCGTAGTCACGCATGGCTTTGATGATGCGGCTTCGTAGTTGCAGCGTGTTGAACATTTTTTCTCGGCGAAGATCGAGGTAGCGATGCTTCAGCCGAATGTCTTCTCCTGGCAAATCTTTTTGCCCAGGGACGAAGGGCGGGGTTTTGCACTCGTTGAGAATCTCAAGCTCTTGAGCTACAAACTCGATTTGGCCCGTGGCGATTTTTTTATTGGCTTGGCCATCTGGTCGCTGCCGTACGACTCCCACGACTTTAACGACGAACTCATTACGAAGCTTGGCCGCGGTTGTTAAGACGGCCGGGTCGGCGTCGGGATTGAACACAACTTGGGTTCGTCCGTACCGGTCTCGCAAGTCAACAAAGGTGACGCCGCCAAAATCTCGAATGGTATCGACCCAGCCACAAATCGTGGCTGTTTGTCCGACATTCTCAATATTCAATTCGCCGCAAGTGTGGGTTCGTAGCACTTCTGAAATTCCAAGTGAATGTTTAGGCGGTCCAGCGATGCGGCTGGGACGCCGAAATTATCGTGTGAAGGGGGATACGTTTGGCAATCGTTCAAGATCGTCCATTTGCAATCGCCTAATATCGCAACTGGAAGGGGTTTGGCAAAGACGTGTTGGATCTCGTTCCTCATGAAAAATGGTGTTTTCACGATTACTGCGGCTTGTGACGGTCCAAGGCTTTTGGAAGATATTACCCTTGAAGCCGTTTGCGGTTGTCTTATGTACCGGCATCGCTTGATAATGTGGTAGATTCCCGGTTTTTTTCAAGTTTGGCAACGTCATTTTCATTTTCAAAACGAGGCGTTGATGTTTGAAGGTTTTCCCAAAGATGCGATCAAATTCCTGCGGCAGCTTGCTCAAAACAATGATCGAGCTTGGTTTGCAGAGCACAAGCCTCGATACGAACAGTTGGTGCTGAACCCTGCGTTGGCGTTAGTGGAAGCCATGCAAGGGCCGCTCAAAAAAGTCTCGCCGTTTTTCACGGCCGTGCCCAAACGCTCGGGCGGTTCGATCATGCGGATTTACAGGGACACGAGATTCTCAAAAGATAAGACGCCATATAAAACCAACTTGGGGATTCAGTTTCGACACGAAGCTGGAAAAGACGTTCACGCGCCAGGGTTCTATCTTCACGTTTCTCCCCAAGAGATATTTTTGGGTGCCGGGATTTGGCGGCCCGACAATCCAACTCTCAACAAGATTCGATTCTTGATCGACGACGCGCCGGCTCGCTGGAAACGAGTCAAGAATGCAAAGACATTTAAGGCAAGTTACGAATTGGTGGGCGGATCACTGAAACGCCCGCCCCGTGGTTATGAAGCCAATCATCCGTTGCTTGAAGATTTAAAGCGCAAGGATCATATTGGGCTGACGTCCTTGACCGAAGCTGAATTGACGAGCCCTCAATTAATTGATCGGATGGCGAAAGAGTTTAAAATAGCGATGCCCTATGTTAGGTTTTTGTGCGACGCGATTCCTTTGCCAAGCTAAGAAGCTCTCAAGCTAAGGGCAGTCTCCGTTGCATCAACCCACCACCCCTCAGTCCAACCGATCGCAATTCGTGAATAGTTCAAAACTTCCTCCGCCGAATATCATGCTCGAGAGTGGGGCGGTGCTCGTCATGAACAAGCCTGGTGGTTTGTTGACTCAGGGCCCGCCAGGAATTGACAGTCTGGAATTGCGGACCAAACAATTCCTCAAGGTGAGGGATGAGAAACCTGGGAAAGTGTATCTCGGCGTCCCGCACCGACTGGATCGTCCGGTGTCTGGGGCCATCGTGGTCGTGAAAAATGTTCGTGCCGCCAATCGTTTGTCGGAGCAATTCCGAGAGCGAACGGTGACCAAGACTTATTGGACCGTGGTGAGTTTGCCGGTCTCGAGCGAGGGACAGAATCCGGTCGCTGCGTTGGACGAAACTGGTGTTTGGCAAGATTGGATGCGGAAGATCCCGGATCAAGCTAAGTCGGAGATCTCGGAGGAAGACGCGGTCGATTCGAAATCAGCGGTACTAGGGTATCGTGTGTTGCAGCGATCAGAGACGTTAGCGTTGCTTGAAATAGAATTGCAGACCGGGCGAACGCATCAAATTCGACTCCAATGCGGGTCTCGTAGTTTTCCAATCGTGGGCGATGAGTTGTACGAGTCAGGTTTAGAGTTTGGACCCGTGACTCACGACTTGAGGAAGCGTTGGATCGCGTTGCATGCTAGGCGTTTGGCGTTCACGCATCCGATTTCCAAGGAAACAGTCGACTTGACTGCCCCGATTCCGAATCACTGGCGTCAGTTTTCCGAGTTTGAATCGATTTTGTTTGCTTAGCTTTTGAGATGGGCCGACGGTCGCCAAGCTCGCGTTTTTCAAACGTTCCAGGGAGCCGAAAAGTACTGAGTTAATCTTGTCGCTTCCATTCCACCCTCAATTCCATTAGGCCAACGATGAAACGAGCGCTTCGCATCCTTTCGCTGCAGCCTTATTTTGGAGGCAGTCACGAACAATTTCAAAACGAGTGGATTGAACACAGTCGTCACGATTGGACAGTGCTTTCGCTTCCGCCCCGGCATTGGAAGTGGCGGATGAGGCACGCCAGTATTCACTTTGCCCAAGAGATTAAATCGCTGGTTGCGGATGCGCCACTTGATTCTCAATGGGATGCCATCTTCTGCTCTGATATGTTGAACGTTGCCGAGTTCAAGGGTCTTGTGGGGGCCGATCAAGTGCTTAGGCAAGCGCTCGCCGAGTTACCCATCATCCTCTATTTTCACGAGAATCAGTTCGAATACCCGACGCGGGAAGGCTTCAAGCCGGATCAACATTTTCCGTTTACCAATTTCATTTCTGCTTTGACCGCCGATCGGATTTGGTTCAATTCACGCTTTAATTTTGAATCGATGCAGCGTGGGCTGATTCGCCACGGTAAGCGTTGGCCGGATTTTGTTCCCACGACATCGATGCAATCATTATCGTCCCGTGTAGAGGTGCAGCCGCCAGGGATTTGCCCACCTTGCTTCGAGCTTGAGGAGTTCCAGCAGCAACGAATTGCCCGAGCACAAGCCGGTCAGCCGATCCGAATCGTGTGGGCGGCTCGATGGGAGCACGATAAGAATGCCGAGGATTTATTGGCTGCATTGAAACGGTTGGATTCAAGTGGCGTCCCGTTTCAATTGTCAGTTTTAGGGCAGTCGTTTCATTATTCGCCGCCAGCGTTTGAGGAGATCAAGCAGGCTTTTGGTGATCGAATCATGCGTTGGGGGTACCAAGAAACTCGTGCAGCCTATGGAAAGGCATTGGCCGAGTCAGATGTGTTTGTGTCGACGGCCAGGCATGAATTTTTTGGGTTGGCGGCGGCAGAAGCGATCACGACCGGGCTGCATCCGCTGTTTCCCAATCGCTTGGCCTACCCGGAATTGCTGCAATATACATTGGACGAGTCGAATTTGAATTCTGGCGAACTGGATGGGGCAGAGAATTCCTGTGTTTACGACGGCACGAGTGGTGGACTGGCGGATTCGATCGAACGCCTGATTGAATACCGCCGAATCGATCCCTCAGCAATGTTTGGGTTAGGCCGGGCAAGGTGCCTCATTGATTCCCTGAATTGGAAACGGAGAGCCGCCGAGTTGGACGACGCAATCGTCTCCCATTGAGGTCTTCTCGTGAAGTAGGATGTCCAAAATTAGATTTCTGTCAGGATCTCATGTCGCCTCCACTCGCCAAGTCACTAGATCCATTCCGGAAATTCGACTGTCCGGGATCCCCCAGCGGCTCCCGTGTTTACGGTGGTCGCGGGTTCAAACATCATCAAATGAACCTCTTCTTTGGCTTCGGGCTTGTGTTCGACGCCGCGCGGAATCACCAGCATTTCACCAGCGCCCACGACCTCTATGCGGTCACGGAAATGCACCAGCAGTTCACCTTTGATAACAAAGAATAGCTCGTCCTCATCGTCATGATGATGCCACACGAATTCGCCTTGGAGTTTGGCCAATTTGACATGTTGACCATTGAGTTCGGCAACAATTTTTGGGGCCCATGGGTCGTTGAACTTAGCGAATTTTTCAGAAAGGTTGATTTTTTCCATCGGATTCCGCTGGATCGTGTCGTTGACTTAAAAGAGCCGTATTTTAGCCCATCCTGAAACAATCCAATACCACGAGAGGGCGGATGCTCGGTCCGGAGTGGATTGGTGGCGAGACGCTTTCACGCTGGCCGCGGGTATCTCGGTTGTATCCGTAGCTAGTGTGAAAACGGTTGGCCTCGATGCAACACTTTGGCACTGCCCAAGAGATATTCGGGGCAACCGTCGATTGACGTCATCGCTTGATTGGCTGAGAATATGGAATTGTCACTTACTCGTTTAATGATTCCATGTCGCAAAAGCGTTTTTTCTGCCTGCGCGGATTTATGAAATCCGGCACAAACTGGCTGGGCAGCCTGCTCAGTAGCCACGAATCCATCAGTGTGGTTGGTGAGTTTCATTGGCAAGACATCGTATCTCGGTTCAATGAAAGCCTGAAACGGCTGCCGGTCTATGAGGAGGAAGAGTACAAAGAACATGCTCGCTGCCAACTGGAGGACATGATCCGAAACTGCGCGGCTGAGCAAGCTGAGCCAACGGCCACTCTGATCGGCGAGCGGACGCCTCACTCGATCATTCCCGTCGCGATTCGCAACGTCCCTCATATCTCCATCATTCGCGACGGTCGTGATATTTTGGTAAGCCGCGCGTTTCATTTGTATAACTCGTCGAACGTCCATCGCTTGTTTGAGCGGATTCCGGCGATGGCCGAGACACATCGGCATTTTAAAGCGGACCCCTGGTTTTTCCAGAAGAACCCGGATCAACTGCTGAATCAAGAGACGATGGTGCGAGAATCGATGGCCTTCTGGCGTGAGCACTTAAAGCAGGACCAGTTGGCGGTTGAGCTCTATCCGAAACTGCCCATCCGGTTCGTTAAGTATGAGGAGTTGCATCGTGACACTCAGGGCGAGCGTGCCAAGCTGTTTAAGTTTCTTGACGTCGATCCGTCTCGGGCAGCGAACATAGAAGGCGTGCTCCGGGCTGGTTTTAAAACAGAGCGACCGTCAGAGTTTTTGAGAAAAGGAGTGGTCGGTGATTGGCAGAATTATTTCACCGACGACACCAAGAAATGGTTTAAGGAAGAAGCCGGTCAACAACTAATCGATTTCGACTATGAGTCATCACTGAAGTGGTGACGTTAAATCGCCCTGGTGCCAACAAGCAAGAAAAAAAATGAGTGAACCAAACGCCGAACCAAACGCCGAGTCGAACACCGAGTCGAACACCGAGTCGAACACCGAACCAAACCCTGAGCCTACGATCCACCTCGACCAGTTTTTGAAGACTTGCGGAGTTCCCACAGGGGGGCAAGCCAAGGTCATGATTCAGGGTGGTGAAGTGCTGGTCAATGAGCAAGTTGAAACTCGCCGCCGCCGGCAACTGCGAGCAGGCGACGAAGTCACGTTTGACGATGTGGTTTATGTTGTCACCTTGAATACGGACTAGGGCGGTGTCCGGCTTTCTTTTCTCAGACACGACGCCGAGTTGAAGTTTGTTTGGCTTGGTCAGAGCGGTCCTTGCTATAGCAATCGCTGCAGGTGCGTTGTCGTCGTCGGTTTGACACGCAACGACATCTGCCGGCTCAGCTTAAATCAGCACGCACACTTGGTTTAACGATTAGCCGCAAAACCGTTCAATGAGCCGCTCGATCGGTAGCTGGAGTCGCCAGACTTTGGAAAACTTGCCTGCAAAATCCCCAAACTCTTGGCGAGTTCGGCTACTTGGGGCCGTTCGACAAATTACTCTCGTCGCAAGACTTTGGGGGAACCATCTGCGAATCCCGAATTGTTGCCAGTCCGGCTAAAACTCACTCCTTTGATCAATCCAGAAACAACACGCGTCTATCAGGTTTTTAATTTTTGAAACGTGCGAAAGTCAAACTTACGACCTGTTGATCAAATAGCTGCTCCCTCAAACCCTACGCGTCGGGTTCCACCCAGTACTTCGAAAAGTTCAGGACGGGCGTGAAGTGACCGCGGGCTCTTTGTTTCAAAATCGTCAGCAATCTCAGGGATTCGTCTATCGCCATTGCCTCTTCAAATTCGGGGGCCGGCTCGATTTGCCAAGCGTGTCCGTCAACGAATTTTTCGAGTTGCGTGTCGGGGACGCGAACAATCGGCAATTCACTGATTGCGTCTTGCGGCTTGACGAGGCTGTGTTCGATCGTTTCTCGATCCAAACCCTCAAGAGAGATTCCGTTTTCGACCTTGAAATTCCCGATGGCCGTACGTTCAAGGCCCGTCATGATGGCACCCGAACCGACTTGGCGGCCAAGATCGCGCCCTAGTGAGCGAACGTAGGTCCCACTTCCACAGCGGATCAAGACCCGAAAATCTGGATAGGAGAAACTAAGCAACTCCAATTCAAAGATCTGGACCGGGCGGGGGGCAAGTTTGACTTCTTTCCCTGCTCTGGCAAGATCGTAAGCTCGTTTTCCGTTGACCATTAAAGCTGAAAACTTGGGAGGCATCTGCATGATCTCGCCAACGAAACTTGGCAATGCTGCCACGATGTCGTCTGCTGTAACCTCCGCCGCGTCGACGACGGGTTGGATGACTCCCAGAATATCTTCTGAATCGGATTCGACGCCCAAACGGAAGTCTGCCACATATGTCTTGGGCATTGCCTGGACATATTTGGTCAGCCGAGTTGCGGGTCCGATGCAGAGGACCAGAACTCCGGTCGCCAACGGGTCCAGCGTGCCTGCGTGACCGATACGACTAGGCTTAACGCATTTTTGAACGGCGTTGACGGCCCAGCGTGAAGTCTGATGGATGGGCTTGTTGACGTTGATAAAACCAAACACTGTGGAGCCTACTTTTTGCGAATTTCTACGATCTCGGCTTGGTAATCAGCGATCTGCTTTTCGATCGCTTCGACTTCGCCGAGCTCGTCCGTCTGTAGCTTGGCGTCTGCCAAGAGCTTTTGTGATTTTTCTACTTTTTGGCGAAGAATTTCAAGCCGTTTTTTAGATTTTTTGTCCATGAAAATACTGTCGTTTCAAATTGGAATGCCATAAAAAAACGAGTCAACCAATCGATGGCTGACTCGCTATTTTATACGTTAACGGATGTCGTCTCGTCAATCAGACCCGCCATCGTCGAATGATCATGACGGCCTAGTTTCCGACGGCATCGTTGATGGATTCGCCAGATGAAACAGGAATCACGGGAGGGGCTTGATTCTCAGCCGAGAGTCGCATGATTGCTTCGGCCGTTGAACCGCTTAGTTTGACAGGTAGTTTTGTGGAGAACGAAACACGAGCCGGGCCGCTGGCTGCGTACCAAGTGTTGATCGTGCTCTCGACAGCCTGAAGACGCCTCTGGTTTGAGTCTTCATTGGCATCACGGTGAATGAATACTTTACGTCGAGTGGATGGCATGTTTTGCATAATTCCTGCGACGGTGTGTTTGCCGAACAGGTTCAGCTGATTAGTCTCGCCGTCAAAATGGACAGAAGTCAACACACATTGCTCTTCGAATCCTTGGTCAATCATGGGCTCCCAGATCGAAAAATACAATTGACGATCGGCACAATTGAAAGGCATCGGCCAAGCCTGATTTCGGCCCATCACTTTGAGGGCGTTTGCCTGGGTCTTGGCGAAATTGGCTTTGAATTTATCCATGTGGCCACCGGAATTTATGAGTCCGGTTCGTCGGTTGTTGCAGCCGGGAGAGGCGCATGCCGTGGAGGATTCTGTGGGGTACGGGAAAGAGGTCGCAGCGGGGGCAACGCTTGGTGCATCCGTAACGTTTGAATACACTTGTGCGTTGCAATCGGCGGAAATCATTGAGATTCCGGCCACGGCAATCGCGACAATGAAAAGTGGCTTAGTCTTAGACATCGATTTTACTCCGATTCAGATCCTGATGATCTCTTCTGATTGATTCGAATTACGCCGTTCAAGGTCTTCTCAGAGAACCCTAGACGTGGATTGGCTGAGTTGACTGGTCGTCGTTTTGTTTCCTACAAGGACCGCACCTTCGCATCCATGCAAAGCTTAAGGCGCACAACCGGCAACAGGGTTGTTATCGGGACATTGGCTATGGACCTGCCGAACCAAACAGGCCGGATCCTGAAAAAAATGGCGCCAAACGGCATTTTCTGGGAACCCCGTTTGGTTCTTCCGAGCGTGAGGAATCTGATAGATGGTCCGGAGAGTCAAAAGGTGCCGATTGGAGAATATGAACGCCCGGTTTCCCGGCGTTATGCTGGCAGTTTTGTGCGGGGGATGTCTGCGGTGCATCTGCTTATCGAATGGGCAGGCTCGATAGCGGTCGGGTTGGGTAAGCGTCTGGTGATATTGTGCATTAATGACACAAAAAAAGGCGAAGCAGAATGCTTCGCCTTGATTGAGTTTACTCGTTCCGAAAAACGAGGCTTGATGGGTGAGCGATTGCTTCCAATCTATTTTTTGGCTTCGCCATCAGCCATGCCCTTGATATCCACCGCGTACAAGCGAGTACGATCGGACAGATACATTCGTCCGTTGGCAAAGGTTGGCGTGCTGTAGATAGCAGAGAAATTGATGGTCTCTTTTTCTGCGAGGATTTCGGCTTTTTCTTTTGAAGCCTTGAAAACGGTCAACGTGCCTTCTTCGTTTCCAATAAAGACTTTGCCGTCCACGACCAACGGTGAACCCCACACGCCCGAAAGCATGTCGTGTTCCCAGTGTCGTTTTCCAGATTTGAGGTCGACGCAATGGACGTATCCGGTCAAATCAGCGGCGTAGACGAGTCCGTCTGCAACGGCAACGGTGGACATTGTCCGTCGATACCAGGCCTTGGTTTTGCCCTTTTCATCTTCGTATTCACCACCGTAAACCCAGATGATTCCCGACTCAGCGTTCGGCTTTCCTTTTTCACCGATGTTGCCGGTTTCGGCACTGACATCGCCTGTTTTCGTCGCGTCGATTCGCCACAGGTAGCCGACGCCTTCGCCGTGTTCTGGATCCTGACCGACCGCGATCAAGACGCTATTGTCGTAAAACACTGGCGTCGAGATGATCGAGTTGCGAGTGCCTTTACCGTACAGCTCCCATTTGGATTCTTTAGGATTGAGGTCACACTTCCAGATCTCTTTGCCCGACTCTGCGTCGTGAGCGTAAACCCAGCCGTCTCCACCAGGGAAAATGACTTGTGCTTTTCCATTGACCATTCCGATTGCGGGAGAAGACCACTGGCCATGAAGAATCGCATCAAACGGCTGGTTATGTTCCCAGGCGACTTTTCCGGTTTTTTTATTGATGGCCATGAAACAAGGGGCCCGGGGCGACGGCACGTTTAGGTGGGCTTCGTCGACTCCGTTGGAGGTGACGATGTAAACCATGTCGCCGTAGACAACCGGTGAGCTAGTGGCCAGGTTATGTGGGAATACGCCAAACTCTTCTAACAAGTCAAGATTCCAAACGATGTCCGCGTCTTGCTTGGTGGCATCGACTTCGTCTTTGACGACGCCATCATTTTCGCCGTCGTCAAGAAATCCTTCGGTGTCCAAGCACATCAATTCGCAGCGATTGGTGACGACCCACATGCGATCGCCTTCGACGGCGGGGACAGAGCAGATCCCTTGCAGCAACCAATCGTTTACACGTCCCGAGGGAAGTTTTTCCCGACTGAGTTGCCACAAGAATTCTCCGTCTTTTTCAGCGAAGCACAGCAGCACGCCAAGGTCGACGTCGGTGGGGTATTTGTCAGCTCGGAGGCCACCGCCATTGTTGGTACCAACAAAGATTTTGCCGCCGGAGACAATTGGATTGCCGTAGGTTTGTGAGCCGAGTCCTTGTTGCCAAATGACGCGGCCGCTTTCGCCACCGTTGAGGTCAAAATCGAGCGATATGCCCTTCATGTCGGAGACCATGTTGCGGCTGGGAGTGCCGCCCCACATTGGCCAATCCGCCGACGCGTAAGAGATGGTCGCGAAGACCGCGAGGGCCGCAAGCGATAAAGTCTGAATCGCTTTCATAGTTATTCCTTGATCAAATGCTGGTCGAATTTTTTGAATGGATAGGGTTCAATGAATTTGAACCACCGTGTGTTACTACTGGAAATAGTGAGCCGCCACCAGCGAACGCATTCGCTCAGTGGCATGACTCATGTTTGACTGGCGAGAAAAGCTATTCGCGTCAGGCAGATGGATAAGTTACTTCTGAGTTACGATCACGTTGTCGTAATAGCAATCGGCCAACGCGTAGAAATAGAGACCTGGTGATCCTGTTTCGTTGGCGTGTGGGTCGGTTGCTTGGATCGTCCAATCCGCTGGTTCATTTTCGTCACGCTTCCAGACTTTGCCAAAGACCGTGGCCACGCCCTCGGAGACTTCGACTTTCATCTTGAGCGTGTACCAGATGTCAGGGTCGCTGCGGAATTTGACTTCCTGAGCCATCCTCTTGTGAGGAGCCCAAGTTTGGATTTCCAATTTGCTGGTGTTGCCAATCAGCATTAGGTTGTAACGGTTGCAAGAGAGGCCGATGCTTCCAAGTTGTCGCCGCTCTTCGGTCAGTCGAACGTCGGCCTGGATTTCGTAATTCGACATTTCTGCAAATCCTAGTCCCATCTGATGACTGGGCCGGCCCTTGGCGCCAGTGCCGCCGGAAACCTTGAGGACTTTATCACCATCGATTTCAAACGGCTTGACTTTGACATGGGCACGCAGCCAGCCTGTTGGTGTTCCAACCGGCGGCTTAAGGTCGTCAAAATCCCAAGACCAGACTTTTGCTGGATTGAACATTCGCACGCGTGAGGTCGTGGTCAGCTGTCCGATTTTGGTGGAAACCGTACCCGTGATATGTGCCTCGGTTGTAGGAGCGACAATTGCCGACCCATTCGCTTGAAAGCCTTTGAGTGTGTCACCAATCGTCAATGATTTCGCCGGGAACTTACCGCTGAATCGTCCATTGACATCGAACCCATAAACTTCGAATTGGGTCGTCGAACCTGGTTTAACAATAGTTTCAAAAGGTCGAAGTTGAATCAGATCGAGCACGTTGCTGGTGGGAGCCTCCGCTGGCATTGCCATCGCAGTTCCAAGGACCGGTGCCTTGGTTTTATCAGCAATGCAAATCGTGCGATCACGAGAGACGAGAATGATTTTGCCTTGGGCCGTTGCGGGAGAAGCGTAGATTTCATCTTTTCCTGAGTCTTCTCGAGCGTTCAATTCAACGTGTGAAAGGACTTCGCATTTCTCGCGTGAAGGTTTAAGGATCCACATGTTGCCGTTGACTTCGGTGGCGTACAGTTTGCCGTCAGCCCAAATCGGCGAGCCTTTTCCAACGGTTCCAACCGTATGAGTCCACAGCTCTTTACCGGTTTCGGTATCAAGTGCGTACATTTTGCCAAGGTCAGCGACAACGTAAAGGATGCCGTCTTTTGCCAGCAACGCCGTGTAGCCCGCTTTGATGCCGTCGACTCGCCACACACTGTGGGTATCAGTTACATCGCCGGTTCCGGTTGCATCAATGCACTGGACACGTCCGAATTCTGTATTGTCAAAATTGTCTTCTCCGTGCGAAATGAAGACACGGTTGCCGACAACAACGGGAGTTTCGTTTAGACCGCGAAGCGACATTTTGAACGACCAGATCGGTTTTCCGGTGCGGGCGTTGATCGAATAAACGTGACCATCACAGTTGCCACCAATCAACTGGCGTTGGCCTTTGATGACGGCCACAACTGGAACCGAATAGTTCGTGTCTTTCGGAGCTCCGCCTGGGGCTGAAACCCATTGAAGCGATCCAGTTTTCTTGTCGAAGGAGTAATAGAAGTGCTTGGGCGAGGGGCCCTTGGTTTCGCCCCAGTTCGTTGCCATGAAGCTGACGATCAACCGATCCTCGTCAATCAACGGCGTCTGGGTTCGGCCGCCGTATCCGGAAATCTTTCCGTATTGTTCAGCCAGAGAAATTTCCCAGACTTTTTTGCCGTCGCCGGTGTAGCATCGCAAGATACCACTGACTGAGTGTACGTAAACGTTGCCAGTTTCAGGATCGCCGCACATCGATGCCCAACCCACGCGTGGGGCAGGGATATCGGTTTGGAAAACGTTGAATTCGTCGCGCCAGAGTTCGTCGCCGGTTTCTAAATCCCAACAGACGACCTGTTCGCGTGCATCAATTTTTTCCTGTGGGTCGTTAACGTCATCGTCAGTTCGTGAGTTGAGATAGACTTTACCATTAAGGATGATTGGAGTCGCACGACCGCCAATTTCTGCAACCCAAGCCACGTTCTTTTTTGGAGAAAGTGACCAGGTGTCGGGCAAGTTTGTATCGCGGGAGATGCCGTTTTGCTCAGGTCCTCGCCAGCCAGCCCAGTCTTGAGCATTCGCTTGAGACGAGCTTCCACAGAATAGCGCCAGAGCGAAACCGAAAGTCAGTAGTCCGGCCGTCCAATGGCCAGAACGATTTCTTTCGCGTGATTCTAAAGTTGGAGTTACGATTGGTGCCGCAGTTTGCATTTTGGGTACCCGAAATATGATCATGATTCAGACAGAAAAATCTCTGTCGGTTAAACAGTGTGGATCCAATTAAGTTCCTCAAGAACCGGTTTCGGATCCCTTGAATGGGAGTTGCTCGCGAAAGAGGAATTGTCTCCAATCCCTTTCACGGCTCTCAATTTAGTGTGCGAAAGCCATTATTACCATGGCGAACCGTGTTTTTGTCAACGAAAACGCATCTAACGTATGATGTCTTTCACGATAGAATTGTTGTGCTGGGTTTGGCTGGAAGTTTGATCTTTTTGATAGACGGGGCAGGGAAAGGCTGCTTGGTTGGCCAAGTCACAAAAGTTCGGGATGGGGGTATCTAGCTCCGCTAGTCGAGGGAAAGTTCAATGGTTCTGTGAGCGATGACGTTTACGGCTTCGAAATAGAATTTGCCGAATTTACCGAGACAGAATTTAAACTCGATGCCCCGCGTGGGGAATAATACCCGCGAGCGATTCGGGCGAATTGTTTTTTTTTGCGTCAGTGAAGTTTCAATCAACTATTCCAACCAATCAACCCCTGAAAATACAGATGAACTCGGCACAATATCCAAGCACAAGAATGCGGCGCGTACGCCAACACGATTGGTCACGACGTTTGGTTTCTGAAAATCGACTCGATACAAGCGATTTGATCTGGCCGGTCTTCGTGCAGCCCGGCAGTCAGCAGCGGAATGAAGTCGCGTCGATGCCAGGGGTGTTTCGGATGTCGATTGACGTCTTGGTGGAATCCGTCCGGGAGGCTCGGGACCTAGGGATCCCGGCGATCGCAATCTTTCCAGAAACCGATCCAGCCACAAAAACTGATGGCGCGGAAGAGGCTATCAATCCAAACAATCTAGTTTGCCAAACGGTTTCCGCAATCAAGGCAGCCGTTCCAGATATTGGAATCATCTGCGACGTCGCGTTGGATCCTTACACCTCGCATGGTCAAGACGGATTGGTTCGCGATGGCGTGGTGGTCAATGACGAGAGTGTGGAAATGCTATCTCAGCAAGCCCTCGTGCAGGCTCAAGCCGGCTGCGATGTGATTGCTCCGTCGGACATGATGGACGGTCGAATTGGTGCCATTCGTAACGTGCTGGACGAGCAGGGGTTTGAGCATGTCATGATCATGAGCTACGCGGCGAAATATGCGTCGGCGTTTTACGGGCCGTTCCGAGATGCGATTGGTTCGAAATCGAATCTGAAATCAGGCGGCGTCAGTGGCGGCGGCAAGCAAACCTATCAAATGAATCCTGGCAACACGGATGAGGCCATTCGCGAAGTTCAACTGGACATTGACGAGGGAGCCGACATGGTGATGGTCAAGCCCGGGATGCCCTACTTGGATATCGTGCAGCGAGTCAAGTCAAAATTCGCCGTGCCGACGTTTGCTTATCAAGTCAGTGGTGAGTACGCGATGATGATGGCCGCAGTCAATAACGGCTGGTTGGATCGAGATGCGGTGATGATGGAAAGCCTGCTGGGGTTCAAGCGTGCTGGCTGTGACGGTGTGTTGACGTATTTCGCGGTTGATGCGGCGAAATTACTGGGGGGGTAATTCGAAGCTGGAAATGGGCAGGCGCCGTGAACGGATACCTGCGACTACGTGTTCGGAGATCTTCAGTTTGGCCAAAAAAAGAAAACGCGATGACGCTCCATCGAACAACGTCCCGGCGATCCTGACGATCATCGGACAGATTCCCAGTGGACGGGTGGCAAGCTACGGTCAGATTGCAAAACTGGCTGGAATTCCGCGTAACGCTCGACAAGTCGGCGCTGTCTTGCGCGCCTTGCCCAGAAAAAGCGACACGCCTTGGCATCGGATCGTGAATTCAAACGGCGAAATTGCGGCTCGTGGAAATCCACAGGCGGAAGCTTATCAGCGTATCAAGCTCGAAGAAGAGGGCGTGACGTTTACGGAGCTGGGGCGAGTCTCGATCAATCAATTCGGCTGGTGTCCTTAAGCTGGGATGTCCAAATCGCGGTGTTCTTAACGAGCGGATGCGCAATTGTTGGGTGCTTGGGGCGTAGCTCAAGGCTTTCAGGGTGCTGGTCTGGCACATGCGGAGGGTAACTCGGTTCGCGTGCTCGACGCATCAAACAACCGGATCAAACTAATTGATCGGTATAGTCGTTGCAGATCGGCAAAGTTTACCGGACCTGTAGTCTTTGCCAGAAATGGTTCGATAGCACTTGTAAGACAGCACTCTACTGGAAAGTGAAACGCAATGACCATCGACCAACCCGCATCCGTTGAAAACGAACTATCCGATCTCAAAAATGCGAAAAAGCGGAAGACTGGACGCAGCCTCCAGTCTCCTCTTGAGACATATTTGAGGGAGATCAACGAGACCAATTTGCTCACCGCCGACGAAGAAAAGATGTTGGCCAGGGCGATTGCTAAGGGGGACGTGCGAGCTCGGGACCGGATGGTTCGCGCCAATCTTCGCTTGGTCGTCAACATTGCTCGAGGTTATACCGGCAAGGGGCTCGGGCTTCAGGACTTGATCGAAGAAGGCAATCTGGGGTTGCTTCGGGCAGTCGAGGGGTTTGATCCTGAGATGGGGACTCGGTTTAGCACGTATGCGAGTTATTGGATCAAGCAATCGATCAAACGGTCATTGATCAATTCTGCGAAAACGATTCGCATTCCGGCTTACATGGTTGAGTTGTTATCTAAGTGGCGTCGGGCCAGCGTGCGGCTGGCCGATGAGCTCAAGCGAAACCCTACGCCGGAGGAAATCGCTCGTCTGCTGGGTCTGCCGAAACGGAAATTGCCGATTATTAAGAAGGCAATCCAGATCTATAATTCGACGCCACAAACGGATCAATCCGACTCGGGTTGGTCGCTGGGCGAGATGGTGATGGACGATCGAATTCGTTCACCGGAGGACGAGCTGTTAGAGAACGATATCATGTGCCAGATCAAAACGATGATGACTGATTTGGATGAGCGTGAATTCAGCGTCCTGAAGATGCGGTTTGGATTAGAGGATACAGAACCTCATACGCTGAAAGAAATCGGCGAGAAACTTGGCCTAACACGTGAGCGAGTTCGGCAAATTGAAACGGAAGCCTTGAAACGTCTGGGAGATGGTTTGCGTGATCCAACGGATATGGAAATGACGCTACCTTTTTAGACTCTTTTGAGAAAGTGATACTGGGTCCGTGGATTTGACAATCACGGGTTCGGCAAACTTAGCGGCCGGCCTTGCTGGTCGTTTTGTTTGCGCGACTCGGCAAGGGGTCTCTGCGGCTTGCGGATCTTCCACAATTGACCGAGCGAAAACATCCATCGCTAACGATCCAATTCACCATCAATCTCGGGACTCGTAATTTCCCCCAATGTCCGATAAAACGAGGTTTTGGCAATCGCGTCAATCCGACGCCAGCCTGTCGTTTTTGGCTTGGATTTCTTTATGCGAATTGGAATTGTGGGAACCGGGATCGCGGGTTTGACGGCAGGATGGTTGTTCAAACAAGCGGGATTTTGCGTGACCTTGTTCGAAAAGCATCACCAGCTGGGGATGGATGCGCACGCGGTTGGGTTTCAAGTAAATTCGCAGGAAATTCGCGCGGACATTCCACCACGGATGTTCAATTCCAGTCTGTGGCCCACGCTTTCGCGTCTTTATTCAGAGCTCGGTGTCGAGAAACTCCCCGTCGCCGCCACGAAATCGTTTGGCCGATTTGGCGACACTCAAGGATTGTTCAAGCTTGGAGATTCCTACCGGCCTGCATGGAGTGTTGGTTGGATGCTTGATCCGAGAATGCGGCGAATCGTCAAAGACATCAAGAGAATGGTGGAGTCCGCGCCACGAGATTTGAAAGTTGGCTTGGGTGATACGACCATGGGCAGCTATTTGGCTGACAATCGATACTCGATCGATTTCAAATCTTTGTTTTTGTATCCGTCGTTATCGTCCACGGTGTGTACTTGTTCGTTCGCAGCGTTGGACGATTATCCCGCGGAAATCCTGCTCGACACCTTATTAAAACTAACTTCGGGTGAGGGGTTGTTTCGAACACGATTTGGGACGGCCGACGTGGAGCGGCGTCTGACTTCAGGTCTCGATGAGATCCGGTTGGGGGCCGATATCTGCTCTATCAGAGCAACGGATACCACAGCCCAAATCGAAACCGCGGCTGGCGAAACGTTTGCATTCGAGCATGTGATCGTGGCGACCCAAGCGAATTCGGCGATCGGCTTGTTGCCAGCAACGGCTGAACGTGAGATTGCCGCGTTGTCACGTTTTAGGTATCAAGATGTAGCCGTCTCGTTGCATCGCGATACTCGGCTGATGCCGGCACGGAATAAAGACAGGGCGGCCTTCAATTTCTTGACGAGCGCGACCAATGACGCGGCCATGTGCACGATTGATATGAGTAAGTTTTGCCCGGAATGGCAGCTTGAGTCCCCCATTTTTCAAACCATCATGCCCTTGGAATCGCCCACGCCGGATTCAGTTATCGGTTCCGCGAAAATGCAGCGTCCGGTGGTTGATCAAGCTTCGTTGGCTGGCGTGACTGAACTTGAGCGACTGCACCAAAACGAGGGTCGTCGAATTTGGTTTAGCGGTTCTTACGCAAGCCTCGGTGTTCCCTTGTTGGAAAGCGGAGTGGTGTCTAGTTTGAATGTTGCGAAACGATTGGGCGTTGAATGGCCCGCTCGGTCATGAAGTGGTTGACACTACATGATGGAGAAGTAGTTTTCGCAAGCAAAATCAAGGGCTTCCTCGGTCAATTCCTGCGGACGTTTCAGATATTTACAGTAATTGCGGACCTGAAGTAACAAGTCGCGCGGATGGCAGTTACGCAGCGGTCGGTTGGAAGGGATGTAGTGCTTTTGAATCAGCAGCTGAATCAATTCCGGCTTCCATTCGAATTTGTAAACCCCACACATGATTTTGAAAAGCTTGACAAAGTTTTCGACCGAGGGGTTCGGGACTTCGATCTTGTAGGGAATTCGACGAAGGAACGCGTCGTCCACCAAATCTTTGGGTTCGAGGTTGGTCGAGAAAACGACTAGCTGATCAAAAGGGACCTGGACTTTTTTGCCGTTGCTGGTGTTCAAGTAGTCGTAGCGTTTTTCCAAAGGGACGATCCAGCGATTGAGCAACTCATCCACTGACATCCGTTGGCGGCCAAAGTCATCGATGAGCAGCAAACCGGTGTTGCTTTTCATTTGAACCGGAGCTTCAGAAATTCCCGTTTGCGGATTGTATTGGATTTCCAGATGTTCCATCGTTAGTTCACCGCCAACAACAATGGTCGGGCGTTTGATTCGAACCCAGCGCCGATCATAAGAGGCGTCGGCGAGCAGTCCTTCGCCTTGTTCGACGGGGCATTCTTCGTGGCTCATTGGATCGAATACGCGAACGATGTCGCGATCCATCGTGATGGCGCGAGGAATCCAAACGTGCTTGCCGAAGGCTTCTGTGATTCGTTCGGCGATGCTTGTTTTCCCGTTGCCGGGGTATCCGAACAGAAACATGCCTTTGCCGCTGTTGACCGCGGGGCCAAGCTTGACCATCATCGCGGGATCGATTAAGAGATCAGAAAACGCACGGTTGAGATCTTCTTCGCTGGGGCTTTGATCGTTGATCGTTTGCGCCGAGACGCTGGCTACGTAGGCGTTGAATGAAACAGGAGCCGCGCCGAAGTACGAGCAAAATGCGGAATATGTCGCGGCTCGTGAGCGGCCCGATTCCGTGAGCTTACACATATAGCCATTCATTGCCGATTGATCGACGTAGCCCAAGACCTGCTCAGCCTTGAGCTTGGTAATGCAGTCTTCGGTGAGTTTGTAGGGCATGCAAATCTGATCGCTGATCGATCGGATCGTCGCTTCGCCTTTGGCCAGTAGAAACTTGCAGATTAATTCTTCCATCATGCTATCGGATACGCTCGACCCGAGTTGGCTCGTTGGTTCAGCTGGGAAATACGAGCCGTCTTCGGCTCGGTTCGCATCTGGTGAAGCCTCAGTTTGATTCTTCATCAAGGAGGCAATCGGCGATGAAGCAGAAATCGCTCGGCTTGAGCTTGGGGGTTCCGTGGTGAACGGGGCGCCCGCGGTTAACCCATTGATGCGAGCTAGTAGCTCATCAATGTTCTCGGTTGGAGTGGCGGCATCAAGCGGGGCTGACTGAAGAGAGTTGTTCTGGTTCATGATTTTGGCCGGAAGCAAGGAGGGGACGCTGCCAAAGTTTGACATGAAAAATTAGGTCGTAGAATCGATCGCGTCCATGAAACAAATGAATCTGATTCTGGCATTGTTCAAATACAAAATACCCTCGGGCCATAAACCGGAATGTGCCGGTTAGTCAGGTAGTATTTCGTTTTTTGGTGCCACCAAGATTCGATGGGGAAAGCAAATCCAAAGAAGCCACCACGGGATGAATCTTCAAAAAATCCGGGAAAATGGATGACCGATTTTCGCTTTGGAGGCCACCAAAACAGGAAGTGCACGCGAGGGCTCGCAGTGCTGGGCTGTCTAGGCAAAAGGCGGGTTTTGTGTTTTGCTGAAATTCAACCAATTGGAGGGTGTGCTGGTTGCGACAAAACCTCAATAAAGCTACGCTGTCGGCTACTTGACGGTCGTGTCAAGTCCAGTCTTGGCTTAAATTTAGGGAATTTATCGCACGCACTCGCGAGGCCAGCAGGAAAGTTTTATCAAAGGAATCGATAATGTTAGTGCTTAGTCGAAAAGTTGGCGAGCGCATTTGGATTGGCGATGAGATTTCTGTGACCGTGGTAAGAATCACTGGTGGCGGAGTCAGGTTGGGCATCGAAGCCCCAACTGAAATGCCGGTCGTTCGAGAGGAATTGAAATTGAAGCTAGCTCAAACGGAAGAAGATTCCGTTGATCAAGATCCGCCATCAACGATCAAGTTTCGATCCAACTAATTTCCATTACTGTCGTGTTTTCTCGCCCCGCCAACTGTTCCCACCCGTTGTACACCCTGTGTTAAGTGAGCTTGGTTTTCGGATTCTCCGTTCAATCAAGTTCCGTCTATTTGAATTCAAAGAAATCGTCGTCGTTCGAGGCTGTTTTCGATGCGCGTGAGATCGAAAGGTTTTCGGTTCGGACATCGATGTTCCCTAGGTTCGACCGGTCCAATCTGCCGTACTCACTAACCACCGACTTGATCGCTTCGAGTTTCTGAGCGACGGTCGCTTCATCGGGCAGTTCCTTTCCAGGTGCGTTGCCCCAAATGATTCGAGTTCCATGCCCTGATCCAAGCTCAAATGGCTTGGTGGTCGCTGCGAGTTCATCCGATTCGAGAAAGCGGTCGGTGGTAATGAAAAAAATTCCAAAATCGGCGAGTGGTTGTTCGAACTGAGCGATGATGGCGGCGGCGTCTTTTATTCGATCGTCTTGCCAGTCGGTCCACGGATCAAGCTTCTCCGTGTTTTTTGGGTACTTGATATAGATCGTTGGCAGTTGTTGATGTTTGTTGATGGATTCGGGCATCACGATTCCCAGTCGGTCGATTGGCATCAAGACGCTTTGGCCCGACTTATCTTTGGGCCATTTTCTGACCATGGTCCGCCGACTAAGTTCAACGGCTGCGATGGGTCTACGGTAGACCAATTCAATATCGAGCCCCGTTTTTGATTTCTCGATGCTTTGGACGCGTTCGACGTATCCCACGCTTCGACAAATCCCGACCGTTTTCGAAACCAATTGAGTATCGAGAATAGAAGCTTGAGTTTGTCCAGATTCGCCGACGACCAGTTTCTTCAGATCGCCATCGACCCAAGCCGGTTGTTCCGTCATCCGAATATTGTCTTCGGTCAATCGGTACTGTCCTTGAGAAACAATAGTTTGTTGGTGGCCTTCCCAGAGAAAGATCGCTCCAGCAATCAAAGCCGCGGTGGCTGCTGCGAATAGGGTGGCGGGATGAAGCAAGAACCCACGAATGGAAAGGTTCGAGATGACTCGGTCTAGAAGATCTTGTTTATGTTTGGCCATGTCCGCTCCCAATTTTGAAAAAGTGCCACAACGACGGAGGCACTTAAAACAAAATCGAGTTTTTCCGCGGCTGACTTTGGCAGGAAACGTACAAGTCGAACAACCGTCGGCGTAGGAAAAATCCCTACCAAATTTGAATCGCGGTTTCGAGATTGACGTTCAATCGTTCGAAAACCTGCGTTTTAATCATGTTAACGAGCTCAATCACTTCGTGACTGGTCGCACCAGGCTGAGTCACAAAAAAGTTTGGATCGGAATCGAGGACCGCCACATTTCCAACTTGGGAGCCCTTGAGGCCTGCTTGGTCGATCAAGTCACTGGCCAGCTCACCTCCAATGTCCTTAAACATGTAAGAAGCGTTTTGGTCAGAGGCAGGATGAATGGCCCTTCGTACGATCCAGAGTTTTTGCATTTTTTTGGTGAGCAGATCCGCGGTCTCTCGCTCAAATGCAAATTCGGCGTTGAGAATCACCAACTCGCTGAGGCTGCTTTGGCGATATGAAAATGACATCGAATTCTTGGTTCGCGTCACTACCTCTCCGGCCCGAGTTAAGACCTCGGCTGATTCGATCCACGTTCCAATATCGACACCGTGGGCTCCCGTGTTGTTGTGCAACGCTCCACCAATCGTGCCGGGCAATCCTACCAATTGCTCCGGTCCGGAAAATCCTTCGCGAACAGCGGTCGCGACAAAGTGCGACAATCGTGTTCCTCCGCCCACAACCAAGCGTTCGGGCTGCACCTCGATCGTACAAAAATCTGGGGCAGCCAAGTGAATTACCAATCCGCTGACACCGGAATCCGAAACCAGCAAGTTGGAGCCCGAGCCGATCAAGCGGATCGTTTTCTCGGCTTTAGAAAATCGTTTGACCAATCCAATCAACTCCTCGCGACTGGTGGGTTCCGCGAAATATTCAGCCGAGCCTCCGATGTTGAGTCGAGTGTAGGGGGCAAGCGGTTCGTTCTCGCGAACAATATGTTCAAATCCGGAAAGCAACGTCACGGGGATTCCTAGTTCAAGTTTTGGAATGTCAGGTAGATGTAGTTTATCGTTTTACTATCTCTGCAGAAAGACGAGGTGAAGCCAGACTGCCCACAACTCGCTTACGGGCTTGTTGGTTTAATGAGCCGAAGGCGAAAAAGGTAGGCCGACGCGTAAGCGAGGGCGCAGAACCATTGAAAACGAGGGCTCTCCTTCACTTACGCATTCGGGCTGCGATTGCTCCTGTTTAACCGGACTTTCAATCAACAAGTCCTTACATTACGCGTCGAGCTACCGAAAAAGTCACAGCCTCTGTGGGATGCGGATTCTCCGGCAGTGTCGCTACGCTCGACTGCCAGCTGTCGTCTGTGATCCTATCGGGGGCACGAAACGCTTTTGGCTAAGTGAAATCTGGAATAATTGAATGTTTAGGCTCGGAGCTGATATCCAAAGGAACTCGTTGCCTCGTCCACTACGATCTGCCGGATAACTGAGTGGTTGTCTACCAATATCGCTCCAACACGATTTGGCCGGGTGATTTGCTTCGGTGACGTTTCATTTCGCGTTGGCCTAGGAGCTCTTCCATCGTGTCCAGCATCGCGGGATTGCCGCAGAGCATGATCGAAGCATTATCGGCTCGGCATTCGAATCCGACTTGAGATTCGATTTCACCGTTTTGGAACAAAGCCGGGATCCGTCCTTTGAGCTTGCCCGGCGATTCATCACGCGTGAGGGCTTGGACGAATTTGAATTTGCCGGGATGCGCGGCGGCCAACGATTCGAGTTCGTCTGTATAAGCCAAGTCGGCGGCGTGCCGGACGCCGTGTACAATCACGACGTTGGAATGCTGTTCCCAGGCATCGTTCGTTCGCATCATCGCAATGTAGGGCGCCAGGCCCGTTCCCGTCGCGACTAGCCACAGCGTTTCGGCTGCGGGTGTTTTCTTAAGCGTAAAACTTCCGGCCGCTTTTTGTCCGACTTGAAGCGTATGGCCTTCTTCGAGTTCCCAGAGCAGGGGGGTGAGCTCACCGTCTTCAACGAGGACCACAAAAAAATCCAGTTCGTCTCCATGGGGAGACGCCACTGAATAAGGCCGATTGATTAGCTTGGCATCGTCCCCTTCGTGGCCATTCTCAAATATCCCCAGCTGTAAAAACTGACCAGGTAGAAACGGCAGCACGTCAGACGCGTTGATTCGAATCGTGAAAAGCCCCTCCGTCCAGACCTTCTTGTTGACCACTGTCGCTGGGCACCATTTCGGCATATCCGACTCGAGCTGAAAATAATTGAGGTAAGTGATTCAGGGAGCCACAGGGAGACTCCAAGGGAATAATCATGAGCGATTTTTGGAGGCGAAGCAACTAGCGCTGAACCGAACGGCCAACAATCTGTCTATAAGTTCTGGTTTTAGTTCGTGTTTTGCCCGTCAAAGTTCGTCAACCACGAATACAGCGGTTGGGTAAACCGGCTAATATGCCTATAAATTCGACTGGAAATTTTCTTTACCTAGATGCAGGCCAGGTCCAGGATGACAACGTTTAACCCCGACGACATTCCTAGTCGTTTTGATTTTGCTCAATCCCAGCCACGAATCTTTAGTATGTGGCAGGACGGCGGATACTTTCACGCGGAACCCGATCCTTCGCGCGAACCCTACACGATCGTCATCCCGCCGCCCAACGTGACCGGTGCCTTGCATCTTGGGCATGCTCTGAACAACACGTTGCAGGACACGCTGATTCGGATGAAGCGGATGCAGGGGTTCAATACGCTCTGGATGCCAGGCACCGATCACGCTGGCATCGCCACTCAAGCCGTGGTTGAGCGCCGCTTGAAAGAAGATGAAAACAAAACCCGACACGACCTTGGCCGAGAAAAATTGGTCGAGCGGATTTGGGAGTGGAAAGAACAATACGAGGCTCGAATCCTAGGCCAGCTGAAACAACTTGGCTCGAGTTGCGATTGGGATCGGACCCGGTTCACATTCGATGACGTTTGCGCGAAAGCCGTTCGGCATACGTTTTTCGATCTCTTCAATAAGACATTGATTTACCGAGGCAAGCGACTGGTCAACTGGGATACGTTCCTGCAAACGACCGTTAGCGATGATGAAGTCTTCTCCAAAAAAATAAAGGGACAATTCTGGCACTTCATGTACCCGGTGATTAACCCCAAGCCCGGTGAACCGGCGCACGTGACCGTTGCGACGACGCGTCCCGAGACGATGCTGGGCGATACCGCGGTTGCAGTTCATCCAGAGCCTGACAAGGCGCTTGACCGGGTGGCTTCCGAGCTGCGTGAAAAACTGAAGAAAGCCTCCGAGGCAGAAAAAGAATCGGTTCAATCACAAATCGATGCGTTGGCGGAACGTCGAGCGCGAATGTTGCCGCAGCTTGAATTGTTGCGCGACATGGCCAACGATGGTCGCAAGCTGATGTTGCCCTTGATGGATCGGGAGATTCCCTTGGTTTGCGATCAATGGGCGAAACCAGAATTGGGAGCGGGCTGCGTCAAGATCACGCCGGCTCACGATCCCAACGATTACGACGTCGCCCAGCGTTGTGATTTGCCGATGATCAATCTGATGAACCGAGACGGGACATTGAACGTCGAAGCCGGCAAATACGAAGGCTTGACGATGAAGCAGGGCCGTAAAAAGGTCGTCGAGGATCTCGAGGCCTTGGGACTGCTTGAGAAAGTTGAAGACCGAGAGATTGAGTTGCCTCAATCGGATCGAAGCAAGACTCCGATCGAGCCGTTCTTGGCGGACCAGTGGTTCGTTTCGATGGAGCAGCTTTCTCAATCGGCGATCGATGCGGTTGAGAGCGGCAAGGTCAGCATCACGCCGGAACGCTACGAGCGCGGCTACCTAGATTGGCTGGGTGAGAAACGTGATTGGCCGGTTTCCCGTCAGCTTTGGTGGGGCCATCAAATTCCAGTTTGGTCGATTGAATGCTCCAGTGAATCCGATGTTGAACCCATGATCGCCCAGATCAAGGCATTGTCTGCTTACGATGCAAACGTTGCCTCCTTGCAGAGCGAGCCGTGTCCGGAATCCAACGAAGATAAACGTCTCAAGCTAGGCCTGGCCTTCGCTACGATTCACGTGTGCGTTCAGTCCGGCTGTGAAGAGCTTGAGTCTCAACTGACGGAGCTTGGTTTTGTTCGGGACGAAGACGTTTTGGATACTTGGTTCAGTTCCGCGTTGTGGCCACATTCCACGCTCGGCTGGCCGGACAAAACGGCGGAGCTGGAGTACTTTTATCCGACCAGTACGTTGATTACGAGCCGCGATATCATTTCGTTGTGGGTCGCGCGGATGGTTTTGATGGGGCTCAATAACTTGGGTGAGATTCCATTTGACAAAGTCTACATTCATCCAAACATCCAAGACGGTTTCGGCGAGAAAATGTCGAAATCCAAAGGCAACGGGATCGATCCGTTGGATGTGATTGCGAAATTTGGGGCGGATGCCTTGCGATTCGGGATGGCTCATCTTTGCACGGAGACGCAAGACGTTCGATTGCCGGTTCAATTCGAGTGTCCGCACTGCGAGCACACATTTGAACAGACTAAGAAAAATCGAATTCTTCCTCGCGTGGCCTGTCCGAAATGCAAGCAAGAGTTTTCTACGCAGTGGGCCGAGTCCGACGAGGACAAGGCCTTGACGCGTGGTCTGGTCATCAGCGAGCGATTTGAAACGGCCAGGAATTTTGTCAACAAATTGTGGAATGCTTCCCGATTCGCAATGATTAATCTGAAGGGTTACACGCCTGCGGCGATCGTTGAGTCTGATTTGACGGTTGAGGATCGCTGGATGCTCAGCCGGCTTTCGACCGTTTCCGAGAACGTCACGGCGTATCTGGACGCGTTTAAGTATGCGGATGCGATGCGGGAGTTGTACGATTTCGCGTGGCATCATTTCTGCAGTTTCTACGTCGAGATGCTTAAGGATCGGTTTGCCGACGAATCGTTACGGCCGCACGCCCAACGCATGCTGGCCTACTCATTGGATTGCCTGTTGAAACTGCTGCATCCTGTCATGCCTTTTGTCACCGAAGACATTTGGCAGAACCTGGCCAAGCTTTGTCCGGAACGCGGGTTTGATTCCGTTGAGCCTGCCGCCAAGTGTTTGATCACAGCAGCTTGGCCGGAGTTGGATCAGAGCTGGCAAGACCCGGCGATCGAAAATCAATTTGCGTTATATCAATCATCGTTAGGTGAACTGCGTGAGATTCGCAATTCTCAGAATATTGGCAACAAGAAAAAAGTTAACTTTTCGATCAAATGTGACGCCAAAATTGCCGCGTCTCTGGAGCCCTTGGGGTCTTACTTCAGTTCGATGGCCAACGCGGATTTGATTGGCATGGGGCCGGATATCGTGCCACCTGAGACCAGTGCGACGCGGACGAGAGCCAACATGGAGATCTACGTTGACCTCGAAGGCTTGATCGATGTTGCGGCAGAGATCAAGCGGCTGGAAAAAGAGCAGGGTAGTCTTGAGAAGAGCATCCAAAGTAAAGAACGCCAGTTGGGCAACGAGAAATTCGTAGCGGCCAAGCCCGAATTGGCTGATGAGATTCGGCTCAGCCTCAAGCAGGTCCAAGAGCAGCTCGCCACAATCATCGAATCGCTAGAAAAGCTTCGTAGCAAAGTGTAGTTGCAGTCATTGAATCCCGACGCGTAGCTTGGGCGATTTTGCCCGAGCTGCGTTTTCTGCCATGCACGTTCGCGGCAGAAGCCCGGTAGGCGATCGTCGTTATCGCTGTTTGCGGTAGACTTCGACCGTCTCTTTTTCATTGGTTTTGATCGGGGCGGCGATCAGAACCCAGGATGGATCCGAAACGATTTTCGCCCTCAAGGGGACGAGGTGACGATTGATGAAATTGTGGCTCGCCGATTGCTGAAGCCATTCCGCGGAGCGTTCGTCGGGCACGATCAAGTAGTTGATTCGAACATTGGCGTCGTCGATCAAGAATTGCCGTTTTTCTTCATCCGTTTCGCCCTTGATGTTTTTCCAATCGGTCGCGGCTGGGCGGGCAAACGTCGGAATTCGAAAAATCTCTTTGTCTCCATAGTGAACCGAATTGAGACCAGGACTGATGTCCGGACGATCAAAAAGCAGGGAGGAGTAAAGGCCGTTGGAATCGAGATCCGTGAGTTGGATGACGGCAAAATTGATCGTGCCGATTTCATTTTGTTTGGCGTCAGCGATCACCACATCGATTAATTCGTTGTGTGCTTGACGCGTATTGAATTCATCCGGGCCATGTTTCATCCAGCCTCGGGTCGCAGATAACGCTAGCGCAATGATCAGCAGCGTCCAGCAGGTCCTCGTCAATGTCTTGTCAGCAAGGCGTTCGATTTGCTTCAGGCAAGGCAGCAAGAAAAACAGGACGAGGCCAAATACGGCCGGCATGCACACGAAGGGATTCAGACCCGCTCGGCGAGCGATCAACATCACGACCGGTCCCAGGCCCAGCCAGGCAATTCGCCAGTCGATTGACCGGTCCAGCCAAGCGGATTTGAGCCACGTGCCAATCGTGGATTTGCGACGCGTGACGAGGGTCACCAAAATGAGCCAAATCAAAATCATGTAGGCCAGCGGTTCTCCGATGCTTCGCTGGGCCAGTTTCCAATGCCGGGCCGCTTCGGAAAACGGTAGCTTGGCGTTGGCATCGGTGTTCCACTCAAAATAGTAATACTTCAAGTACTCAAAATTGAAGTAGAAAAACCAACCTGAAAGTAGAACCACGGTTAGCGTGGCTGTGACGATCCCGATCAGTTTCTCTCGTCGCTGCTCCTGAGGAAACAAGTCGATCAGGCAAACCGGGCCGAGGCAGAATAGCAAATAGATTGGTGCCGTGGCGCGAAATAGGCAAGCCATCGAAGCCGAGGCACCCAAGAGGATGAAGTTGATTTTGGTAGGACGAGACATGCTAATCAGGTACCACACGCACGTCATACCGAAAGTCAGGTACAGGCTCAAATCCATTCTGAAATCAGACAATCCACCGTTGGGGAATATCAGGCACTTGGCAGCCAGGAAAGCTAGGCAGCCAGCCAATGCCGTTGTGGCAGCGAGTCGATGGACTCGGACGAGATAATACAGCAGGCTGGCCAAAAATAGGAATAAGAATGCCGTTTGAATCCAGACTCCAATCATTCGACTTGGATCCACCACTGGAGCAATCACTGCTCCAACAATGAACGGCAGGCAGTTGGTGGCATTCTGGAAGCAAGCCAATTCCATCGCAGCGGCGAATCCAGACTCGCGGGCCTCAGTTATCGTACGCAACATGTTTGCGTTGTAGCTGAGTGAGTCGTAAAAGGGATGGTGGTGCGAATAGAGTCGCTGGTTCAGTTGGCAGCAGTACCAGCCCATCAAGACACAAACGATTAAGAGCCCAAGCAATGCGAATCGAATTTGCGGTGCTTGGTGAGACGATGGTGGATCAGTTGGCAGCTGCGACACGATGGGCTCATGCTGGTTGGACAGGTTCGCATGACAAGTCGCGACACGCGGATAGACCAATTATCAATCGTCGCCGTATGCCCGGCAATAGGTCATCCAGCTTTACGGCTGAGCGATGCCTGGCGATCCGGTTCTGTGGTCGTGCTCGATCCGACAGGCGATAATTCGTGGCGTTGATTGAGGCTGAATTGGGTCTGGTTGCGAACCAGGAACTGAGGTCGTGCTTTGACCTCGTCGTAGATCCGTCCAATGTATTCGCCCAGCACACCCATCCCAATCAGTTGGAACCCACCCAGACCAAACACGGCACAGGTCAGGGTCGTGAATCCGATCGAGGCTATTTCCCAGCCCGCGATTCGTTTGAATACAAACCAACTGGCGAGCAAGAATGACAACATGCAAATTGCAATTCCAGCCGTGGTTAACAATCGCAATGGCTTGAATGAAAACGAGAACACGGCATCCATCGCGTACTTTGCCAGCCGAGAGAACGTTTGCTTGGGCTCGCCACCGGCACGCGGTGGGCGCTTGAATTGGACCATGGATTGGTGAAAGCCAATCCAGGCACGCAGGCCAGGGAAGAATCGATGCGATTCAGGAAGTGACCGAATTGACTCGAGAGCAACGCGATCGAGCAAACAAAACGTGCCTGTGTTCGGAGGGATAGGCGAATCTGAAAGGTAGCGGAAAAAGCGATGGAAAGTCCGGAATGCGATTCCTCGCAACAACGTTTCCTCACGCGATGTGCGTTCAGCGATTACGACTTGGCTGCCCGAATTCCAATGCTCGACCAGTTCAGGAATGAGCTCCGGTGGGTCTTGGAGGTCGCCGTCCATAATCACGACGCCATCCCCATCGCTGGCTTGGAGTCCCGCTAAAATCGCAGCTGGCTGGCCAAAGTTTCTCGAAAGTTCGATCAGCGTCACGCTTGATTGGGAGCCAGACTCGAGAGTCAATACGTGGGAGGAATCATCTGCCTCGTCGATCGAAAGATGACGATCTGAGAATTTGCTGGGCTCAGTGGAAGGCACCGTTTGCGCGTTGTCCGTAATCCATTGGGCCGTTCCGTCTCGGCTGCCATCGTCCACATAGATGATTCGGTAATTGAGGCCCGTTGATTCGCACGAAGCGACGACGCGTGTATGCAGCTGTTCGATGATTTCGATTTCATTAAAAATCGGAATAACGATATCCAGTCTGGATCGGGTCATTTCTACGCTTGCTCCCTACTCGGTATACGACTTGCGGTATACGATTTGTAGGAGACTATGGCGGAGCGAACAATATCGAACTAGCTGCTAGCACGATTGCTTTGCCGAGAAATCATCGTAAAAAACGACTATCTCGCCCGATTGTTGGGTTTGGCGACGTCATTGTGACGAAACCACCTCAGCCAATAGCGGGGGCTTATGAAATTCGACGACATCGAGCGTTTGGCTCCACAGCATTGGCATTGGTAGGGGCCAACCAGAAAGATCAATCCAAACGTCATTCCAATTAGAAATGAATAGTACCACCGATTTTGGCTGGCCAGAAAATGGCCCTCCGGGCGGTTGCACGCAAAGCAAAATAAATTCTTGCGTTTCCGGCTAGAGCTCGGTCGTTGTGACTTTTCGGCTTTGGCGGCCAGGCTGGTTTGGAGATCTGGCGTTCCCGACCAGTCTAAGTCATTCGATGGCGACTCGCTGACCGAGTGAAATGCCCCAGCATGCAAGTTCTCGGATTCCGCTTTGTTGGTATTCTGATCCATCGATTCGAGAAGATGAGGAGTTGAAGGGTAAGAAAGTTGGGAGCGCGGAAGCGAGGAGGAAATGTCGTCATTGCTGGAGTTATATCAGTATAGCTTAAACTTAACTATTCAGGATCTGATTATCATGCTTTTGGATTCCAAGTTGGGGAACGAAATGAACTGAGTTGAATCATTCGTTCGATTTTGCGTAATGTATTTAACACGCTT
>JBLINZ010000014.1:0-33878 GCA_047639375.1 Mariniblastus sp. | reverse complement strand
GTCACTGGTTGGTGGTCGGAATCCGCGCCAAGGATCTGCCCGACTGGGGACTTTGTAATACGGATGATCGCGACTTGGTCTACGAATACGCTTGCCATCGCTTGCAGGCGGCACTTTCGTTTCCCTTCGGCTTGCGAGAATTTATGGCCGTAACCACCGACTGGCGACCTTATTGGGATGCTTTGCCAGTGGATCCGTTGCGAGACGGTGACGACCCAGCGATTGCGATTGCCCAAGAGGCGTTTCATCGATCTCGGTTGCCACCTTTCGACTCGGTGTTGAAACGCAGCCTGTCCGCCACAGCAGCGATTGCTGATGCGGTTCGGGAGGTGACTCAGCCGTCGTCGCTATGGAGTGTGACTCGCTCACGTCACCGATTGGGCTCGCTGTTGTCTAGCTCTCAGGATTTGCGCTGCGGGTCGTGCGGTTGGGCCGTTTCCAGCAAGTCCGGCTTGAGTTGTCGCCAGCACAAGCCAGCGGGGAAAAGATCGCCGGCCGTTGCCGCCGACGAACAGGCATGCGAACGTTGGGAGCAAAAGTTTACTACGGAAGATTGCGGTGCTTGCGGCGCGTGCTGTCGCCAAGGCTTCGATCTGGTGACGGTCTCGGCTCGCGACCCATTTAGGAAGTTACACCCAGAACTAGTGCAACTGCGCGACGGCGAGTATCGTGTGCCTCGTCCCGACGGCATTTGTGTTGCGTTGGACGGTGATGGCGCGACGACCCCTTTTCGTTGTCGCCACTATGCCACCCGACCGAAGAACTGCGCGGACTTTGAAGTCGCCGGAGACGCCTGCCTGCTCGCCCGCCGTCGTGTTGGACTCAGCCGCTAGGGTCGCACAAGCATGAGAATCGCAAGAGGAGTGTTGGGCGGATCGCAGCAGTTGGCTAGAGACTCCGGCACATTCGTGAACGGCAAGGCGCTAGCCGCCGGTTCTCTCAATATCTAGCCGATCCATTCGATCTTGAGCCTCTGAAACATAAAGCACTACTCGATACAGGCCTTCCAAAGAGTCAATAACTTGAATGTCACCACCTTTTGTCCAAATCTTATCGTTTTGAATTGGAGTTTCCAATTGCCTTAAAACGCGTGTCGCATTTGCTTTGAATTCATCTCTCACTCTTTTTATTCCATCCGAAAAACGGTTAGCCGATTTGCTGACTTTCGGAATCAATGAAAGGGCGACATGGACATGGTTCGAACGCGCCGAAACTGCATGCAATTCCCATTCACGATGTTTTGCATGTCGAGTAATGACTTCTTCAACGGTTCTTCTTTGAATCACATCCAGAACAACCGGCTCTTCTTTCATTCTTTGTTTGCACCAATCCTGCAACCATGGTTGAGGCTGCTGCTCGCCGGCTTTCCACTTTCGCCAGCCACGAGAATCTCCTGGCAACCAAGCACCGTAGGTGGTCCAAGTGATGAAAAGTGAAATCAAATCTGGATTTGGAATTCCCATCGAATCATTGTACCTAATTCCAAATTGATTTATCGCAAACTGGAAAAGTAGCGTTTCTGATCGGCCAGATATTTGAGGAGTCGCTTGATTTTAACGAAAACCGCCGGCTAGTGCCGAATGATACTTACTTTAGATTGCAAGAATCATCCGCAAGTGAGCCGCTTTGGCGCTAGCCGCGGGTTTTATTGGGCAGAGCTCGATCTTAGGCAACCGGTGGCTAGCGCCAAAACCGCTCACAGACATAAAGTAAGTGCCATTGGCCTAGCGGCTCACGAACACATGGAGATGAACGATTCCGATGACCGTTGACACATGATCCTGTGAGTGGCAAGGCGCTAGCCGCCGGTTCTCTCACCATCCGGAGACGCTTCAAATATCTAGCCGATCCATTGTGCTGAAATCCAAACTGATTGGCCTTTGACGGTGTAATCGACTCGGTAACAATCAGGCTAAATCAAGCAAAACAGCGGGTTTTCAACCTGAATAACATTTTTTGCGATTTTTTTTGTGGGATAATCAGAGCGGCTGCGACTTTAGAGCGTGAGTTTGAACGGAAAGTTCAACAATTCATCGGCTTGAAGGCGACCGGTGAAACTGCATCCAAGAACGAACCGATTTTTCTTATCCATGAACAACTCCAACGCCCAGGCAATCGATTGGACGGAAGCCCTTGAGCAGCACCGGCCGTGGCTGCAAAAAGTGCTTCGCTGTCGGATTGGCGATCACCATGAGGTCGACGATCTTTACCAAGAAATCGCCCTAGCCGTGTTTCGTCAGTCGAAACCACAAACTGAAAACGGATCCACCAAACCGGTCACTGTCCCTGAAGACCCAGAAAAAGTTGCACCTTGGTTGTACCGATTGGCCATTCGCCAAGCCGTGAACTTCCACCGCAAAGCCAATCGAAAATCACAAGCCCGGCCGAGCTCTGAACTGGACGCCCATTCGCCTGACCCACAACCGCTGGATTGGATGTTGGCTCAGGAACAACAAGCCAACATGGCAGCCGCGATGGAACAGCTGAGACCGCAAGAACAAGAAGTCTTGACTTTAAAGTACACGGAGAATTGGTCTTACAACCAAATGGCTAAACACCTTGGCGTGCCCGTTCGAACCATTGAGTATCGACTGCTAAACGCTCGTAAGAAACTTCGACAGCACCTGACCGGCAACGTGACTCAAACGAGTAAGCCACAAACCCATCCATGAAACCATTTTTTTGCCTAATTCTGTCGGATTATCGAGCCCATCTGAATCGTTCGTATAACTTCAGCGAACGTGCGAATCGAGATTAACATGAAACCAATAGACCCTTTACAACTTCAACGACTCGTCGACGGCGAGTTGGATTTTCAGCATGTCCAGCAGCTACTCGTTGAAGCGGAGACGACGCCAGAGCAATGGAAAGAAATTGCGGTTGGATTTGTTGAAAATCAGACTTGGAATCAAGCTTTTCAGTCGCGCGGCCAGATTCCAGCGGCTCAACCAAGCGTCGAAACGATCAAACGCGAGCTGGATTCGGACACCAAACAACTTTCTCTTTCAGCGGCTACCGCGGTCAGTCCGAATGATCGATCGAGCCATTCGTGGTGGGTCATGGCAGCCAGTTTGCTTGCCGCGGCTTCGATTGGCTACCTGATAAGCCAAATTCAAACCCGCGATTTTTCAGGTTCATCAGTGGCCCAGCTGACGACTGGATCTAGTTCTCATCCGGATGATCCTGGTTCGAATTCTGACTCAAAATCCAATGGTGGATCAGAGTTGGCTGCTAATCTAGACAATCAGTTTATCCAGGCGGACCCGTCAAAGATCACCCAAGCCGACTACCACCTGGAAGTCCCTCTGGACGAACAAAACAGTTTTAAGGTAGCCGGCCAATCGACCTCGGTCCCCCTCTATCAGGTCGATAATGCCCAACAATTGCAGCAATTGAATTTGATTGCTCGCCAACGACACACCCCTGCGATTTCGGCTGAAATGCTTAAGCGGCTGACCGGTTCTGGTTACCGAATGGTGCAAGAGGTTGATTACGTTTCTGGTCGCCTTGAAGATGGCCGGTCGTTTGTAGTTCCCGTGCGAACCATCCGGTTTGCAGTAGGACAATGATTTTGGACGCTTGGGTTCAAGGTCTCCATCGAATTCCTGTTTGAATTCGAGTTCACTTGTGAGTTTTAACATTGTTCATCGAATGAACATTTTAGGAGTATAATATGAGAATTCAGCTATTCGTATTCAGCATGTTCGCCCTCGGCGTGCTAACTAGCGCTGCTTTGACATCGGTCGAGGCTCAAGAAAATGACAAGCCCGTCAAAGTCCAGATCCTCACTCAAGACGGAGAGACGGTGCGCGACGCGACGATTCGTATCCAAGGTCAAAGTCTCCCCGCTGGAATAGGGGGTGGAAAAGCCGGCCGTGGAATCAAAGTCGAGCGAAACCAGGATGGCAAGTTTGTAATCACCGCACCTGACGGGACGCAACAAGAGATTGATATTAATGGGGCCACAAGCGTGACTGTGAATCAGTCGACAGAAACGATTGACAACAATGGCCAGAAGGAAACTAAGAGTGTTGGCAAGGCGATCATCGTCGGCCCTGACGGGAAACGTCATGAGATCGATTTAGGCGGTGGTGAGGGAGCCTTGTTTGCACTGCCAGGATTTGAAGGCATGGCGAGTGTTGAGCGGCTCAATAATAGCTTCATGATCGGGGTCAATTGCGAGCCCGTCAGCGAAGCCTTGCGAGCTCAATTGCAGCTTGACGACAAGTCAGGTTTGATTGTTGTCAATGTCGTCGAAGACTCACCCGCCGGCAAAGCCGGAATTCAAAAGCATGACATTCTGATGAATGCCAATGATCGTGAATTGGCAACCAATAATGACTTGGTCGAAGCCGTTCAAACGGCCGGTCAAAAAGATAGCAAGGTTTCTTTAACCCTCGTTCGTGGTGGCCAAAAACAAGGGATCAATGTGACGCCAACCAAACGCACCGGTGCGACTATCAATCTCGAAGGCATGCCTAAGATTTTTCGGTTTCCCAACAATGGCGAAGCGGGAGGATTTAACATGAAGTTTCGTCAGATGGGCCCGGGAATAATCGTCGGTGACGGGAGCGCCAAAACCTTTGAAGGGAACTTCGACCAAGACATTCAATCCCGAATGGAAGCCATGCAGAAGCAGATGGACGAAATGCACCGGGAAATGTTGAAGCGCTTTAAAGAAGACAATAACAACTAACATTCATAACTTGGAAATCAGATGAACTTAAAACACGTTTCACGTTTCGTTGCCGCTGGGCTTTCAGCCGTTTGCCTGACTGGCATCGTTGCAGCTCAAGAAGAATCTCAATCAGTAGGAGAAACGGTTGAAATGACCGTGATCGGAACCGATGATCAAGGCAGTGCGCCAATGATTTTCTCAACTTTCGAATCATCCGAAAACGGTGAATCGACTGGGATGCGGATCATGTCTGGTGGGGCTGGAATGACAATGGCCTTTGGAGGCGGAGATTTCGTCATGCCAGCGCCGGATCCTTGGAGCATGATTAGCAATCCCAGCGTTCAAAAAGATCTTGAATTGGTGGGTGACCAACTCAAGCAAGTCCAGGATCTCCAATCGCAATTCGCCAAAGAAATGAAGAACCAAATCGGTGACTTGAGTAAGGGAGGCATCAACAAAGATCGTTTCAAGGATCTTCCTGCATTGATGGAAAAACTTAAAGCCGAACAGCGTGAGAAGCTGGAAGGATTGTTGCTTCCTCATCAGATTGAACGACTTCAACAAGTCGCTCTCCAGACTCACATGAAACAATCGGGAACCGCCGGAGCCTTGGCCAGCGATCAAGTCGCCCAAGCCTTGGGACTTACGAAAGAGCAAGTTGAGCGTATGAAGAAGCGGTCTAAAGAAATCAATGAGCAACTTGCCAAAGACACCGCTGAGCTTAAGGAGAAGGCCAAGAAAGAACTCTTGGCAGAACTCACGACAGATCAACGCAAGAAACTCGAGGAAATGACAGGCGACAAATACACGCCGCAAAAAAAGGACTGGGAAGAGTCGTTCAAGAACAGGCGACGACCGTCCGTCCGCCGCACCAATCGTGGCAATTAGTTTGCCCTTTCATTTCATAAGTTTAACAAAACGCAAGTCGGGAAACTTTTCCCGTCTTGCGTTTACTTAATCTAGACATGAACTCTCGTTTGTCTTCGCATATAAACTGACATTTATTGATTCTGGATGTCGCGACGCGATAAATAGTGACCGATGCGTGAGTTCGCTTTTCGCGCTTTTCCGTAGCCGGAGTCGCAAGACCTTTGGGAGAACCATCTGCGAATTCCGAACTGTTGCCAGTCCGACTACAACTCACTCCTTTGATCAATTTAGAAACAACGCGTTTAGCTGGTTTTTAAATTTTGAAAAGTGCGAAAGTCGAAGTCAGGGCTGGTTGACCTAATGACAGGTTAATCGCGGTTAAGCGGCAGCGATGGTAGCCCGAATGCGTAAGCGAGGGAGAGCCCTCGTTGGTGGCTTGCCATCAAGGGACAAGCGCCTCGCCCATAAACACTCGGCGTTTGACACGGTCGCCTGCCGGCTAATCGTTAAACGATCGATCGTCTCGTATTTTCAATCAAAAAACGACTACAGCAAAGATTTTCATCAGGCCACCCAAGGCCCCCACGAAAGGCGCCTTCGGCACAAAAGTGTGCAACTTAAAAACGCGTAAGCGAGGGCTCTTACTCGCCAACGCATCGGGTTACCATGTTCGCCTTCGGCTTGATATGTTTGGAAAAGTCACCGCCTCGTCGGGTCTCCAGAAAAGTCAGCCTCTCCGCAAAACTCTGGCAAACTGCCCAAGCTAAATTCTGCGACCATCATTCCACTGGACGCTTGAAACGTTTTGCCTTTTCCCTGCTAGCGTGATTGTGTCCATACAATCACCAAAAAAGCCTAGCGGTTTTCCGGAACAAACAACGATCTTGACATTAATGAGAGAATTTTGCTATTTGAGACAAAGTACTCTGCCGCTGTCATATTCGATCCAGCGATGCGTCTTCTTTTATTCTCAAATTCGAAAGTCGTCACTTGTCCGGTCACTCAAAACATTATGCTGCGATTCGACTGATCGAATGGATCGTCGCTTCGATTCTAAGACGCCGCGACAAAGTCTCTCACTGCGTTTGGGTTGGCTTGGCAGCGGCCTGTTGGACTGGTTCGTTGAATGCTGCTTGCCCGGTTACGATCAACATTCAAGACGAGTTCGTTGATGCGCTGAACCAACCGATGGAGCACTACGTTGATCCAGACGTGGTCTATGATTCAGAGTACGCCGGCTCTCCAATTGTTGACGGCGAGACCTATTACGAATCAAGTTATCCTGACGAGTCAACGTTTGATTCGAACGGCGTCGGCATTCCGTTTTTGAATATCGCGACCGATTTTTCGACCGACATGTTGGATTTTCAAAACCGGCAAACCAGCAAAGAGATTTTTCTACTGGAGCACGCGTTTCGAAATGGTGGTCAACCGATGGCCACCTTAGGAATTCAATTTCGAGGTTCGGCGTTGGGTGCCCGGACCAATACTAAAGACAAGTTCAGTTACATGGGGCGGTTCCCAACCGATTTTGAAGGGACGCACGCAACGGATGTGCGTTTGCTTCAAGCCAGTCAGGGATTTAGTTTTACATTCGCACCAGCCATGCATGGTCATTTTGAGACGCTTTTTTCCGATGTGTTCTCATTTGACAGTTCCAAACAAGGAAGTTTCCAAGTCCGTCAGGCTTACATCGTATTGGGCGATTTCGAACGTTCGCCGTTCTATGCTTATCTCGGCAAGAAGAATATTGGATTCGGCGACATGGGAACGCTGAGCCCCTTCACGCAAGCGGTTCCCTGGCACTATTTCTCTGGACTTGCCGAAGGTGGCGGCGTTGGATTTGACAACGGACGCTTGCATTGGTCAGTCTCGGCACTCAATGGCAGCCGCGGAATTCGCGTCGTCGATTCCGAAGCCAAAGGCGATCTCAATAACTTCGCCGCCAATGCCTTGTTTCGCGTTCCCGTTCGAAGAGACGACTCGGAACTGAACCTTGGCGTCGGCTATTTGAACGGTTCAATCTACGACGGCAACGTGGCGGAACATCTGGACGCGAGTATCACTGGCGAACGAAATGGCGTTTGGGATGTGAACGCCTACGCCAGAGTTCGTCGGCTGCATTTGGCGGCCGAGTACCTGCAAACAGAAAGTGCTTGGCCTGCAACGGGACACCGGGTCAGTGCCCTCCGAGGTGAAGCCGCATTCGACAGTAGCTTTTTCGAATCGCCCGCCCGGTGGTCCGTGTCTTGGAGTGAAGGCAAACAAGGCAGCCCAGGGACTGAGTTTGAATTCAATCGACAGCTGGTAATCGGATACGCGGTACAGCCAAACCCCTACGCTCAGCTGAGCGTGGAGTATGTCCGCAGCAGCGGATTCGCGCCACTGATGAATATCACCACCGTCAGCGATCGAGACGTCGAACAAAATTCCATCGTATTCGGTGTTAATCTTGTATTGTAAAACGCCGACCAAATGTCGGCGGTCATATTACGTGGAGCTACCAACGGCTCGCCATCAAACCAACGTTTTCGCTGGATCGTAGACGGGTTGCCAAACGGCTCGACCGACGAAGAAGGGACCCATCTTTTGAATGAATTCCGAAGTTTGGCGGGTCCGACGCATATGCTGTACCAAAGCGGACAGAGGGAAAAGCTTCTCACCTAAGAGTCCGACGATAAAGTCATTGTCATTTTTATTGAGACCATGGCCGGCCAAACGAATGTCGGTCGCAAACCCGGCTTTGCCGTAAGCGTGCCCGATCCCGCCGTGTTCCATCAACATTTTTCGCTGGTCTTCTTTTGACTGGCGTTCGAATTGGCCGCTACGGCGGACGGGGTAATACACAGCCCAAGGCGTGGCCGGATCGCAAATACGTTTGACGGGCCGGTTGATCAACACGTCTTCTAAATCGGATTCGTAGCCGATCGAGTAAGTCCGTCCCAGCATCGTGAACTCTTCGCGATACTCCAGATCCACCAACGCTTCGGATTGTAATACGGGTTGGATCTGGTCGACAATGTATCCTGGATCTTCGCAATAACTCATGACGCCAAACCCTTGTGGGTCGTGGAGATCTTGGTAGATCACCGCTTGGGCTGAGATCGCTTCAAACCGTTTGGAAAGATCCTGAATATGGCCACTGCAGTTATTCGTTCGAAAGGCATTGAACTGCATGAACAACCGCCGATTGAGTTTGACCGGTTGACCGTCTGCGCCTCGGCCCTTTTCACTGAGGTCAATATTGCCATCGGACTCCATCGTGGGTGTTGTGGAAGTTGCTTTTTCAGTCATGTTGTTCAAGCCATCCCAAAGATGGCCACTAAAAGAAATATTGATTTGACTTGATGTTCGTTGAACAAGAAACGCCGAAAGTAAACTCCCGACGTTTCATGGTTACTCTTAACTGATATTCCAACCACCAAATTTGCGGTCCGTTGAACTATTTGTCCAGCTGCGGTTTCATCCCCAAATACTTGGCTAAGAAAGCCCACTGGTCGGCGTACTCTTCAATAATTTTCGCCGTTGGTTTTCCGGCTCCGTGACCGGCTTTCGTTTCAATGCGAATCAAAACCGGATTGGGGCCTGCTTGAGCCTCCTGGAGTCGAGCTGCGAATTTAAAGCTATGCCCCGGGACAACGCGATCGTCGGTATCGGCAGTCGTGACCATCGTCGGTGGATAAGCCGTTCCGTCGACTAGGTTGTGGTAGGGCGAATAGGCTCGGAGGGCTTCGAACTCTTCAGCACTGGCTTCTGCACTGCCGTAGTCATCGACCCAAAAACGGCCGGCTGTGAATTTATGAAACCGCAACATGTCCATGACGCCGACCGCTGGCAAACAGGCACCATACAGGTCGGGTCGTTGAGTCATGCAGGCTCCAACTAAAAGTCCGCCATTGCTTCCGCCTTGAATCGCCAAGTTTTCGGAGGACGTGTATTTGTTGTCGATCAAATATTCCGCGGCGGCTATGAAATCATCGAACACGTTTTGCTTTTTGGTCTTTGTGCCAGCTTTGTGCCAGTCCTTGCCGTATTCTCCACCACCGCGAAGGTTGGGCATCGCAAACACGCCACCCATTTCCATCCACTGCAAGCGTGGAATCGAGAAACTTGGCGTTAGTGAAATATTGAATCCACCATAGGCGTACAACAGCGTCGGGTTGGAACCGTTGAGCTCAAGCCCTTTTTTGTGGGCAATGAACATCGGAACTGAGGTGCCATCTTTACTTGTGTAAAAAACCTGGGTGACGACGTAATTCTCCGGGTCAAAATCCACCGCTGCTTCGCGAATCAGCGAACTTTCCCCCGTCTTCACATCGTATCGATAGGTGCTTGGCGGACGGTTGAAGCTAGAGAAACTGTAGAACGTTTCCGATTGATCGCGACGGCCACCAAACCCATTGGCCGAACCGATACCCGGGAACTCGATTTCCCGGACGAACTTTCCGGCCAGATCAAACAGCTTGACCTGCGTCTTGGCATCCTGCAAATACTGAACGACCAGATAGTCGTCAATCATTCCGGCAGTTTCCATCGCTTCTTCTGACTCGGCAACGATTACGGTCCAGTCCGATTTTTCCGGACGCTCGGTATCGATCACCAAGATACATTTCTTGGGCGCCTCGAAGTCTGATTTGAAGAAGAACCTGCTCCCTTCGTTTCCGACGAAACTGTATTCGTTCTCAAAGTTGTCGATCAGCACTTTCAAGGCTGCGTTTTCGTCTTCCAGTGATCGATACAAGACGCGATAGCGATCATCCGTTCCCTGCCAAACGGTAATGACAAGATAGTTTCCATCCTCGGTGACCGATGGCAAGAAACCCCAAGTTGGATGTTCTGGATTCTCGTGCACCAATTTGTCTTTTGACTGTTCGTCGCCAATTTTGTGATAGTAGACTTTTTGGTCTAGATTTAAGCCTTGAAATTTCTCGTCAGATTTTGGCTCGTCGTATCGGCTGTAGTAGAACCCTTTTGAATCGTTGGTCCAAGAAACGCCTCCGAACTTCATCCAATTTAGCTCGTCGGACAGCTTCTTCCCAGTTTCGACTTCGAGGATTTCCCAAGTCCGCCAGTCAGAACCGGCTTTTTGAACCCCGTAAGCCATCAGTTTTCCGTCGTCGCTAAACGCCATTCCGCCCAACGCGTCTGTCCCATCGTTCGACCACTGGTTCGGGTCAACCAAAACTTCTGGTTTCGAATCAAGCGAATCGAGTTTGTAAAGAACACTCTGATTCTGAAGACCGTCGTTCTTGAAGTAGAAATATCGATCGCCACGCTTGAAGGGGGCACCGTATTTTTCGTAGTCCCAAAGCGTCGTCAGTCGCTTCTCGATCTCGCTGCGATAAGGAAGTTCCTTCAACAATGAAAACGTTAACTTATTCTGGGCATCGACCCAATCACGAACCTCATCGGAATTTCGAACATCCTCTTCTAGCCACCGAAAAGGATCTGCGACTGGCGTCCCAAAAAATTCATCGACTTGGTCCACGCGTTTCGCTTTCGGGTACTCCATTTTTTCCTGCGCTAGTCCGTTTTGAGAGATTGCGGCAATCGTCATCGCAACGAATGCCAGAATGGGTAATTGGTTTCGATTCATTGTCTTCCTGAGCATTAATAAGATCTTGTTGATTGCCAAATATCAGCCCTCAGGGGTGTCGCAAGACGACGCTTGTTGGCACCGATGGGCCACCCAATGCTATCAGTTTTCAAGGGGGAATGGATTTTGCACTGTCTGGGCTAAAAGAGGCTAGTGGCGGCAACCCGCCAATTCACTCTGGGAAAAAACCTTTTTTTTAAAGTATTACTATCAAAAGACTTACGTCAAATACAACCCTGTTTTTTCGCCAGATTTGGAAGACTATTTTGTTATTACTTATAGGGAATGGATTTTTCCCCTCGTGTTTCCCATGGACGGAAACAACCGCCAGAACGGTAAAAGGTCAATCTGAATGTCGCATCTTGAATCCAATCCAATCGATTTCTTGAAAACCACAAACGGCAATTACATGGCTTCGCATCATAATGATCCCGAACGGAATCCCCAAGCCGATGGGCGATCTGTCTCTGTTACGCAAAACACGGTCCAGCCGATTTCTGCCATTCAACAGTCTTCCACGATTCAGCAACATTTTCCCGATCAGCAATCTTCTCGATTCGAAGCCGCGACGCGAATTGAACCGAAACAAACTCCACAATACGAGAGTATCGATTCCAGCTACATCTATCAGCCGCCGAAGATTCGGCCGATCTGGGACAAACAAAAACGCGAGTTGCGTTATGGCGATAAGCTCGTCAAACAATTCAAGTGGCCGGCACTCAATCAGGAATGCGTTCTCAACGCGTTTCAAGAAATGGGATGGCCAAAAGAAATCGACGATCCACTTTCCCGGGATCCAAAAATCTGCCCCAAACGACGATTGCACGACACGCTTAAGTGTTTGAACCGAAAGCAAGCCAACGGCATCATCAAATTCCGTGGCGATGGCACCGGAGAAGGCGTTCGATTGGAAATCAATTGGCCCCTTGAGCCAAAACAAGATTGACGCTTTGCGAGTTTAAGGCGCCAAGACTCCTGCTGCTAAAACAACTACGCTTGATTGTTTGAATTTCAAACGACAGTCAAGCGTTTTTTCGTGCTAGCGTCGATTCTGATTGATTCGAACTGAGTTGTTCGTTCTCGCTCGCTTGATCGAATTTCCTGCCAGACACTATCCTAAAATATCAGGATTACGCTCGGTTTGCTGTATATTCCGCAATATTCCACTTTGGCTGACTTTAACTAATTGAATGAATACCCCGCGTCGATCTTGGGGAGTGAGTCCATTTTACTCAACCCCTACACAGTCCCATCGACGCGGAGCCATTAATGTCTCATTTATTGTTAAAATTACCTTTGATAGCTTTGCTATTGGTAGCCGTCGGTTACGTTCAGCCATTGATTGCTCAGAACCAATTTAGTGGTAATCAACAGTCCGCCAACCCATTGATCAAGTTGAAATCAGATTCGTATGACCCAGCGACTGCTGAGTCGCAACCAACGAGTCGCGATTTGGTCGTCAATCCGAACCAGATCCAATACGAGGACGTGAATACTCCTCTTTCGGTCCGAAAACCGCGCAGTCCGCTTGCTCAATATCGGCAACAGCAGGCCCCCAGTGTTTTCCAGTCCATCAATGCATCCAAGCCATCGGCTGCAAATTACTACGGCAAGCCACCGGCAACGGCGGTTGTTGCTTCTAAGGTAAACGTACTCGAAGAATCACGAATCGTTGAGTCGGACGAGCAAGTCACCGTCCGCAACAACTTGGTTGCGACCGAAATTCGTTCACCCCGATTCGTAAACGTCAATCAACAGGCTCAACTCCGCGTTGACCTTCGCAACATGGGCGATGAAAACGTTGACAACGTCAAACTCGTGGCAACGCTGCCAACTCATGCAAAATTTGCTTCTTCATCACCACGGCCGTCTAAGGTCGAGGGTCAAGTATTGACATTTGTCATTGCCCGAATTGCCGGTGAAAAAACCCAACCGATTTTGATCAACGTGGTCCCGACTGAAAAGATCGCTTTGAATCTTGGTACCCAGATCATCCTTGAGAATATTCAACAAACCGTCGTAGCCGTTCGCCAGCCCAAGTTCACATTGAAAATCAACGGGCCACATCAAGCGACGACTGGCAAGAGCCTGAGCCACGTAGTCACCATCACCAATGTTGGCGACGGCACGGCTAACAACATTCGTTTGCATTCGACTTATCCCTCCGGACTTGAGCAAGTCAAATCAGCCTTTGACGGCACCATTCCGTCGCTGGAGCCAGGTCAGTCGCTCGACATTCCGATGAACTCGCGAGCTCTGAAGCCTGGACAGGGGCAATTTAAAGTCGTCGCCAAGTCTCAATTCACCAAGCCAGAAGAATCAAAGATGGATTTGGTCGTGTTCCAGCCAGAACTTCGACTTTCGGCCACCGGCCCAAAAATCAACTTTGTTGAGCGAGACGGCATCTACTCGATCGATGTCGAAAACACCGGCGAAGTTGACGTGACTAACGTTCACCTATCACTTGCCGTCCCTCAAGGCATGAAAGTCACAACGATTAGTCGTCAGGCTCAAGTCGACGCCGCCAGCGGTATTCTGACTTGGAAGTTCAAGCGATTGGCAGCCAAATCCAATGAGCAGATTCAGCTCAAGGCGACAGCTCTCAAGGAAGGCCAACAAATTTGTCAAATCCGAATCACCAGCGATGAAACCATCGACAAAGAATTCTCGCTGGCAACCGAGATCAGAACGCGAGCCGACGTCAGCGTTCGAATCAAGAACCAGACGGGGCCGGTCCAAGTCGGTGCTAAGGCTGTGTTTGTGGTTGAAATTGAAAACCACGGTAGCCGCCAAGCCAACGAAGTCAGCGTAGTGGTTGAATTGCCCGATTCTTTGACACCTGTCAAAGACGGTCGGACTCAAATTCAGTCAAAGAATCAACTGACATTCGACCAACCCATGATCTCAGCTGGTGAAAAGGCCACTTTCACGTTCAGTGCCGTTGGAGTTGCCAAAGGCGACCACGTCGTTCGTAGCACGCTTGAAACCGGCAGCTCAACTCAAAAAGTGATCTCCGAAGACTCTGTGTTCGTTTATGAAGTTGACGTAACTCGTGTCAGCGAAGCACTTTCGCCGACGATTCCTCGCTAGAGCGGATCGCGAAATAGCATTTGAAAAGCCGCGTTGAATTTCAACGCGGCTTTTTTTGCGCCTGGGAATCGGAGTAACCACGTCGCGAAATGCCTCGCCATCCGAAATCGATTCATCTTGACGCCAGCGACCCTTTTTCCTACTTATTACCTGACTTTTGAACTCGCATCTGGCATCCGTCCAATCCAACCTCTCTGGGCACTCTCCATTCAGAGGTTATTGGATGCGCCGATGGTTGTCGTCCCCCTGCCCTGCCTATTAAAAATGTCAAGGAGCCGATTCATCTTGGAAAACCGTCCAAACATTTCGGATGCCGAATGGTGCGTGATGCATGAGATCTGGCAATGCGAGCCAACCACCTCCGGCGAAATTACATCACATTTGAGCGAGACGACCGATTGGACGCCTGGGACCATCAAGACACTTTTGCATCGATTGGTTCAAAAGGGTGTGCTTGATTTTCAGCGAAAGGGAAACCGGTACCTTTACCGTTCGAACTTTTCTGAATCCGACTGCATCAATCAAGCCAGTGACCGGCTCTTGCACACCGTGTTCCAGGGCCGTCCGGTCCCGATGCTGGCCTACCTCGTTCAATCAGCCCGCTTAAGCGGCAGCGAAGTGGCGTCCTTGCGAGAGATGCTGACGGAAATCCAACAGGAACTTCCACCGGTTGCGCCACGTCAAACGGTTGCTTGAGTATTCACCGGCCGGACTCATGGGTGACGCGATAAAGTTGCGACGTTATTGGTAACCCGAGGCGTAATAAGATTTTGCGTTAAGCAATGCAGGTCGGTAAATCTGTGTGCGTTTTTACTTTGATGATAATCATTATTGCCTGAACCCATCGGTGAGCCCTTGGGTATGTTCGCACTCAGCTTGGCAAACAAGTGAGGCCCATTGCGCCATTTGTCAGATTATCCTAGTCAGCGGGCGCGTTGGTCGCCTTTCGCTCCGTCAAAAAAGTGTCGATTGACAGTCTTTCTCGCTGGTACAAATAACTAATTCGCTCGTCGACTGCCAGCGTCCAAGGTCTCGGTTGCGAATCAGAACGATCTTTCGAGCTAGGTCATCGATCGAGTTGCACGGCTGATCGGTCACCATCAGTCAAGTTATTTATACCGGCGAGAGACAACGTCGTTTGATTGTCTTTCGACGGAGCGAAAGGCGACCATCGATCCTGACTGGATCGCTGACGGCAGCCGGGGCTTGAGCGCCGCGATTGGTAGCCCGAACGCGTCAGCGAGGGAGAGCCCTCGCTGGTCGCTTGTGTTTGTGTTTGTTCGCCTACAAACGCTCTGCGTTTAGCTCGGTCGCCTGCAGGTTAATCGGTAAGGGACGGTTGAGAAATAAAACCTGTGTTTTCGAGATCTCAAAACGAAAATACTACCATCGCATTCGAAAGTCTGTGGTAGCGACACTCGTCATGAGTTTCGGCAGCCCAAAATTCCGAAAGTCTTGACGACTTGCGCTACAAGCACTCGCTCGGTTTTGGACAGTTGGAAAACGAAATAACTACTATCAAATTCGACAATCTGGTGCCACTCCCTCGTCAAACCACAAAACCTAAACACAGGTTTTATGTCTTGAGCGCCCCGGAACGATCGATCGGCTCGCATTTTAAATCAACAAGCCCCAACTTCGACTTCCGCACTTTTCAAAAATTAAAAACCTGTTAAACGCGTGTTGTTTCTGGATTGATCAAAGGAGTGAGTTGTAGCCGGACTGGCAACCGTTCGGCATTCACAGTGGGTTCTCCCCAAGTCTTGCGCTTCCAGCGACGAAAAAGTGCGAAAGACGAACCAACTCCTCGGGTTACCATTGGTCTCTTCGCGAGATTGAAAACTATTTAATGTCAGCCTCGGAGCGAAAAGCGACTATCAAACTAGGACGTTTCGATGCGTTGGCTGATTTCACCCGTTTTTTTGTGACGGATGATGAACTTAGTCGTCCCGTCCGGCATTTGTTCTTTTTTTACAAGATCATGCTCATCATCAAACTCCCGTTGAACGGAAATACTGGGGACGTTTTCTCTTCCTCGCCAAATTGGCAACGCGATTGGCTCCCAGCGTTTAGACGTGACCGATTGATAGGCCGCATCCATGATGGCGTTGACGACATACCCGTCGTAAAACGTCTCACTAGGTGACGTCCCGTCTTCGATCGCACCCAATACATCGGCAAACATATCGACGTATCCCAACGCGGCTGGTTCGTCACCAACAGGAAACAGCCAGCCGGTCGAGGACTCGGATTTTTCTGCTACGTAGTCCTCGGATCCACCGGCTGAGAACATTTCCATTCCGGTCCGCAGCCAGTGATTGAGCCAAATCGTGCCTTCGGTACCGGCGACTTCGTCTCGCAAATCCATGCCACCACGAAACACCCAGCTGACTTCGAATTGCCCGATCGCTCCGTTTTCGTAACGCACCATTCCAATCGCATGGTCTTCGGTTTCGATTGGATGAACCTGCGTATCGGCCCAACACACGACCTCTACTGGCCGAATATCTTTGCCAATGAAGTTCCTCGCAATCTCGATACAGTGGCAACCCATATCGATGATCGCACCGCCACCCGATTGTTCCTTATCCCAAAACCAATCACTATGCGGGCCAGGATGCGTTTCCCGCGAGCGGACCCACAGCACGTCGCCAATGGCTCCTTGTCGAACCGATTTCAAAGCCTTCAATGTCTTGGGGGTGTAAACAAGGTCTTCGAGATAACCCGCGAACACGCCTGCCGACTCGACAGCTTCCAACATGGACTTGGCCTCGGCAGCAGTTCGACCCAACGGTTTGGTGCACAGCACCGGCTTGCCCAATCTCGCCGCGGCCAACACTGCAGCATGGTGCAAGTGATTGGGGAGTGCAACGATTACTACATCGACATCGTCCCGAGCGATGGCAGCCTCCATCTCCGTGGTAGCCATTGGGATTTCCCATTGCTTGGCGAATTTATCAGCCGAAGATTGAGTTCGAGAATAAACCACCGAGACTCGGTCTCGACCACGTTTGCCTTGCAAAGACATCGTGTAAAACATCGCGATCAAGCCCGACCCCAACATGCAAATTCGCATGGTCCACTCCGGTTAACGATTCGATTGTGTTCTTGAATTTTGCCTGACCTCGAATTCAGGCTCCAATTTCTCTAAGACGCTTCCAAATCCGAAGGTTCGTCGATTGAGGCTTTCAGCATCGATGCTACTTGGTCGTCGGCAAGCAATTCAAGCGGATGATATCCTGGATGTTTGCCCTTCAAATAGGGGTCATTATGCCGCGTATTGAAGCAACAAATCAGCGACCACCGCGGGTCGTCACTGGTATTCTGGTCAGAACGATGTAGCGTATTTCCGTGAAAGAAAATTGCGTCGCCCGGTTCCAACTCACAGTAGACCAGCTCCATTCGCTCCAGCGCAGCCTGTACCCGATCAAGATCGGCGCCCGTTTGATCGCCCGTTTTTACGTGTTCGATGCGACCCATTTTTTGGGAGCCACGAATCACCTGTAGACAACCGTTCTTTTTGATTGCCCGATCCACGGCTACCAAACAGCTTCCCATATCCGGATAAAGGCAGCCATTGTTGTACCAATAGCCATAATCCTGATGCCATTCCCAAGCCCCACCCACAAGCGGTTCTTTGAGCATCATTTTGTGATGGTAATGGTAGACTTCATCGCCCAGCAGTGCCTGCATACTGCCAGCCACGCGTCGGCATCGGACGATCGCTGAATATGGCGATTCATCTAACGTATTGCGAACGGCCAGTTTACTTTCGCCACCCGAGGCGTCTTTTTTGGCGTAAGCTTCTTGCATGATCGCCCGATCTGACTTGGCAAGTCGCATCAGCCGCCGCGTTTCTTCCTCATCGAACAGTTGCCTCACGATCAAGAAACCGTCTTCGTGGAATCGGTTAAGCTGTTCATCGTTTATTTGAAAAGTCATCGTCAAAACTCGCCTGACTCAAATTTCTGGAGCGCAAGAACTGTTTGCAGTATCGTGATTATACGGTCAGCCTTGTCTTCTTGGCAGTCACGTTATCCCAGTACGAGCCAACCGACGTGAGACCCAATTATTTTTGCCGCTTGTTTTGCTTTTTCAATTTCGCTGTCTCCAAGTCGACGTTGATCTTTGGAAATGATTTGGCCATATAATCCTTCATTGCTTGGAACCTCGGCTCGGTCGCCAAATTTTGCCATTCGTGCGGATCACTGCGAAGATCATAAAGCTCCTCCGATCCATCACGATATCTTATGTATCGATGGGTTTCTGTCCGCACTGAATGGTTGTCTTTACCATGCGTTGTCAGGGCCACGTGAGGCCAAGCCGCATCGGCGTTGTTAAGAAGTGGCACAAGGCTGGATCCCTCCAAACCTGGTTGCGCAGCCAATCCGCAAAGTTCGATCAAGGTCGGATAGATTGAAATCAGCTCTGCGGGCTGGTTACATATGGCACGTTTTTTTCCGCCTGGATTTACGACGATGAAAGGTACTCGCGTCGCGTTTTCCCAAAGGGCTTGCTTAGCCCACCGGTCTTTTTCACCCAAGAAGAATCCATGATCGGAATACAGAATCACGATCGTGTTGTCACCAAGCTCACCTTGATCGATGGTGTCCAGCAGACGGCCGACTTGTTCGTCCGTGTATCGAATGCAAGCTAGATACGATTGAACGGCTTCTTTCCACCTGCCACTTTCAACAAACCAGGCATGGTCGGGGGCAACCGGGGCAACCATCAGTTTTCCGGCAATTGCTGGAATGTCGTCTCGGTCCCCTTCGATGACTTTAGGTAGTTCGACTTGGTCTATCGGCAGTTCCTTCATGACGCGTGAAGGTGCGTAAAACGGTACATGAGGGCGGTAGAATCCAATCGCCATGAAAAACGGTCGGTCCTCGTCCGCAGATGCGTGGGATTCGAGCTGTTCGATTGCCCAACTCGCAGTCACATAATCGTTGAACAGTTTTTCGTCGTAAGTCTGGCCACCGAAATCCCAAAGTCCCTTAGCGCCGTCGGGGGTTGGTGGAACCAACCGTTTGTCGAGCTTGTTCTTCTGTCCGGGGCGTGGACCAACCACTTCGAAATCGTTCTCTGGTAAACCGGAAGCGTGATAGATCTTCCCAGTCGTGTACGTCTTGTATCCGTTGGCAGCAAAATGCCTGGGCAGCGTAACGCGGTTTTTTAACGCAGGTACCGTCCACGGCTTCGGTGAGTTCATGTAAACACCGCTGGTCGATGGACGAATCCCATACATGATGCTGGCCCGAGATGGATTGCAAATCGGAGCTTGGCAATGGGCGTTGGTAAACAGGGTTCCACGCTCGGCCAACCGATCGATATTGGGCGAGTGAGCTTGCGGGTGCCCATCTAAACAACCAACCCAATCATTGAGGTCATCGATCGCGATCAAGATGACGTTTTTTTGCTTTCGATCTTTTGAATCAGAAACAACGTCTTGACTCGTATCAGCCCGCATCTCCTGCGGTGTCAGCATCAAGAATGTGATGAGCAGGAAAACAACTTGGAAGCTTCGATTCGACATCATGGATGGATTTTCTCTTAGATTTGACCTTCACACCAATCAATGGTGCACGGCCATGAGGGTTTTAGTGCGATTGAAAATCTATTTTATAGAAGTCGGAACCACCGGCTAATCGTTCTATGAAAAAATTTCCCAATGAAACAGAACCCGATTCGTCCGGAGCGAATGTCGTCAACGACTTGTCGATTTGGTGAGCCTTGGGCCGTTAGGCGAATGGTACTTACTTGAGATTGCAAGAATCATCCGCCAGTGAGCCGCTTTGGCGCTAGCCGCGGGTTTTATTGGGCAGAGCTCGATTATAGGCAACCGGTGGCTAGCGCCAAAACCGCTCACAGACTTAAAGTAAGTGCCATTGGGCCATTAGGCACCGGGTCTTTCGGGGAGGCTCTGCCGCTTACGCGTCATGGGTCACGAAAGCTCGGCAAATGACCAAAAAATGGCAGCCCGATCGGGTAAAGGCTTGCCGGCGGTGATTAAATCGACAAGCCGTTGACGAGTTTCGCTACCGTCAAAACCGACATTGAATCAACAAGCCCTCACTTCGGCGAGTTACCATTTTTCGCTTCGCGAGATTGAAAAAAATGTAATGTCAGCCCCGGAGCGAATGACGACTGTCCCACTCGCTTACGCGTCCGGTTGCCACTTCATTCAGAGATACCAGCAGCTTAGATGATTCGTCCATTCTAACGACGTTCGCTGGTCGAGACGGCTGATTCGAGGGCTTTCAACCGGATGTTGCCGTGGCTCGTGTTGAGCTTGATCGATTGAGTTGCACCTGGCGTTGAGGCGATTTCAGATTTTCCACTTCCGTGGCTCGCTGCCATTTCGATTTCCGATTGAATCGTCGACGGAACGTTCAGTTCTATATTACTGTGGGTCGTCGACAGCTTAATTGAATCAAAAGAATCATTGCGATGCGTCAGATTGATTTTTCCATGGGTTGCTTTAACCAAGACGTTTCGCCCTGTGGTATCCAGGCTAGTTGAACCGTGGCTGTTCTTGGATGTGACATCACCGTAAGCATTGGTTAGGTTCAAATCTCCATGCGACAACTTGAACTCGCCGTTTTGACTAAGCTCATTGATAGTCACATCGGAATGGCTGGCAGTAATTTTCGCTGCACCGAAAATCTTTTCGGCTTTCAATCGACCGTGGGAACTAGAAATATCGACATCGCCTTCTGCCATCAAGAGATCGATGTTTCCATGCCTGACATCAATTATCGAGTTGGCAACTTGGGTTGCGTTTAGATTTCCGTGAGAATTCTTGGCGGTCAAATTTCCTGAGATTTCTCTCAGCGATACATCACCATGCTGATTCTGAATATTGAGTTCGTTAGTCAGCTGATTGGCGATGAGATTCCCGTGCGAATTGATCAAATTGGCTTGCACGCCTGGTGGAATTCGCAAAGTCAAATTTGACTCAATCCCGTTCAATGCTCGGCTCGACTCCGGAAGTTTAATGGTCAAGGTTTGCGTGTGTCCCAAACCCACATCATCCATTTCGAGCTCCGAGAGAAACATGTCGGCTAACTCATGATCGTCAGCCCAGACCTTGGCTTCCCAAGTCCAACTTGGCTTGCCGTCTGCGGTCTCAACATTGATCGAACCAAATTTGTTTTCGATTTCGATAACGGTGATATCTTGGTTGAATTGGCCCTCAATCACTTTGTCAGCCGTAACCCCAGTTCGATCAAACGAATATCCATCGACCATTGAAAAATTCAGCTGGCACCCGGTGAGCATCAAACAGATCAATGCCAGACCTGTAATCGTGGCGAACGAGTGGGAAAAGCGAATGGAAGCTGTCATCGGTTTAACTTTCATGGATGGTCGTGTCTCGATCGCGACCGATTGTGTCGGAGGCAAATTGGGCCGCGGAACAGTAGCAAAATCCCGATTTTCAACCAATCGTTGTTTTGATTGGATAGGCATCGGTGAGTCGAATGGTTTAACAAACCACCCAAACCGTGCGGGATTGGATGGTCTGAATTTCAACCCGGCCCCTATTCGGCTGGCTTTCTGTGATCTTGGGACATTTCAGAAAAAATCTCTTGGAAATCGAGCCTGCCGCACAAGAAAAGCATTCTTACGCCACTTATCGCTCACCAAAGCATAGTGGAAAGACAAAGATCGAAACGTAGGTTTCGGTCGAGTCGTTTTTGCAGAGGGGAGTGTAGGACCGCCTTGATGTGGTACTACAAACGGGCTGGATTGGACGCCAAAACAGCTCATCCAAAATTTGGCTTGGACGAAGCACTATTTGAATACGTTATCTAAGACAAATACGTAGACAATCTGCAAGAAGATCGCCAAGGCAACCGCGAGAATTGAGATCCGCTTGCCCATTTTGGTCATCCAACGCCCGGACAGTGTGCGTTTCCTATTCTCAATATCCCTGAGATCTTGGTTGGCGGCTCGCCAAGTGAACCAACCAAACATGAGCCCTAAAAATATTGGCAGCGGCGGAATGGAAGCGAAAACCAAAGCGATCATCGACCACAACAAAATTCCGCGACTTCGATTGGATTTGATCCAGCGTCGCGTCCGACGGATCGGTCCGCCTTTTCGTTCAAGGTCGGGAATATAGATTACTTCCGAGCGTTGCATATTTGACCGAGAGATCGAGTCGACCGACTCTGACGGAACGATGGGATCATCATCAAATGCATTGGGATCGATGGCGTCAGGAATGATGGCTTCTGGGATCGATACCTGGTCGGTCGATTGATCAAACCGAACGGCAATCGCCGTGTCGGGCACTCGTTGAATAACCGGTGGGACGGAACCAAAACTGGGAGCCTGACCTTCTTCGATTTGACGAATGGATTCCACCAATTGTGTCGACGATTGAAAGCGGTCGTTGGGATTCTTGGCGACCATTTTCTTGAATAGTCGATTGACCGCTGAGTCGTCGGACGAGCCGGTTTCGATCAACGGAATCGCTGCGTCGCGATGAGCCAAAATCGTCTTGACCACCGTCTCTCGCGAGAAAGGTCCTCGACCGGTAACCAGGCGATAAAGCGTGCATCCCAACGAATAAATATCCGAGCGGGCATCCGCTTGGCGCGTATCTTCGGCTTGCTCCGGTGACATGTACTCAACAGTGCCCATGACTTGTCCGGTCGTCGTCAATTGAGCCGACGCCTGCTGATCAATTGAGCTGCCGCCAATTCCACCGATGCGAGCCAAGCCCATATCCAGAACTTTGATTCGACCTTCGTCGTTGAGCAGCAAGTTCGAAGGCTTGATGTCGCGGTGGACAATGCCTTTGCCGTGGGCATATTCCAATCCACTGGCAGCTTGCGAGATGTAGTCCAACGCCAACGAGATTGGAATCAATCCCAATTGAGATAGCACCTGAGCCAGATCATGCCCGGGGACATATTCCATCACGAGATAGTGAAAGCCATGGTGCTCGCCGGCATCGTAAGCATGCACGATGCTAGGATGCGTGAGCTGGGCGGCGACCTTGACTTCTTGGTAGAACCTGGCGACGGCGTCTTTGGATTCCAAAACGGTGACTGGCAGAACCTTGATGGCGACCTTACGGTCCATTCGACGGTGCTTGGCCAACAACACGGTTCCCATCCCGCCCTGCCCCAATTTGTCGATGACGACATAGTCACCAAAGTAGATATCTGACGCCTTACCCGATTTGAATTTATCGGATTGATATTCGGTAATGCGTCCATCAGTAACCAGTCGAGCCAACAGAGCGTCGACACCTGTTTCGATCTCGACGCCGTACTTGGTGGCATGGTCCGACGACAACAGCCCAGCTGCCGTCAGTTCATGAAGTACTTTGTGCGCAGAATCCGCCATTTTTCCCATTCACCTAAAAGTTGATATCTTTGTCTACTCTAACCGATCGGCCGGATTTAACCTAGCAATTCGTATTGCTTTGTTAAGGCTAATCATTGGCTAATCATTCTGGCTGGTGATACCAGCCGTTTGAACGCTCGCCTCGGTTATCGCTGGTTTAACCGTGACGAGAGCCAAAACGGATGGTCCTAAATTCTGGTCTTCACGACGCACAACGTTCATTTCTCCACCGTTCCCGTCGAGCCCGCGAATACCTAAGATTTGTTTTACCTGGCAATTCTCTACAGCGACCAATTGATTATCCCAAAGGAAAACTATGGATACGAAATCTGCGATCAAAATCGCGCTCGACACAGCCAACATGATTTCAACATCTTACCTCGGTGATCTAACCGACGACGAAATGATGCAGCGGCCTACGCCTGGATGTAATCACATCAAGTGGCAAGTCGGTCATCTTATCGCGTCAGAAAATCAAATGATCAATCAGTGTCTACCTGGTGCGCTCCCCGAGCTTCCCCCCGGATTTGCTGATCGCTATTCCAAAGACACCGCTCAATCTGACGATCCGGCTGCCTTCGACAGCAAACAAGATCTGATGGGGATTCATGATAAACAACGAGCCGCTACGTTGGCTGCGTTGGAAGCCGTTGACACTGCAAAATTAAGCGAAGAAAGCCCTGAGTCGATTCGTGGATACGCTCCCAATGTTGGCGCCGCATTCTTGATGCAAGACGCCCATTGGATGATGCACGCTGGACAGTGGGCCGTCGTTCGACGTCAACTTGGCCGCGAACCACTCTTTTAAACGACAACCAACCTTGACTGATTAAACATCCAATTCGCTGATATCCAGTGCGTATTTCTCGATGAATTCGCGGCGTGGTTCGACTTTATCTCCCATCAAGATGCGGAACATATTGTCGGCCTCTGCCGCGTTATCCATTTTGACTTTAATCAACGTTCGGTTGTTAGGATCAAGCGTTGTTTCTCGAAGCTCTTCGGCGTTCATCTCGCCCAGTCCCTTAAAGCGAGTGACTTGCATTCCTTTTTCACCCGCCGCTCGGACGGCATTCACCAATCCGCGAAGGTCTTCGACTCCCGTTTCCGTTTCGCCTTTACGGAGCAAGAATCGTGGCTCTTCGATTCCGGTGCGTTCCTTCGGTAATAACGCTTCGATATTGAATCCGAAACTATCCAACTCTTTCAAGCCAGCGTTGATCGTTTTGACTTCGTGGAATTCATTGATTCTAACTTGGCTAATTGATTCCGCTGCCGACTCATCGTCCGCATCGGTCTCTACCGTCAATTCAACTCCGCTGTCTTTTTCATGCTGTTTAATGAACTTATCCATCGATTTTCGATCGGGGAACCAATGTTCATCGCTACCGATAAACACATGGAATACTGGCAATTTTCCAGTTTCCAAGTTCATTCGGTTAGCGTGCGTTCGCAAGTTAATTCCACGCCGCTCTAACGCCAAAATGGCTTCTTCCATGCTGGCCAACGTCATGCAAAGATTTCGCATTTTGTTGCCATCGATTGAAATGTTATCGCCTTCGAACGACGTGTCTTCCAAACCGCGATCCAGCAATTGCCGCCGCATTTCTTCTTCGGTTTGGACGTAGTAGGTTTGCTTTTTATTCTTCACGCGGAACAAAGGTGGCTGGGCGACGTACACGTGACCGGCTTCGATCAAGTGATACATTTGCCGATAGAAGAAACACAACAAGAGCGTGCGAATATGGGAACCATCGACGTCCGCATCGGTCATGATGATGACTTTGTCGTATCGTCGCTTGGACAGATCTTGATCCTCACCGATCCCAACTCGCAATGCGTTGATCATGCTTTGGACTTCTTCGTTCGCCAAAACTTTATCTTCACGGGCCTTGTACGCGTTGATGATCTTACCGCGAAGCGGCAGGATAGCTTGAAATTCCTTGAGTCGTCCACCTTCGGCCGAGCCACCGGCCGAGTCACCTTCGACTAGATAGATTTCGCATTTTTCAACGTCTTTGGAGAGGCAATCTCGCAGCTTCCCTGGTAATCCACCGCCACCGAGAACCGATTTACGTCGGACTTTATCGCGAGCGGCTCGGGCTGCTTCTCTGGCTTCGGCTGCTTGAATTCCTTTTCTGACAATAATTTTTCCTTCTTTAGGATTCTCTTCCAAGAAGGTCTTGAAGTATTCACCAAACGCCGAGGTGATGATTCCTTCGACTTCGTTGTTCCCAAGTTTCGTCTTGGTCTGGCCTTCAAATTGCGGCTCGGGGACCTTCAGCGAAAGAATAGCCGTGATGCCTTCTCGGAAATCTTCTCCCGTGACATTTAGATTCTTTGGAAACAGATTGTTCTTTTTGGCGTAGTTATTGAGTGTTCTCGTCAATGCCGAGCGGAACCCGGATACGTGCGTACCGCCTTCATGGGTATTAATATTATTAACATATGAATGTACCGATTCCGAAATATCAGTCGTGTATTGCATCGCGACTTCGAAACCGACATCATCCTGCTCGCCTTGCATGTAGATCACGTCCTTGTGGATGGGATCACTGGAGCGATTGATATGCTCAACGTATTCAATAATTCCTCGCTCGTAGAAGTACTCATCCCCTTCGCCGGTCCGTGAATCCTTAAAAACGATTCGGACGCCACTATTGAGAAACGCGAGTTCTTGATGTCGTTTGCTCAGCACATTGAAGTCAAACTTAGTGGTTTGAAAAATCTGAGCGTCTGGCTTAAACGTGGTTTTGGTCCCTACCTTATCCGTCTTTCCGATTCGATTCACGGGACCTGTTGGAACACCTCGCTGGTATTCCTGTTGGAAAATCTGACCTTCGCGGCTGACTTCCACGTCACACCATTCCGACAAAAAGTTCACGACGGTAACACCCACACCATGCAAACCACCCGACGTTTGATAGGCGCCTTTTTCAAATTTACCACCGAACTTCAAAAACGTCATGACGCCTTCGAGGGTGGTAATTTCTCGGCCTTCCTGTTCGGTCAACTGCTCGTGAATATCCGTGGGAATTCCTCGACCATCATCCGTCACGGTTACCGACCCATCCGTATTGATGGTGACATGAATCATCGTCGCGTACCCGGCCATCGCTTCGTCGATCGAGTTGTCGGAAACTTCGTAGACGAGATGGTGAAGTCCACGTGCCGTGGTATCACCAATGTACATACTCGGACGTTCCCGTACGTGCTCGAGGTCTGAGAGTCGCTGGAGGTCTTCGCTTTCGTAAGTATCTTTGGTTTTTTTTGCCATGAGTCTCTATTGTTAATTAGCAACGTCAACTTGGTGTGGGTTGACGAATTGGGTCATTACTAAAGTGTTTAAAGCTGATTCAGTTGATATTACCAATGGTAAATCGCAAATCTTTGAGGTTATTCTTCGGGAGTTTTTGTTGTAGTTCCGTCAGAATTTTCTTCTTTTGAAAACCTAATTGTTGATTGGCTGAGGAGTTGCAAACCAAAATTTCCAAAACGCCTGCTCGAACGATTCCGACTTTCGTTTTGGATTTCCATTTTTCTCCGGCGACTTGATTCCAAGTGTCCTCTAGTTCGTTTGCCGTCTCGGTTTGGGCGTATCCCTTGCGAGCCATTAATCGGCTGAGGATGTCAGCGGGTCGTTTGGGCCGACGAAAATATCGCTGGCGAGACTTCACCAATTCATTGGCTTGGCTGAAATCTAATTCATCGTATTGCCCGGTCAATGCGCTGTCCTTGATAGCATTTGGAATCATTCATGTTTTGAATCGGCAAACTCTACTTGTGAGAATTCGCCGTTCAAAACCTTCTCGTTAATCGACTAACGGCGATCTTTTGACAGCGGCATAATGACGTATCCATAATTGTCATCCGTTTCGCAATAGGCTGCTGCCTCGCTATTTTCGACATCTAATGTGAAGGTTTTATCCGGTTGGAGAACCTTTAAAAAGTCCGCCACGAATCGATGATCAAGGGTAATCGTCAGTTCTTCACTGTCGAATGGGACCGGCATTTCAATCCGCGATTGACCGACTTCTGCGGTGCTGTTACTCAAGACCAACGAGCCATCTTTGAATGTGAAATCGATCCCTCGGCTCTCTTCGCTGGAAACGATCGCCGCCTGTCGAAGCGCTGAATACATAGGCCCAACTGGGATGTCGATTCGGTTGGTGACGTCTCGTTTTGGCAACACGTCTCGCCATTTCGGGAACCGCCCCTCGACCAATCGAGTATAGAAAATTCCATTAGGTTCTCGCATCAAGAGATCATTAGCTCGCGCGGAAAGCTGTACGGGGACTTCGCCATCCGGCAAAATTCGCTCCATTAATTGCATGGATCGTGACGGCACGATGGTCGTCGCTCCGCCGCTGGGGTTTCCTATTTTCTTGAGGACGCCCTGCATTTTTGCCAATCGCCGTCCGTCGGTTCCGACCGCGGTGATCGTCTCGTCATCCATTTCCAACAAGACGCCACCCAAGGCGTAGCGGCTACTCTCTGAATCGGTGGCAAATAACGTTCGCTTGATCAACTCTTTGAGGACGTTAGCGTTAATTTCGTAGTAGTCTTTGTCTTCGAAACTGGCAACCTCTGGGAATTCGTCAGGATTTTGAGCCTGCAATTCAAATCGGCTGTTCTGTCCCGTGATCAACGTTTTGTCTTCACTGGCATCGATCTCCAAAATCTCATCATTGGATTCACGCAGGATCATGCTTAGACGAGAGACCGGGACGACGGCGCTTCCTGGTGTGATGATTTCGAGATCGGGCACGTTCAAGCGAACACCTACTTCGGTGTCGGTGGCAGTCAGAATCCCTTCCTTCTTCGAAACATCCAGCTTGACGTTTTGGAGGATCGTTTTTGGGCTACGGGCGGGTGCGACGGCAGCCGCTACCTGGAAGACTCGTAGGAACGATTCTCGATTGATTTTTATTTTCACAGTCAGTCCTTTTTAGAGAGCCTCGCGTTCACGCGATGGGCCCTTTTACTAATCTAAGTCTTTTTACAGTATTACTATTAATATGCCGGCTATTTTGTTAACAACTCATTCTCGATTGTCGTAACCTCTGACTCTGTAACGAGTAACGTCAATTACAGAGGTGTGGAAAACAAGTCGATAGAAAGTCATTAACGTGTCAGTAGTCGGTTGGTAAGTATGTCAGTAAATCGGGTTATTGAATGGGTTGTTGATAACAGTGGTTTTTAACGCTGATGTTCAACAGTTTGCAAACAGGTTTTCAAAAGAAATTAATTTGGCTGGCAAACTGCTCCGTCAGCCGTTGTTTGAGCTTGGTCACGCTGTTTTTGACGGAATTGTCATCAGCGAAATGATCATTATTGGTAACTAGATTTTCGAGTTTTCGGAACGCGTGCATGATGGTGGAGTGGTCACGTCCACCGAGGTAAGAACCGATTTTCAAAAAGCTGGTTCCTAAAAGTACTCGGATTAAATAAATCGAAACGCCACGAGCCATCACAATCGACTGCTTCCGAGAATTGCTTTTGAGTTCCGAGACCTTGAGGTCGAACTCGGCGGCAGCCAGTTTGATGATCAATTGGGAAAGCTTTTCTTGGTCGCTGTTAGACTTTTTAAAGATCAGCATTAGCTTAGCCGCGTCGATGGGTTGAAGCGGATCTTCACTTCGAATACGGAGCTTGGTTTTGATTTGGGCGAATACGTGATCTAGTTTTGGGACGGTCACTTTGAGCCGGTCGACGAGCAGTTGAGCAGCGTCATCAGTGAGATGTACGTCGTTGATTTCGGCAAGATCGCGGATGATTTCCAAGCGAGCTAGGGGGCCAGGTGGATTGACTGGGATGCTGAGCCCACCAGAAAGTCGAGAAATCAATTGAGGAGAGAGGCCCAGGCAAATCTGAGGTGGCGTATCCAGGGTCACGACTAGAGGCCTGTTTTTACGACACATTGCTTCGAGTATCAGGACGAATTCATTTTGAGCAGCTGATTTATCAGCCAGCTTATGAATGTCATCGATCACTAGTCCACCACAGTCAATGAGCCGTTGGCGGAAATCAGCGATCGAATCGGTCTCGAGAGCCGCTCGGTAACGGCGATCAAAATCTAAAGCCGTCAAAAAAATGGGTTTATGGTTATGTGGGTTCGACTCGGGTCGTCGTTTAGCTTCAAAAGGCAAAACCGACTCAGCCAAATCTCGATCAGTGGTCTGTTGGTAGCGATCGATGAGATCGGAAATAACGGTCATCGCTAAAGAAGTTTTCCCAGTTCCAGAAGGTCCGAATAGAACCATCGGCCATTGGGAATTAGCTAATGACCGAGCCGCGGGACCGTCACTAATTAAGTACTTGAGCAAGAGGTTGGGTTCATCACCGACAAACCGCGCAAGCCCCAACGGACGGGTCTGAGAAGCCGTTTGCTCGCCGTTAAAACTGGTACTCCAAAGATGGCGGAAGGGTACCGAAAATACTTGGTCAATTGCCGCCGAATTCATGCGGAATAACGCTCGCAATACAATTAGAAAAAGCGGTGTTAGCCGCCTCGTAATTCTACCATTTTTTGCCTTCCAACACGAGTTGGATCAGGGGATTTAGGCCATGATCAACGACATATTGCAGATCTTGAATCAGACTGAACTTTAGCCGCTCACTTGGGACTCTGATTTGGGTCTGGGGCGACCCAAATGGACCGATCAGAGTCGATATTAGGCAGTAAACTCTACTCAGTCAGAGTGGCCGGCCAAGCTGGTGATCGCAGGGATCAGAGTCGGTGACGAAAACCACTATTTGGTAATTAGTCAGGATCGAATGCTTTTTATGATTTGGGCGATTCGATGGACTGATTCGTCGACTTCTTGTGGGGTTGTGGAGATCCCCAGGCTGATCCGAATCGAGCCCTCAACGATGGGGAGTTCCAAACCCATAGCCAAAAGCACAGGTGATAACTCGCTAGATCCGCTAGCGCAAGCGGAACCGGTAGAGATTGCCAGTCCAGACATATCAGCGGCCATTAAGAACGACTGGCGGTCAACACCGGGAAAGGAAATATTGGAGGTATGCGGAACTCGCTCAGCCCCCACTCCGTTGATCACTAGATCCGCAAAACGGCTCAACAAAGCCTGTTCCAACGAGAGACGTAGCGTAGACATTTGCTTAGATCGATTGGGCAGGTCGTCAACGAATAGCTCAAACGATTGTCTAAGCCCAGCCGCCAGCGCGACATCTTCGGTGCCGGGTCGGATCGCCGTCTGCTGGAACCCACCAAACAAGATGGGGTGCGGCGTAACGCCATGGCGTAAAAGTAGTCCACCGATTCCGCGGGGACCATTGAGTTTGTGAGCTGTAAATGTGAGGGCGTCGACTCCGAGCGATTGAAAACTTACAGGGATCTTTCCAACTGCTTGAACGGCGTCGGTGTGGATCAGGATCCCCTTTTGTCGACATAGATCGGCTGCCAGGCGAACCGGCTGGATGACTCCCGTCTCGTTGTTGGCAAGCATGATGCTGACGAGCTCAGTCGGTTGATCAGTTAGATCATTCAAAGCATCTAAGTCGATAACACCGTTGGAATCGACTGGAATTTTTTCCACATCGAAGCCTAGCCTTACCAACTGTTCGGCAGCGCCAAATACACTCGGGTGTTCAATCGCAGAAATTAAGACTCTGCGAGACGATGAAGTGGGCGTAGCTAGAGAGCTGGTTTTTCCGGCAGATTCTCCAACTAACCCGAGAATTGCCAGGTTATTGCTCTCCGTACCACCACTGGTAAAGATCAGTTGATCCGTTTGCATGCCAACACAATTGGCGTCAAGAATCTCGGCGACGCGACGCCGGATCTCCTCCAATTTTCGCCGAGCCAATTGCCCGGGTCGGTGTTGGCTGGCAGGATTCATGTAGCCGGCTGAATGGCAATCGGCGATGACGGCTGCGACCGATGGATCGATAGGAGTCGTCGAATTGTGATCAAGGTAGATAAAATCAGTCACTCGAGATCCTCATTTTCGGTTGCCAATTCCGAGTCAGGATCAGCTGTCGCATTCGACTCATCTTCCAATCGGTCACCCGATACTTCAGTCGAAACAGACGGATCGGCCGGCAACAAACTGATTTCAGTTTTACATCGTTCAAGTTTTTGCTTAGCAGCCTCGGTGGGATTTAAGTCATAGGATTGTTGCAGGCGGCTCGCGGCTCGCTCCCAGTTTACGGTATCCAAGTCCAAGGTCCCAAGTTCAAGATAAGCTGCGGCCAAAATTTCTTCCAATTCTTTGGTAAACGAGACAACGTTGTCTTTCTTGAGTTGCATCGCAAACCGCATGATATCGGGAACTTTGAGATACATTTCATTGCGAGCTAGATTGGCGACATGTGGCCAGAAAACCTTGGCACATTTTGGATGGTCCTCGTTCCAGAGGGTCCAAATATATTCGCCCTCATTGTTGGAGAGGTCGAGGTATCGGGTTAAAAATCTGGCGTCACATTGATCCGATGGGAAATCGGCAGAGGAGCCGGAATCGCTGACGAGATGCCAAATTTTGGTTGTGCTGATACGAGTCGGAATGAATCCATCGAGCGTCAATGAGTCCTCGAGGGTGGTCGTGCGGTCATCGAATGACTCTCCTTTCAGGACCCAATTCAGGTACGGGGTACGGTTGTAGCTAAATCGACGGCGAGTGAAATCATCAGGAGAGAATTCGAGGCCATTGGTTTCACCGCTGGCGTAGAGGAAAAATAGCGCAATCAGCAAACAAAAAACGCCTGCGAAGACAGATATTAAGATCGGAAGAAAGTTGGAAGATCTAGTTGCTGACATGGATCGGTAGGGGTTGAGACTACATCGCAGAGAATGCTGGATTATACTCCGATTAACCTTTCTCAGGATTGTCCAAATGGACCCCGAAAGCCACGGAATCTGCAAAAATTAGGGTTGTCGGAAGGTTTCCGTGTCTCAATAATCCAGAACTTAAGTGGCTGAAGCAGTCTTGGTCGATTGAGACACCAAGTCAGCCGACGGGTAGATAGCGACCATTCAAAAAAAAGGACAAGTTTTGTCGACGTTTGAATCTGAATTCGAAACCAACGACTCGATCGAAAACGTCGAGCAAGTGGAATTGTCTTTGGATCCGCCGGAATCCGCCGAGGAATCTCGAAAATGGTCCGAGGATCCCAAGTCACGAATGAGACGGCTGGAAGCAGTCTTGTTCATGTCTCGCTCGCCATTGTCGAGCCGCAAGCTAAGCCAGTTGGCGGAACTTGAAGATGGGACGCAGGCCAGGACGATGATTAAGGAGCTGAATCGGCACTACGATAAAGTCGGAAGGGCGTTTCAAGTCAAACAAGTCGCGGGAGGGTACCAATTGCGGACCCGGCCACAGTTTTCCGATTGGATTGGCCGCCTCGAACATGTGCCAAGCCCCCAACGGCTATCGACGCCCGCGATGGAAACGCTGACCGTGGTAGCGTATCGTCAGCCAATTATCAAAGCTGAAATTGAGGCGATCCGAGGGGTCAGCTGTGGCGAGATGCTCCGACAGCTCCTAGAGAAAGGGCTCGTAAAAATAGCCGGACGCAGCGAAAAGCTCGGCAGGCCGTTTCTGTACGCCACCTCGAAAGAATTCTTAACACTATTTGGACTCAATAGCCTCAAAGATTTGCCCCGAGCCAAACAACTTGCCGGTGATGGGTTGCCAGAATGGGCAAATTCTGATGAAAATCGTGGCCTTTCGGATTCCAGTTCAGATACACTTGAGGCCGCAACAAACCCAGCCGAAAAAGATATAGCTGAGGAACGAGTCGGTCTTGCTTCGCCGAGCGAGCCCGACTCAATCCCAATACGACCCCTTGAGACCCAGTTGACCGATGTCGAGTCGAATGACTCGCGCATGAAAGAGGAAGAAGAATGACCCTGACCCTAGATCTATCCGTCGAACACCTTGAGTTAAGTGTTTCCGATACGGCACACACCGATGTTGACTTCCTAAGTTCATTGGGCGTTTGCGAGATCGATGTCGTTGCCGTAGATGACGACGAAGACGAAGAGTACGAAGACGATGACGAAGAATATGAGTCAGAGGAAGAAGAGTACGAGGAGGATGACGACTCAGACGATGACGACTCAGATGATGACGACTCAGATGATGACGACTCAGATGATGACGACTCAGATGATGACGACTCAGATGATGACGACTCAGATGATGACGACTCAGACGATGACGACTCAGACGATGACGACTCAGACGATGACGACTCAGATGATGACGACTCAGATGATGACGACTCAGACGATGACGACTCAGATGATGACGACTCAGATGA
>JBLINZ010000013.1:0-33958 GCA_047639375.1 Mariniblastus sp. | reverse complement strand
GCAGATCCTGGGTCGGGAGCAACGTAATCGTCGCCTCGGGGGCGATCGCCACAAGTGAAGCAACGGCGCTGCTGTCGAAGTTCTTGGCCGAATAGAATTTCAAGCGGTTTTGGGTGCTTGTGTCATCAGTGTTTTCAAGTTGTTTGATTAGTGTTTCAGCCATGGTCTGATCTGCCAGTTTTCCCAAGACGGCAATTCGGCCCGTTTGCGCAATCACTTGCGAATTGGGGATCATCTGGGATAACACGGCTGTGATTTCGTCGGATTGATCTTGAAGGACCTGATAAACGACGACGGTTGGAGCATCTTTGGCGTCTTCTGGAATATTCAGTTTGTCGACGAGCGATTTGACATTTTGATGGTTGGCCATGTCCGCGACGACCATCAGCTTCTTTTGGGTACTATCGAGCGAAGCGTTAGCACCGGGGAACACCAATTGAATCGCGGCGAGAATTTGGTCGGCGTGAGCGTCATCAACATCGTAAACTTCAAGAGATTTGATTTCTTTGGAGGGCAATACGATGGCGATTTCGTCAATGGATGATTTGACCAGAATGGATTCTTCTGGACTTGCCCAGACAAGAACCGTTTCGGTCGTGGCGGAGAGCGTGAATTTGAGTTCAGGATGTTTCTCGGTCAGTAGCGCTAAGAACTGTGTCGGATCTGCTGCCAAGACAGGGAATCTTTGGAGCTGACGGTCGATGGTTGGCTCGACGATTTTGATTTGGTCCAGAACTGCAGTGATTGTCGCGTGTTCCTGATCGACTCCCCAGACGGCGATTTCTTTTGGATTGGTATTGGCAACAATTTTGGCCAAACCGAAATCGGTGGGAGAGTCGGTCACCAGTTCATTAAACCTGAGTTTTTGTTTCTCGGAAACTGTATAGATTTTCAGTGTTCGTTTTACCGGAGGCGGTAGTTGGGTGGCGATCTGCTTCAGAGTGGACTCAATCAGTTGATGATTTTTTTCGGTCGTGATGACCGAGAGCAGATCCTGGGTCGGGAGCAACGTAATCGTCGCCTCGGGGGCGATCGCCACAAGTGAAGCAACGGCGCTGCTGTCGAAGTTCTTGGCCGAATAGAATTTCAAGCGGTTTTGAGAGGTAGCGTCTTCGGAAGTCTCGAGTTGTTCGATTAGCGTCTTTGCCATTGCTTGATCTGCCGAATTCCCAAAAACGGCAATTCGGCCAGGCTGGGCGATCACTTTCGATTTAGGAACCAACTCGGTCAGTACGGCTGCGACTGCGTCGGATTGCTCTTGGGCGACCGGGTAAACGACGACCATCGCACCGTCTTTTTCTACATCGGGCAAGCCCAGTTTATCGACAAAGGAATTGATCGCCGCCTGAACGCGTGAATCGGCAACAACAATGACACGGCCCTTGGCGACGTCGAAGGCGATTTGAGCGTCGGGGTAAAGGACTTTGACTTGCTCTGCAACTTGTTCGACCGTATTTTTTCCGACGTAATAGACTTCCGGGAATGCGTGCAAATCGGTTGATGCGTTGGCGACCATTTGTTCGATCGATGTTTTAATTACATCCAGCTCGGATTGAATGGCATAAATTTGGACCTGTTCGGCGGTTGCGTCTCCAAAAAATTTGGCGCTTGGGAAAAGTCCCTTCAAGGTTGTGACAGCTGCATCGATGTCGATCCCTTTTGCGGGGAGGACGGAAAATATTTTCGGTGGAGCAGCGGGCGAAGATGCGGCCGCTGGCGCAGATGCGGGTTCTGGTACCGCTGCGATCAGTAAGCTGAGCGCATTCATTTTCCCGGCCGTGTCGGTGACCATCAACTTCTTGGATGCGACCAACGGAGTTGCCTGTCCGTGTTCGCTGAGCATCGGTTTGATTTCTTTCATGACTTGATCGATCGGACGCGCACCGATCGGAAAGTAAATTCGGACCCATTCAAACTTTCCACGTTCGGGAAGTTGGTCGGGAGTGATTTCCGGGACTAAATCGTAGGGGATTCCGTCAGATACTTCGGAAACAATCAACATCTTTTCACGGCGGATCAGCGTGAAGCCTTTGCTTTGCAGGACGCTGTTGAGCAAGTCAATCGCTTGGGCAGGTGTGTATTCTTTGACGTCGCTGTAGGTGAATTCTCCAGGAGGCGAGATGTCCATCACAAGTGACGAACCGGATTCCTTTGCGAACCAATTGAGAACGTTGCCCCATTTCTCCCCTCGAAAATTAAACCGTAACTTTCCGCCGATCACCAACGCGGCAAATTGCTGTTTTTGGGGGTCGGTCAGGACCGCGGCAAGGGCCTCTGAGTTGGCCTTCCGAATCGCCGCACGGGCGTTGGGCTTGGCCGCTGCCAATTCGTTAATTCGGTCGGTCAGTAACGAGACGATCGTTGAACGCTGATTGTCGGTCAAACCGAGTTTGGCCGCGGTCGACGGCTGCGAGAGCCGAGTAAAATCCTGGTTCAGCGCGCCGTCTTGGGCAGCGGGGAACGAGAACAATAGTGCAATCAATAAAGCGTTCATAAACGATTCAGAAGAAGGGAAGATTGGAAGATTTAGGATGACTCTGCGATATCGACTCAAGCGATATCTACTTTGAAATATTTAGAGCCAAAATTCCAGTCTGATAGCATGAAATAGGCTGTCAATGACTGAAAACGTTGCTCAAGCGGCCTTTGTCACTCGGGAATCGACAAACAATGCCTATTGACGACGTTTTCGCATGTTTCTAGCATTCGCGACAAATTCGTATGGAAACTGGCATTTAAAAGACGTGTTACACATGTTCAAGTTGTTCGGCCAAATTTTGCTCGTTTTTTCATTGCAATTAGGCGTGGTCATGCCTGTCGATGGGCAGGAATCGCGGTCTGCACCGAATGAATTTATTGTGTACGCCTGCCAGTTTAGCCCGGTTCTCGACTATGAACGGATATTAAGAAAGCTGCTTTCCGACGACGAACCGAGGGAAATATTCCTCGACAAATCTAAAAACCGACTTTGTTTGCGCGCGTCGGCGAGTGACCACCGATTGGCCAGGGATCTTTTGGAAAAGCTCGACGTTCCCCCCAAGGCCCGGCCAACCGATTCTAATCCCCAATCGCCTAAATGGAACAACGAAAATCTGCTGTCTGAGCATTCTGGAAGACCGGGCGTTCCTTGGTCTTCGAAAAACCAGACGATCCCCCGGGAGTCCGATGTGCACTTACCCCAACGAGACCGTTCCACTGAGAGCGAGTCGAGTCTCCAGCTAGTTCCCAAGATCACACGTTTTGTGTCGTTGGGCGGCGGTCGCATGACAAGTACGGAGTTGCAGATGCGGACGATTTTCAAAAACAAGACAACCGTCGAGAGATTGGCGGATGGTCGAAGTCGATACATCATTCGGCTTTCGAGCGATTTGGAGACAATGGAGCTGGAGTTTGATGGGCGTCGCGAAGGAGTTTTGGTATTTGGGCCTCAACCCGCGGTTGAACAGCTGGTCAAGTTGTTCAAGCTGATCTCCGTCCAACCGTCTGACGGATATCGTACTCAAGTCCTCAACGTCCAACGGAGAAATCAAAAGCAAGTCAATCGATTGATTTCCCCGGCAGTTCGACTGCCTGAAAAAGCACGCCCTGACGAGCGTTCGACTCCATTGTCCAATCCGAACGAAATGGATCAGAGCAGTCGCAACGTCAAATTGCCATTTCGGGTTCGTCAGGCGTCGTATCTGACAGAGTTCAAATGGCAGGACGTCGACGACCCAACGAATCAGGACGAAACAGATCAGGACGAAACTCAACAAGTTGATAGCCCGACGATTCGGCAATTTGAAGATGTCGAAATCGAGACTCTACCCGACCTGGATGTCGTCATTTTGCGTGGGCGCGATAAAGATCTTGATCAACTGGAAGAGATCATCCGCCAAATTGAACGCATCAGTCGAGAGACCCAGCCAGAAATCAGAATTTACCATCTGCAACATACTGGCTCGACGGCGATCGCCGACATCATTGCGGAAACACGGCAAGACCTTGTGAGCGGTCGTCAAGGACGTGTGACGGTGACGCCGTTGGTAAAGCCAAACGCCATCCTATTAATTGGTTGGGGAGAGGCGGTCAACGCGATTTTGGAATTGGCGCGCGAGTTGGACACGCCGGTTGACGCTTCCACTCAGTTTAGTGTGATTCGTATCGAACATGCCAGTGCCGATTCGATCAGCGACAGCATTGGTCAATTTTTCGCCGACCGAGGAGGCCTCAGTCCGCAATTCAATATCGCTGTCGACAACCGTACCAATTCGCTGGTCGTCCATGCCTCACCGCGAGACATGAAAGAAGTTACGAGGCTCGTCAAGCAACTGGATGTCGCCGGTGGCCGAGCCGTCAATCAAGCGGTGGTCATCAATATTCGAAATTCGCTCGCCAGCGATGTGGCGCAAACGCTTGAAGCGGCGATTACCGCAGGCACCTCCAACAGTCGATCAGCGGGGATGGAGCTGTATGCGTTTGATGAAAAAGGAATTCGAATTTTGCAAAGCGGTTCGCTTGACGAAGTGCAAATTACACCCAATGTGCGAAACAATACTCTGATCGTTTCCAGTCCTAAAGCAAACCTTGGATTACTTGAAGAGTTGATTCGACAGATTGATACGCCCGCGACGCGGTCTCAATTGAAAGTGTTCAAAATCTATAACGGCGACGCATCCACGATGATCCAGACTTTGCGCTCGCTCATTCCTGGAACCGTTGGTGATGGGGCGAATACAAAATTGCCAACCGCACCGGACGAAATTTCGCTGGTGCCGATCCGGTTTTCGGTTGATACACGAAGCAACAGTATTTTGGCGATGGGCTCGGAAGGGGATTTGAAAATCATCGAAGCTCTGATTGCCAAGCTGGACGAATCGACTAACTCACAGCGTCAAACCGAAGTTTATCAATTAAAAAATGCCCCTGCCGTCGACGTTGCCAACGCGATCAATCAGTTTCTGCAAAATTCGAGGGAAATCGAAGGAATGAGTCCGGGCGAACAAAATCCGTTTCAGCAATTGGAGCAAGAAGTCGTGATTGTTCCGGAGCCGATCGCCAATAAGCTCTTATTGAGCGCCACACCGAGATATTTTGAAGAGATCAATGATCTGATAGAAAAACTCGACGAACAACCTTCACAAGTCGTTGTCCAGGTTTTGATTGCCGAAGTGTTACTCAATGAAACCGATGAGCTCGGAGTCGAGCTCGGCCTGCAAGATTCGGTGCTATTTGATCGAAGTTTACTTGGCAATTTGCTTACGACTCAAGATTCGACGTCAGCATCGACGCCGGCGGGAATTGTGACGACGGTTCAGGAGATCATTCGTTCAGCAACGAACCTCCCCGGTTTTGGATTCAATTCCGCCAGCCCACTTGGCAACAGCGGCAGTACGGCATCGCTAGGAACAGCAGGTGCCGTGGCAGGGCAGGGGATTTCCAATTTTGCGGTTGGTCGTAGTAACGATCAAATGGGATTTGGTGGTCTGGTATTGTCGGCCAGTAGTCAAAATGTCAGCATCCTGGTCAGGGCACTTCAAGAGAGTCGCCGCATTGAAATCCTCAGTCGGCCGCAGATTCGAACGCTCGACAACCAACCGGCGTTCATCCAAGTTGGGCAACGGGTACCTCGAATTACAGGTTCCACTGTCAATCAAAACGGTCAATCGAATTCGGTGACGAATGAAAACGTCGGGCTCATTCTCGGGGTCACGCCCCGGATTGGGCCGGACGGAAACGTGATCATGGAAATCGATGCAGAGAAATCAAATCTCGGATCGGAGCAGGATGGAATCCCCGTCGCTGTTTCCAATGATGGAACGGTTATTCGATCACCTCGCGTCGACACAACAACGGCTCAAGCGACCGTCAGCGCTGCCGATGGCGAAACGATCGTGTTGGGCGGATTAATCACCAACAGCACCCAGAAAGTTGACCGAAGCGTGCCGTTTTTGCGAGACATTCCTGTGCTGAAACACTTTTTCAAGTTTGAATCGTATCAGAAACGCCGAACCGAATTACTCATCGTTCTGACTCCCCATGTGATTCGCTCGTCCGCCGACAACGCAAGAAACCGAAATCTCGAATCCTCCCGAATGAGCTGGTGTGCATCGGATGTATTTGAAATGCAAGGCAACGATGATTTGACTAGTGGTATCAACGCAGAGCAGTTGGAACGCGAGACACCTGAGGTGATCTATCCGATTGAAAATCCTCGAGGATCTTTGGCGCCGCCAAGACGAAAAGCCCCTAAAGTTCTTCCTGTATACGCTGACGACCAATGAATTCGATTTCAATCCAAGATCGATCGTGTACACGCGCCAGAACTTCGATTCTCGTCGCCTGGCTGATTTTGTTGTCGATGACCGTGGGCTGTTCGAGTTTCATGGAAAAGAAAACCGATTGGGTCCCTTTCCTCAACAAGCAACCTGCCATCACGATTCCTGAACGTGTGATGCCGATCTGGACCGATACGGTTTTGCATCAACCCGGCTTACCAGGGGTGCGTGGTTTCGGCGGGCGTGTCTATTTCTACGAGGAAGGCAACCAGGAGCCGGTCCAAATCGAGGGGAGGTTGACCGTCTACGTGTTTGACGGAGATCTTTTGAGTCACCCGAAGACTTCACCTGAAAAAAAGTACATCATCACAGCCCAACAGATGGCCGAACTCGGAAGCAAATCGTCGTTGGGTTTTTCCTACAACATTTGGATCCCCTGGGATGAAGTTGGCGGGATGAAACGCGAGCTCAGTTTGGTCACTCGATATGACGGAACGGCCGGTGGCACCGTTATCTCGGATCTATCGACGCACTTGTTGCCCGGTGCGAAGGAAGTCAATCCAGAAAGCTTTCCCGTTCGTCAAGCCGGCGGTAGTATCCCGGTCGTACCGACCTTGGATTCCCAGACAAATAGCACCAACAACACAGAGATTTTTTCCATTGATCTACCGAGGAGTTTCGATCGACGGGCCCATCTAACTCCGAACCGCTCACCTGATGCTGACAAACAGCCGACCTACCAACTCAATTCAACGTCGACTTCAGGAAATATCCAATCCGAAATGTCGGCTCTTTTGAGTGCATCGACTCAGTGGAAGGACTCAATTCAAGACGTTTCGACTCTGAGTCGCCGAAGGGGCTCGGTGAATCCGAATGCCGACATCAACGGTTCGGGGGGGAGCTCTGACGCTTGGGAGGAACCGAATCTGGACGATTCAATTTCAGATTATTTTGAACCGAATCAATTCCCGGCTCGAACAGAAGCAAAATCTCAGCCAGGTCCCGTTCCCTGGAGGACGTTACCTCGCCGTGAATGATGGCCTTCCGCCCTGCCACGGACACCTCGACCGAGGTACCCGCAACCCGATTCAATTTCTGATTAAGTGACTTGACAATGTTACCGATGCGTTTGGAAGCCAATTCAACTGGAAAATCCGCTCCCAGAACCAATCGAGGTGGATACGGCTCATCTCGTGACATCGCGGGAAACGGTTGGTTGATTTGAAAGGTCAAGTCAGCTTGTTCGATCAAGCCACCGGTTGACGAGGCAATCTCCCCAGACACCCGCCCCTGGGTTAGGCCGACGAACCCTGAGGCATCTCCCTGATTGGAGCCGACAAAATCCGAAGCCTGGCGATTGGCTCTCAAAAATCGTTCCCCTCCCTGGATCTGGCCGATTGCGTTGTTACCGGCAGCAGGGCTCGCTTGACGAATCAAAGGTCGACCGAGATTGCGAGTTCCCTGAGCGTGGACTGCTGTCGAGCCGAATCCCGACAATGTGAAAAGGGCCACAAACACGACGGGGATTAAGATGGATTTCATGATTTCCGCCAGTTGAAAAGAGCAGACCCCGTCGCACTGATTTGATCGATGGATTCGGGATTGAGGAGCTCGGGAGTACTCGGTTCAAGATTGAGATCGTCCGACTCCAGGGCATCTGTTCCTGTATCCAAAACATCTTTCAACGAATGTCCGAGTTCAAGTTTGACAGGGATACCATCGACCAGGAGATAGACGAGTTCAGATTGAATGTCTAGGATTTCGATTTGATGATCGCCGATTGAGAGGGTGTCTTCGTTGGAGCATTGTCTGGACGCCAGTTTATCGTCTATCTGGATCCAGGCATTCGGCTCGCCGTTTTTGCTAAAGGTAATACCTGACAATCGAACTCGGTAGAGACTCTGATCGCCCTTTCTCGAAAAAATATTTCTCTGGGCGATTCGCGCGTATTCGATCAGTGTCGACTTGGCGGGACGATTGACTTTGACGTCAGCGAGTTCTGACTCCCGTTCGGAGCGATTCAATGAGATCGCCTCGATCGTCATTCGTGCGTCAATACGTTTCCCATCGCTGGATGGATTGAGTGCCATCGAACGAATCTTGTGGAGATGCCCACTTCGGTAAAACTGGTACAAGAACTCGACGAATTGGTTCAGCGAACCGCGACAGCTCAACGAATACGAATACCGAACGAGAACCGTTTTGGTTTTTACCCGGGATGTAGTCGCGCCGCGCCGATTGATCGTAATCGCTGAAGGTAGGGTTGCTTCGACGCTCGCCTGTTGAAGGCCATTCGACTTTACTGCGGACAGCAGCCAATTTTGATACGCCGTTCGAGTCGTTTCCCGATCGGTGGGCAATGACAATCGTTCATACGAGTCAAGTTGCTTGGAAGTTGCCGGTATTCGGGCGATCAATTTATTCGCCTGGGTGATCTGCTTGTCCAGTTTCTTGATTTGGTTGGCCTGTTTTTTAGCCGGCGCGTCGACATAGGTTCGATAACCCAGGTCGCCGAAATAAAACAGCGCGACCGCGGCGACACCAATCAACAAGTAAATCGTTCGCTTGTTCATGGCAAACCTCCCGTGTTCGCCGGATCGTTGGCGGAGGTTTGTTCGGGAGAAATTTTAGGCATGCCGGAAGCCGCCGAAGTATCGGAATCCGCTGGTTGACGATCCGATGGGTCGGGCGACTGCGATGCCGCAACCGGTTGGGAAAACGACAACTTCGGTGGGACGACTGGGAACCGAACGCTTGTTTCAAAAGACCATCGCTCTTTGTTTCCTGAGGACGATTCCGAAACCCGTTTGCTCGTCACCTGTTTCCCAGTCTGCCGAAATCCATTTTCCATTTGAAGCACCAAGTCCGCTTGATCGACCTCGACCGAGAGGTTGATCAACGCCGTCCCATCACTGGTCGAGGTCATGTTGATTCGACGAATCAGACTATGTTCTCGTGGTGGCAGTTTGTCGGTGAGTTGTTCCAATTGATCCAACCAGACGACTTCGTCTTTTCGCCAGTCTCGAATAGCTGCCAACTCGTCACCGAGCTCCTGAGCGAGTAAAGCCTGTTTGAGTAACGGCAGAAATTCTTTCTGTTTGAGTTCAACATCGGCGGCGCCTTGACGAATGTTGTCGAAAACCACGTATCCAAACAATCCACACAACAACACGATGGGCGATGCCCAACCGGCAATCTGACGCCACGGCAAGCGTCGGGTTTCGGGTTGTCGCGGGTTGCAAAGATCGATTTCCAGTTTGCCAGACCCCCAGCTGGTTGCGATTCCCAGCAATTGAACGTATTCGTCGCATTCGTTCGGCGGATTGGCCGACGGCGAGAAGTCGACTTTTTCGAGTGGGTTGAGGACTGAAACGGAGACATTGATCTTGCGAGTTAGATTTTCGACAATTTCCTTTTTCAGATCCGTAGCGCCGAACATGTAGGCTCTCGCCGGTTCGTCGTCAATCGAATCCAGATCGATACCCATCACGGTCATGGTTCGACGATACTCGTCAATCAAACGTGCCGAAACGGTTTGGCCTTGCTCCGAGGTTTGTTGAAACGGAATCGAACGCATCTGGCTGATCGTCCCTTTTCGGATCACCGTGAAGTCGATCGAATTGGACGTAACCGAAAAAACAGTCGCGTCCGCTGGCTGTCGAATCAACTGATTTCGCCAAAGTGAAACGGCTCCGAATCCCTCAAACGTGACGGCCTTGAGTTGAAAGCCACTTTGACGGGCTTCATCTTTCAGGGTTTTTATTTGTAGCTCTGGCAAGCTCCACGCTAACGCGTGCTTGCCTTCGGATTCCGAGTTGGCACAAACGATGAAATCCGTTGCGATTTTTCCGTCTCCGGAAATCTCCGTGGTCGCGACCACAAGATTGTGAACCAATTGCGCTAGCTCTTTGTCATCGACGTCGGGAAAATCAAGAAAATTAAAATCCAACTCGGATCGGGGCAACAACAAAACGACTTGCTTGACTTTGGCGTTTTGCCGATTCAGCTCGTTTCGCAAGTCCTCGAACGTGGCCTCACCTGGGAGCTCGCCCAGCGCTATCACCTTATTCAACCCTTGCGACGAAGCACAGAGAAATCGACACACCGCAGCGCCTCGCTGAAGGAATACGGTCGCGTTTCGAGATGTTCTGCGGTTGTTCATTTTGTTGACTCATCCAACATCTGTCGGAATTCAAAGGTCTCGTAGAGTCGTGTCAATTCAAGTTGTTTAATAGATTTTCCGGAAGCATCCAGAACCGCTTCAAATACAAACGGGGCAGTTTGCGGATCGGAAAACCCAGCGAATCGAGCTCGATAAACGTCACCGCCATCGGTAATAAAAGGAATCAGGTTTCGAAACGTTTCCAATGAGACAATTCTCTCGGTTAATAGCCAAGCGATTTCACGTCGTCCGCCAGGCCGCTCCATTTGATTAGCCATGATTTGTTCAGCAATGGATTCGTCGATACCAGGGACCGAAAGTAGTACTTCGAAAGGAGCAATGTTTATATTAACACGCCCTCGTATCGTTTCCTGCTTGATTATCGTGCAGAAATTCAGAATTTTTGGCAATTTCTCGGCGAAATCCGAACGGTCTTCACCCACAGGGCTATCGATTCGGAACCGTTCGGTTTCGCTTTGAGGGACCTCAATCGTCTGGTCCACCACGTCCAGGAGTGAGGTGATTTCATGTGAACCACTGAGGGAAAAATTGATCGCCACATCAGTCGCTAACCGAGAAAAAACTCGTACGTCCTTGCTTTGGCTTGTTGTCGTAGCGGGGCCAAATTGGCGAAACAAGATAATAAAATTGGCCGTTTCCAGGTCGAGATTTTGAACTAATGATTGATGTAGTTGAAAAATATCTGGCTGATTCAGATCGATCCTGAAAACGCCGGAATAGGCCTCGTTTCGTTCGCCGCTGGAAACTGTTAAGTAGCTCATCCAACTCGGTATGTTCCGATTATCCTGAATGCCGCGTCCTGATGACTTACGGTTCGACGAGGAGCTCTGAGCGATTTCTGCGATCCGCAAACACTCGTCGAGAACCGGAGGAATTCCGTTGCGCGCGGGATAGCCAAAATTTTGTATATAGAATGGCGACTCATTTCCAAGGTCGCGACGTTGATCGTCCGCATCGATCCAATCAAGAAGATGATCGGCGATGGTTGCAGTTATGTCGGGGAGCCGCATCAAGATGGTCCGTCCTGTTCCCGGAAATTGCCGGTCTACCTCCAACAGAATTCGCAGATTAATCTTTCCCGACTCGTTGACGGCGCCAAATTTCAGCGAATTGAAATCAGGGTGAAGGACCACGCCGAAAGGTAGGAATTCATCATCGTCGGAGCCCTGAGCGGCCAATTGAATATTGGAAAAGATGTTCGGGTTCAATTCGATGCCCCCGGTCGCATCTCGCGATTGACGTGAATTTTCTACCAAAGAAAGCAGTACATCCCGAGCAGAAAATGCGGACTGTCGCGCCTGCAATCGGTCGCCGGCAACCGCGGCCGCGAGATTTTGAGCTCGCATTGAAATCAGCAAGCCATAAACAATCAACGTGAGCAGCAGAACAATGACCACGACCATGTACAGAACGACTCCTCGCCGATCGGCTCGGTTGCCGTTTCGATTCAGTCGTTCAAGGGATCTAGCCATGGATGCTCCAGCGATTTTTCAATTCGTTCGAACGGTTTCGTTCGAGGGGTCGACCCCGATTCGAACCAGAATGCGATGAGCACCCGATTCAAGCGCCGCACCGGCCGGCTGTCCCGTGACGTTGTCCAATAGTCGGTCGCTTGTCAGATCCAAATCTCCAATTTCGATTGAATCGACCGTTCGGGAATCGCTTGATCGCGAGGACCGTGGCGTTGTTTTCGTTGTCACTTCCTGAGTTTCAAAATTCAACTCCACCGCGATGGGAAACGAGTCTTCCGTGCGACTATCCCAGTTCGATCGCCATTGGTGGCCATCGAAAAACCTCCAACTCACGGTGGCAATCTCTTCCATCGTGTCTTGTGGCTGGGGGATGGCGTTCGTTGAGTCGGATCGGTTCGAGGCAAGACCAATCTCGATCGTCGCGAAATTTTCCAGTTGACGTGACACCGAATGCGACGTGCCATCACCGTTTAAATATTCATGGTAACTCAAGACCGATCGAACCCATGCGCGTCGCGGAGTTGGCCGATTCGGTTCCGACTCTGTGTCGAGTGCATCGGTTAGGTCGAGCCCCCTGGATTCCGATACGATCGAGCCCAATTTAGTTGCGGATTCGTCCCGCAACGTCTGCCACTGGTAAGTGACAACACGATACGCATCAAGTCCGCCGGTGGCCTGAGGTGTAGTTTCGAGTGCGGTTGGGTTGGAAACATGGCGATCAAAAATCAAGAATTGAATTCGTTCCTTTGAACCTGAAAACATGATCTCCCCAGGAACCGATGCATTGGATTGAGAGCGGAAGCCATCGCCCCGCTCCGGATCTGAAAAAACGAGGAGGTGGTCCATGTCATCCTGAAGTTGGCGATGAATTGAACGGGTGATTTCAAGATCCGAAACTCGATTGTGGGATCGTTCGGCGACCATGGTGAAGTTCGACAACACCGACCAGACGACAGCCATCAGAACCGACACGAGCATGAGGGCGATCATCGTTTCCAGAATCGTGAACGCCGACGATGAAGATCGCCTGATTGGTGAACGGCTGATTGGGCGAGTCGTTTTCATTTCAAGCCCCCTCACCGAAACGGATCAGCGAATCTGCATCGGACAGATTTAGGCCCTTTCGCGCGGGTTGAATCGGCCGCAAGATTCTACGCATCCGGTACGCGGGTGGCTGGCCCTCCGCCCCGGAATACCGAGAGCGGTTCAACACCGGGTTTGTTGGTGACTGCGATTGGCCTGGATGAATAGGTCCGAAAACCTCGATGGTCAGATTCTTCAATGGTCCCAACTGCGAATCTTCAACTTGAAGGGTATACCGCCACTGGGGATTTTCAGCAAACGCCTCACCGGCAACGGATTGGAGCGGATGGATTCCAATGATGATCTCGTTCAATTTATTTTGGCACAGTAATTGAGCTGTGACACGATCTCTGGCTCGGGTAGCGATCCGATGAGTGTTGTCGATCACGCGCAGCAACAAGGTGACGCTGACCGATACGATAGCCGTCGCGATAATGATTTCCAATAGCGACAATCCGGCTCGCGGACGGTGTCGACGGGTCGATCGAATTGCCGAACGACCGAATCCGAATCTGGTGATTGAAGGGTTCAATTCAGACCTGCAAGTTTGGTGGAAGTCTTCGCCTGCCTCCCGCGATGAGTGAGTTCGGGCGGTCCAACATCATCGCTGATCGGTTGGTTCGAGTTGACTCGAACCGATTGAACGGGTCCGATCGACAGGCTGCCGGTCATGCCCCGTACTACGACTTTGATCGAAAATCTTGAATTGGAACTGAGCAACCAAAACTGCCCCGGCGTTGCTCGCCCACTTGGAAAGAGATAAATCGCCGGATCTATTTTCTTGGATGCGCCAAGCGTAATGGTCGGGCTGGTAACGGCGAGGTCGAGCGGATCGATTTCTCGTGACTCCGACGCGTCCATGGCGTTGTCGAGTGTTGAACGAAAAACGACTCCGCCAAAGAGTTTCTGGTCCCAATGGGAGGGTTGAGCCGATGGCCCGTTGGCGTGGTCCGACTCAGCCCATGGATTCCAAGTACGAAAAGGGGAGTCGTCCGAGGACGGTGCATCCGATTCAAAACGAGTCTCGCGTGAGCTCGAGATTTCAAATTCAGGTCGCTTATTTCTAAATCGAAACGACCAATTTTCCCCGTCCGTCATGGCAGAACGACGTGCCTCCGCAAACGCTTCTTTGAGCTTCATCGTCGCCTGCCTCAATTCCGCTTTTTGCGTACGTGCCGAGAGCCGCGGCCAAGTCAAGGCGATAAACGTAAGCAAAATAATTAACACGATGGTCATTTCGAGAATCGTCAATCCACCACGAGCGTCACGACGGAACGCGAAAGACCTGATCCGAACGCGATCAGCATTTCTCTGTTTGAGGCATTGTCGGCTCATGAGGATCAATTCTCAAAATCGTCACCGAGGTCAACCGATTCCAGATCTTCCATCGGCTCATCAGATGTATCGGATTCAACGTCATTTTCCTCGAGATCACCTTCACCAACGGGCCTAAAGTTGAAAATGTCGTCGTCCGTGTTGAGTTCTCCATCCGGCCCCTTCGAAACGATAATGGGACGGCCTTGGCCAGCTCCATCGGACCCAAGTTGATAGATATATTCGTTTTCCCACGCGTCGACTGGCAGGTTGTCTCCATCCAGATAGGGACCTGACCAGTGACTTGATTTTTTTCCATCCATCGGCTGACGAAGCAACGCCGATAGGCCATCATCCGTCGAAGGAAAGCGTTTCATGTCGACCGCATACTCTTTAAGCGTGGTCTCCAGAGTGCCGATCTGAATTTGGGTCAGTTTGATGTCAGCTTTTTGCTGTGACCGCATCAGTCGAGGTCCGACGATTGCAAGAATGGCGACCAGAATGACAAGTACAATCACAAGTTCGAGGATTGTAAATCCAGATTGTGATTTTCGTTTGTTCGTCTTCATGTTCATGTTTACTCCAAAATATTCAACTGGAAATGATTATCAAAATGGTTTAGTCGATGGTTGAAGTCAGGTCGAAGATCGGAAGCAGGACACCCAGAATGATTCCCATCACCATCGCTCCGACAATCAATAATATAATTGGCTCAATTAAACGGACCAATGAATCAAGTGTTCGCTCAATTTTATTGTCCATTCTGTCTGAAATTTTGACAAGCACAGAGTCCAGGGAGTTGGATTCCTCAGCAACCCTGAGCATCGCCAGAACTTGAGGAGTCAAAAACCCACTTTTTTCGAGCGGATCAGAAAGACGGTTTCCTGCAACGACATTTTCCGCGGCTTCAAAAATCGCTTTTTGCAAAACAACATTACCAACGGATTCACCCGCGATTTTCAACGACTTCAAAATGGGCACACCATTGTGTAACAGGGTACCTAATACCCGACAAAACCGAGAAATCGCCGACTCTCGAAAAACGATTCCCGCCATGGGGATCCGCAATTTGTAGGCATCAAAGAACTCGCGGCCAAAAGAAGTGGCAGCGAATTTTCGAATACCATAAATGACACCGGCGATTCCCAGCACCATCAAAAGCCCGTACTTAACAAGGCCGTTACTCACGAAAATCAAGACTCGGGTAACGGTGGGCAATCCAACGCCACTTTGAATCAGTTTGTCAAAGAAAACTTCGAACATTGGAACGATAAAGGCGACCATGCCGATCATCAGGCATACGCCAACTCCGATGAGGACCATCGGATACGTCAATGCGCCAATGATTTTTGATTTTAAGGCGGCCTGTTTTTCCAGAAAGCCTGAAACCCGGGACAACGACTCTTCAAGAAATCCGCCTTCCATCCCGGCTTTGATCATACTGACGGTGAGCGTCGAAAAGATGCGTGGATGTTTTGCAAAGGCATCGTCGAGGTTTTGGCCGTCCGCAACGTCATCATGAATCTCAGCAAGAACCATTTTTAGTTGGGGTGACAGTGCTTGTTCCGAGAGAATTTTTAGCGTTTCCAACAGTGAAACACCGTTGGTCAACAAATCGCTCATTTGAGTCAGGTGGTCGGCAACGACCTCCGTGCTGACCCGATTCCGTAGCGAGAATGAGGCACGATTAACGGCTTGAACACGAACCTTCACAGGAAACAGCGATCGCTGAGTCAGTTGGCGCAGCGCCTCCTGGTGGGTCGTCGCTTGGATTACCCCTTCGGTATGTTCGCCGGCGGTGGTTTTGGCGCTATAGGAAAAATCAGGCATTGAGTCGACGATCCGAATGAGTTTCAAAACTCGGATTTCTGGAATACGCGACTATCATTGAAGTCACGTTAGGATTGAATCAAATATTGAGCTTCATATTCTGCATGGAAATTATTTTCCTGAAGGAATCTACACTGCGTGAATCTCAGTCGGCCTTGGTGACGCGCAAGACCTCTGCGACTGTCGTCGTTCCGGCCAGGGCCTTGTCCCAGCCGTCGTTTCGAAGCGACTTCATGCCCGAGGCCAGTGCGGCTTGTTTGACTTTCGTTGATGGTTCCCGGTGTCCGGCGAGCTCTCGAATCTCCTCGTTCGCAACTAGCAATTCAAAAATACCAATCCTTCCCCGGTAGCCACTTTGGCGACATTGCGGGCAACCGATCGGTTGTTTAAGCGTCGTCTCTGCGTTATCGATCCGTTTAAAGGGGAAATCATCAGGCAACGAGAGCTGGCTGGGATCGACAGCCTGGCAACAATCGGAGCAGAGGATCCGAACCAATCGTTGGGCGAGAACCCCTTCGACCGTACTGGTTGCGAGAAAAGGTTCGACTCCCATATCACTAAGCCGCATGAACGCGCTCGCGGAATCATTGGTGTGAAGCGTACTGAATACGAGGTGCCCGGTGAGCGAAGCCTGAATCGCATTTTCGGCAGTTTCCAAGTCGCGGATCTCACCAACAAGAACCACATCCGGATCGTGACGCAAGATACTTCGAAGGCTCGATGCAAAAGTCAATCCGACTTTATTGTGAACCTGGATTTGATTGATACCCTCGAGTTGATATTCGATCGGGTCTTCGACCGTAATGATTTTCGTACCTTCATTCTTGATTTCACCCAGCGCGCTGTAAAGCGTGGTTGTCTTTCCCGATCCAGTCGGGCCGGTTACCAGAACGATCCCGTGAGGCAGTTGAATCAGTTTATTAAATTGGTCATATATACTCTCAGGCATTCCAACCCCGCGCAAACTGAACGCCAGGTTGTCCTTGTCCAAAATCCTCATCACGATGCCTTCGCCATGGAGCATCGGAATGATCGAAACACGAATGTCGATTTCACGTCCCTTGACTCGCATTTTAATTCGGCCGTCTTGCGGAATTCGTTTCTCGGCAATGTTCAGCTTGGCCATGATCTTGAGACGGCTGACGATGGCGTTTCGAAAGCGGTTCATATCCGGTGGCGTCGGTTGCCGTTGTAATACTCCATCGATGCGATAGCGAATTTTGATACTTTTTTCCTGGGACTCGATATGAACATCACTGGTGCGCGACTCAATGCCTGCGGTCAAAATTTCATTGACCAATCGAACAACCGAAGCCTGTTGCGCCATCTCGGCATCGTCGAGATCCTGGCCTTGTAAATTTTGAACCGCAACAGGGGTATCGTCCTGAAGCGACATCATTCCATCGATCGTCTCAGCACCGACGCCAAAATTCTGTTTGATGAGTCCTCGAATTTTTTCCGCATCGGCCACCACAGGTAAGACGGAAAAACCACTCACGGCGGCGACTTCGTCAACGATGTTGAGATCAAATGGATTTCCGACCGCTAGTTGTATTTCGTTTTCACGAAGAGCGATGGGGAAGACCTCAAAGCGATGAATCAGTTTTTGGGGAAAGTTCTCCAGGACATTGGCATCAATGCTGATTTCGTCCAATTCGACGACCTCAAGTCTCAACGATTTCGCAATCGCGAGCAACAATTGGTTCCGTCCGGGGAAATTGAGCTCGGCAGCGAGATCGTCGAGCGAGACGGTCGATCGGAACGCTTCTTTCAAATAGAGAAGCTGATCGGGCTTAAGATGTGCTACTTTGGCTTGCGGAATCATGAAAGTAGCTGAAACGTAGCCAAACCCAACAGGCTGGCAAACAATTCGCCCTATAAAAAAGAGATACGGCGCAACCAATACATGGAAATTAATGGGCGTTACCTTCCATTGTAGCTTCATCGGGAAGCAAACGTCAATTAGTATTCACCCTTGGAACAGAAGATCGAGACGGAGATCGACGCTGTTTATTCCTAAGAAATGGCCTTCTTGAAGCCAAATACCCAGAATTACCATAAATTGAATTAAATTGTCTCCAGGCCCTCGATTTCACTCGTATTCGAGTCGAGTATGAAGAAATTCCCACGTTTCGCTTTCAGGTCTGTTCATAACCACGTACTGTAACCGGGAACCGTCCACCCCGCATTTACAAGCTGTTTTACCGGTCGTCGTACTGATTGTGCTCGCCGTTTAAAGCTTGACCCTTCGGCCTTTGATGTACAGGCAACCTCCGATCTAACTCGAGATTATCTTTATTCTGGCATCCTCGTTTACGATCACTCAGATTTTATTGACCGCTCACCGATGATCCGACATTCAAAATTCGATCGTTGCCAAATCTCAAAAGGCGATTCCGGCGTTTATGATCCCGTTCTGTATCGGTCTGGTGATCGGCAACTGGATCGACTGTAGAATGGTGCCCATGCTGGATTTTGCGGACTTTGGATTGTCGATCCGGCCTACTTTTACTTGATCGCGTTCGTGGCCGCGATCGTTTTCCCGACGTTGACTGGGACGAGAGGGGGTTCTTGTTGGATCTCGAAGGCACAATGGTGACAGGGAAGAATTACAAACCAATTGAAGGCGTTGTCAAACTTTTTGATTGCATCCGATGCGATGGTGACCACCCCTAGGAGAACTGCAAAGTAGATTTTCCCGAACCATTTGAATTTGTGTTCGTATTGGTTTGGTTGAATCAGGGGGCTCTTTTTTTGGGAGCCACAATGTTGCCATCGCAAACACTTTTGGAAGTTTTTTCAGGTTTGGAAGATCCTCGCAAGGCTCGAGGTGTGCGTCACCCATTTTCAGGGATCGTCGTTTTGACATTGCTGGGTATGCTCGCACGGATTCGCGAGATGGAGGTTCTCGTTCGTGTGGGCAGGTCAACTGTGTTTGCATTCTCGAAGCCTTTTTCCTCCAACACTTCCTTCGCTCCCGTACTTGGGGCGAAGGTGTAAACCTGCTTGCCATTTTCGCGTACCGCTTCAACGGCCTCCTGCATCAACGATGACTTCCCCGTCCCAGCACCACCGGTGATCGCCATCACCGTGTCGCGAGACTGGAGGACATGATTGACTGCATCCTTTTGTTCCTCGTTGAGCCAAGTCAGTTCGAATTCTCGATCAAACGAGCTGATCGCTTTTCGAGTCCCACGGACATCACGAGCAAACTGAATCATTTGTTTTTCGGCATTCAGCACTTCACGGGTGGTCATTAGCTGGCGTGAATCGAAATCGTCGTTTTCCCAACACCACCTTTTTGATTCAAGATCCCATAGATCAATTCGCATCTCCTCATTCCCGCATACGTGCGGCTACGAATTAACCCTATGCTAGTTCTCGCTCCAGCGCAAGGGAAAAACATTTCACAACGTGCGTTCGGCCGATGAAGCCGAGGCGTTATGAGTTAAGTCCTTCGCTGCATCAAAGTACAAGCCGTTGCCAGTTACTGCAGCCAAATGCCATGAAATGGCAAGCAAAGTCAGTAGCTCACTTCCTGTTTGCTGCATCATTTTGTTGGTAATCCAGCAATCAACGGAAGTAGGAAAATTAGCGGCGAGTGCCAACCCCGCGGATCCATCGCCAAATTGCAATGACAAACGAACAACCTTCAATCAACACTACTAGCTGTTGATTTTCATTGGCTGGATTCGATTGTAAGGATCCAATGAATTAACGGCGTCGGATTAGGCGTCCCTTACTACTGATGATGGCGAGGTGCTGCTGCACGATGTGCGCCATTTCATCAATCCCTGCCGCCATCTCTTATCAAAGGCTCTTCGAACAACAAAACACTTCAATTAGAGTTGCCAAGGCCATATCGTCTGGAAGCCTGCTATCGGTTTGAAATTACTGAATTAATGACTTTGCAGTTCTCTTAGATGAACTCCCAAATTACATGGCATTTCTAAAGAAAAAGAATTAAGCTTTTGCGAAGAAGTTTTACACGCTAGAACTTTATTCTAAATTCCAGCCAGCAGTTTCAAGACCTGATGTTACTAACATGCCTGCAATCCTTGTTGCTGATCACAACCCAGAAGCACTTAATCAGATTGAATTATCTGCATCGCAGGCTGAACTAGCTGTTCTCGTGGCCGCAGATTCTGAAGACCTGGTCTTTAAAGCCAACGCCGTCGAAGTCGATATCGTTATTCTGGATGCCGACTTTGATGATCAGGGTTTGGCACTATACCAAAGACTCGCCGATTCCGACCAGCACCTTCCTGTGATTATCGTCGCCGATAGAGCTAACAGCCGCCAAGCGATTGAAGCCACCAAATTGGGTGCGCTGGACTTTCTTGTTAAGCCATTGGATGAGCATGAACTGCAAAGAGTCATCGCGCGTGCTCTTGAGATACGTCGGTTTGCCGCTGAGCCAATCGCTCTTAATCCCGATTCGCCCGAAGACGAAGAAGGTGACGCGATGATTGGACAATGCACGGCCATGCGGGATGTTTACAAGTCGATCGGCCGCGTCGCTAGCCAGAATGTAACGGTACTTGTCCGTGGCGAAAGCGGTACCGGAAAGGAACTGGTTGCACGCGCGATCTTCCAGTTTGGCAATCGAAGCGAAGCGCCATTCATGGCGATCAACTGCGCGGCGATTCCGGACGCGCTTTTGGAAAGCGAATTATTTGGTCATGAGAAAGGTTCGTTCACGGGGGCGGATCGACAGCGTATTGGAAAGTTTGAACAGTGTGACAACGGAACCCTGTTTCTGGACGAGATTGGCGATATGTCGATGATTTTGCAAGGCAAGCTGTTGCGTGTGTTGCAAGAACAATCCTTCGAGCGAGTTGGTGGCAGTCAAACGATAAAGACAAACGTGAGGGTCCTTTCAGCAACCCATCGTGACCTTGAAGCGATGGTGAAATCAGGACAGTTTCGTGGCGACCTTTTTTACCGGCTCAATGGATACACTATTGAATTGCCGCCTCTTCGAGAACGTGATGGCGATTTGATTTACCTTCTAGAGCACTTTCGCATTGTTTCCAATCTGGAGTTGGGAAAGTCGGTAAGCCGTTTTTCTCCTGAGTCGATTGGACGATTGAGCGAATATGATTGGCCAGGAAATATTCGTGAATTGCAAAGCGTCATTCGCAAAGCGATTTTGCAGACATCAGGCAAAGTTGTCATCCCAGACTTTATGCCCAAGCTTGGCCTCGCGTTAAAACATGACGGTGTTCAAGTCAACGATTTGAGTGACGAATCCGTCGCAACTTTGAAATCCGAAATTCAGAATCTCATTCAACAGAAGATTCAATCTGGAGAGAATAATGTTTACGACTCGGTGATTGAGCGGGTTGAACGAGAGTTGTTGACACAAGTCTTGATTGTCACTGAAGGCAACCAAGTGGAGGCTGCTTCCATTTTAGGCATCACGCGAACCACCTTGAGAACGAAAATCAAAAAGCTTGGAATCCAAATTAGCCGCAGTGTCGCGACTCAGGCGGAAGACAATCCCGATCGTAAAAGCCACGATGCAACTGGGTGAGAAGTTTGTCGCTAAAACGGATCGGCACTTGAAATGAACCGCTAACTCAAAAGCGTTTGCATCACCTCAGTTGAAATGGCGCGATCGAGATACGGATCGAACTCTTGCAAGCCGCTTGGGCTGAACACGTTCACTTCGACAATCTTCTCGCCAACCAGGTCGATACCAGCGAAACGAATCCCGTCTTTTGCTAACAGTTTTGCAATCTTCCTACAGACGAAAGCTTGTCTTTTCGTGAGTTCAACAATCTTCGCGGATCCACCTAGAGAAATATTGCTGCGGCGTTCTCCTTTGGCAGGCGTACGGGCGACTCCAATTGGCGTTTGGTCACAGATGATTTCTTTGTCGAGAGTTAAAACGCGAATGTCTCCATCGACTGCTTCAGGAACGTATTCTTGCACGACGAGGTATCCGGTGCGGCCCAAGATATCGACAACTTGACGAGTATTTAGCGAATCATAGCCATCGAGAAAGAACACATCTCGGCCTTGTGAACCGAGAAGCGGTTTCATGACAAATGGCCCACTAATGAGCTCTGCAAAATCTTGAACGCTTTGTAATGAATGACAAACCATCGTTTTGGGGACGAATTCTTCTGGCAGGCAAACGGTGTAAAGTTTGCTGGAGGCACGCTGAAGCCCCACTGGATTGTTCAAGATTCGAATTCCGTTTTCGTGAGCCAAACGCATGACTTCGAGCGCCAAACGATGGGCCCACGATCGCGAGATGTCTTTCCCTGGGGCAGTTCGGATCACGACGGCTTCCAAATCTGCCAACGGCAACCGCCGAACTTTGGCCTTGCCCATCAGGCGAGCCAGCTTTTTGGTTGAGTCGATTTCGGATTTCATCGGAAGTTCAAGCGCTTCCGCGAAAAGCGCTGTCGAACTATTGGCTTGAAGGTGCACGACGTCGGTTACGAAAACGGGATGACCGAGTCGAACACAGGCCAGCATCAGAGTCGAAGAAGTATTGGCTGGCTTGACGGCCCAGCGGTCATTGAGCAAAAACAGTACGGGCTTTTTCACGTGGGGTCTCGACTAGGAAATGAGAGTGAAGGAGATGGCCGGCAGAAATGTGTTGATATTAACCAACGTGGTTAATTATTTACCAGTGCTTTTTTTCGAGCGCACTTGAGGTTGGATAGGAGTGGTCGTTGGCGGCAATTTTTGAGTTCTCTGTGAGGGGAATGTGTGTTCAAAGCTGACGTGCCTGCCACATTGGCAAATTCAGAACCAAAAATTGATTGGTAAGAATTTGGTACGCCAATTGCAAAACATCAACTATCATTTTTGATCGACATCTATTGTTTTGTCGACGAGACAACTCGTAAGCGCCGCTGCAAGGTTATGTCAAAATGAGGAGAATTTAAGATTGCCGAGCAGGCTCCGACTTGCTTGGCGTTTCAATGCGCTGGGAATTCAACTATCTTTCTCAACCTATGAACGTAAGCAAATTGAATAAATCAACCCGAAAATACCCAAATGGGCGAGCCGTCAAAGGTGGGCTTCGCAGCCGGCAGATAATCGGTAAATACAAAATCGGCAAATTGCTTGCCAACGGCGGTTTTGGGCGGGTATATTCGGCAACCGATACGATCGAAGGAATTCAAGTTGCGCTCAAGATTCCTTTTGACGAATACGTTGATGACGAAATGCTCGACCTTTTTCGTCAGGAGGTTCGCTTGGTCGCCCAACTCGATCATCCCGGGATATTGCCAGTCAAGAATGCGGACTTCATCGACGACAGATTTGTCATTGTTACAAGATTGGGGCTGGAAACACTTGAGTCGCGGATGACTCGTAGAATGTCCGTCTTAAAAGTTTTGGATTACATCGAGCAAATGATCGGCGCGGTTTCCTGTGCTCACGATTCCAATATTCTCCATTGCGATATCAAGCCGGAGAACTTCATCCTTTTTGAGGGCGACGTCATACGGCTTACCGATTTTGGAATCGCCAAAGTTTCCAAGATGACGATTGCCGGCTCGGGTACGGGTACCGTTGGCCACATGGCTCCGGAGCAAGCGATGGGGCGGCCCAACAAACGGTCAGACGTGTTCTCGCTTGGACTCATTATGTATCGGATGCTAGCTGGCCAATGGCCTGAGTATCCTTTTGATTGGCCGCCCCCCGGAGCGATCAACTTGAGACGCAAGCGAATTCACCCAGACCTGATCAACTTGATTCGCAAGGCGATTTCCGCTCGCCCCAAAGACCGCTTCGTTGACGTTGTGCAAATGGAAGAGCTTTACGAGGAAGTCTACGAGACTGCAGTGCGTAATTTGAAGCGGAGGCCTCGCCGATGAATGCGAGTCGAAGTCGAGCGTGGTATGAAGTTGAAGCGGGTGAAGTCGATTGTTTCGAATTCTGCGGCGGAACCATTACGCACTTTTCTCAACGCTGCCCAACGCGAGTTTCATCACCCAATGAGGATGCTGCATGCGTCATTGAAGTCAACGCTCAGCACGGTTTGCTCGCCGTGGCGGACGGAGTTGGCGGAGCCAATGCAGGAAACCAAGCGTCTCTCAATATCATCAAGCAATTGATCAAGGAGACCAGATCCACTGCCTCGGAAAATCCAGCCAGCCTACGCGGTAAGATTCTTGATGCAATCGAGAAATCAAACGATGAAGTCCTCAGTTGGGGTATCGGAGCGGCTTCGACGCTGGTTGTCGTTGAATTTTTCGCTGCAAAAATTCGTACTTTTCACGTCGGTGATTCCAAGGCGATGTTACTCAGCAATCAAGGACGAATTAAGTTTTCCACTGTTGGCCACGCCCCTATTGCGATGGCAGTAGAAATTGGAGTCCTCAACGAAGAAGAAGGGTTGCTTCACGAAGACCGGAACTTAATCACAAATTGCGTTGGTTCGAATGAGATGAAGATAGAAATTGGATCGCCGGTGCCGATGGCCACACGTGACACATTGGTCGTAGCGTCCGATGGCTTATTTGACAATTTGACAACAGAAGAGATTGCCAGCGTCATCCGGATCGGCAATCTTGCTGAACAGACTAGTGAATTGGCAAAAATGGCGATCTCTCGAATGGTTGGTGTGATGGAAGGGAGTGATGCGCCATCAAAACCTGACGACTTGACGATCATTTGTTTTCGCCAAACCCAACAAGCAAAAAAAGCTGGCACGAAATCTCGATGCCAGCCAATTACCAAGGCTAAGTCGTTCGGTCATTTGACGTTCGACCGACGCACTCTTCGGCAATAAAAGGTCGGTTGATGGCCGGTTTGTCTCGTTCAGGCCAATGTCGATACAACAAACCGCGTGCCAAATCGCCAGTCCGGTGAAAGTTTTCCGATCCTGTTATTCCAACTGGAAAAAACAACAAACGCTGGCAGGATGTTTTAAGGCCGAGGCTCAATTTTGATCTCAATGGCAAAAGATTAACCACCTGTTGTCTCGTTGAGCGAACCATTATTTTTCAACACTACATTTGTCAGCCGTGAAGAATCAATGAACTCCGAGAACCTTCAAAAACTAGATCCAGTCGATATGGTTTTCGCCCTGCAGCAAGTCTCATCGTTACTTGAACAAGGTGACTTTGAACGTGCGGACGAAACGCTAGAAGCTTTGGATACCCCAACACGTTGATCGTTTTGACGAGACTTCCGTCATCACTTCGCCGACTGTTGATCGAAAACAGCAATCTTGAAGACGCAGCCGACTACCTGCACGAAATGCCCGAAGTTCAAGCACTTAGATTACTTGCGGTAATCGAACCCGCGATAGCGGCAGACTTTCTTGAGGAGCTACCAAAAGACGAGCAAGCCGACCTTGTTGGCGAACTGTCCGAACAAAAACAGGCGTCAATCGTCTCGGAAATGAAATCCGATGATGCCGACGAAGTACGGGACTTGATTGAGTATGACGATGAAGAAGCGGGCGGGATTATGCTCGTTCACTTCGTCGCGATCGATACCGCTGAAACGGTTTCGGGAGTGATCCAGCATCTTCAGCGAAACGCGGAGGAGTTCTCGGACTTTGAAGTTCAATATGTCTATGTTGTTGAGGCGAAAAATGAAGAAGCTGGCGAGCCGACCAACATTTTGAAAGGCGTTTTGAGGTTGCGGGATTTACTTCTTTCGCCAGCCGAAACACGGATTTCCAATCTGATGATCCAGAATCCATTGTCTGTCGACGTTCACGCACCGCTAAAGGATTTGCATAAGTTTTTCAACGAACATAATTACGTCGGTGTCCCTGTTATCGAGAATACTGGGAAATTGGTCGGAGTTTTACGGCGAGGTGATGTCGAAGAGGCGATGTCGGAGAAGCGATGTCGGAGCGATATGCCGAACACTATATGAAAACGCAAGGCATCGTCACCGAAGAATTGAGAACGATGCCGTTGGGCCTGCGTTCACGTCGTCGGCTTGCTTGGCTGAGTATTAATATTGCGTTAAACATACTTGCGGCAAGCGTGATCGCGTTTTATCAGGAGACGCTGACGCAGGTGATCGCACTCGCAGTTTTTTTGCCGATCATTTCAAACATGAGTGGCTGCAGCGGAAACCAGGCAGTCGCCGTCAGCATGAGAGAGCTTTCATTGGGGCTCGTCAAACCGAGCGAGGTTTGGCGTGTGTGGATGAAGGAATTAGGGGGCGGGATGATCAACGGTTTCGCTTTGGGGTTGTTGGTCACTGTCGTGGCTTTTCGTTGGAAAGGAACCCATGGCTCGACATCGTCGTTGGAATTGCGATGATGCTCAACACGATTGTTGCCGTTTCACTTGGCGGAACTCTGCCGCTAGTCATGCGGCGTTTCAAGCTAGATCCGGCTCTGGCGTCGGGCCCCATTTTGACAACTGTAACCGATATGTGCGGGTTCTTTCTGGTCTTAAGCTGCGCGTCGTTGCTTATCGACAAGCTCGTTTGAGTCACAGTTTGATGCCAGCACTTAGATTGGCACAAATGATGCTCTGCGAGCATGGAGACAACAAAATATCGTCTCGCAAAAAAAGAGCCTGCCATGAAGCCAATTCTTTTCCTTCTCAACGATCGAAGGAGGATCAAAACGGGCCGTACGACATCACTATTAATGCTGGCTTGCCACAAGAAGGGGCATCCCGTTTTTGTGACCGATGTATTGCACTTGAAAGCCAGCAGTTCCGAACTTTTTGTCGATGCATTAATGTTGCCAGTTCATGTACGTGTTGATTCGCCGGAAATGCTCGAAGCCAGAATGGCATACGCGAAAAGCGAATCCGTGGATCTCCCCGAGATGCAAGCGATCTTTGTGCGAACTACGCCGGGGCGAGAAGTCGAGAAAGCGTGAGCTCATCGGCTTTCTCTTGAAATCATGCGACTTGCTCAGGACTCAGGCGTTCGTGTTCTCAATGATCCAGCCGGGCTTCAACGAGCATCTGGCGCACTGTATACCGTATTTCTGCCAGATCATCTCGTTCCAAAAACTCTAGTTTGCCACTCTCTTGCTGAAGTCCAGACATTCGCAAATCAACTGATTAGCAGGTTCGTGCTCAAGCCGTTAGTCGGCTCTGAGGGGCAAGACATTTTTTTTTTGGATTCTCCCGACGCGATCAATACTCGCCAGGTAGTCGAAATCCTTGGTCGCAACGGGTATATGCTTGCGCAAGAATTTATCCCCGAAGCCTCAGAAGGTGACATCAGAGAGTTTACTCTTGATGATTCAATCATCTTAGGTGCGGGACGAGCAATGGGAGTTCGGCGAGTTCCCGGCGAAGGTGAACTGAGAAGTAACGTTTCGCTTGTCTTTTTGGGCATTGCACTTGTTGTGCCAACAATGCCCGCACTTACAGAACGACGAAGACTCCGGGCTTAGGCGAGATTCGTATACCCAAATGGATTCTGACGCCCAACTAAATCCTGTTTCTATGCCCTACAAGGCGTTGGGGTCTTTTGGCTGACCAGACATTAACCATCTAGGTCAGAGATTAATCATTCAGAATATGGCACTCCTGGGGTGAGGAAGAATTTAACCGAGGAATAAATAGACAAGAGAATTGCAAACAGTATTGGCACGGTCTGTGCAGATGGGAGGCGTCGGATGTTGAGCAACTAAGAGTCCGTTCACTTAACCTGAAGAGAGTTTTCCAATGTCACGTGAAAGCAAAAAGCTGCTTAACAAGCAGTGGAATAAAAACGGTAAAAAAATGAACACAAAGATGACATACCAAGATCGCTTTGACGAAGATCCCATGCAGTGGAACTCTCACGACATGCCTGTGGACGGTGTGGAGTCGGCTGAAGATTGCGAGATCAACGATGCCGATGTGTACGAAGCAAATGTGTACGAAGATGTCGACTCCTACTACGATTACGAAGACGACTCTGAGGAGGCGTAGCGCCCTGCTGATTGTGTCGTGGAGTTACGAAGCTCCGGTCTACATCAAGTTTTGATCGTTAAATCAATTGGTTGGGAAATGAGACGGCCCATGGTTATCAACGCAGCTGCTAGAACGGACATCGGTCTGGTTCGCAGTAAGAACGAAGACTTTTTCTATGTGGATAGTGAAAAAGGCTTGTTCATCGTTTGCGATGGCCTTGGTGGGCACGTATCGGGGGATGTTGCATCGTCAAAGGCGATCGAGTTCGCCGTGGATTATCTTGAATCACAGTGGAAGTGGATTCACTCAATAAATTCAAAAGTAGAACCACTTGATGGCTTTTCTCTGAATCAGCTTGTTGAAAGAACAATTCAGGATACTGGCGAACGGCTCATCGAATTGGGAAAGTCGTCGCCACTATTTTCCGGAATGGCCACAACGATGACTTTGCTCTTGATCGTTGACGATACTGCCGTTGTTGGGCATGTGGGCGACTCAAGGCTTTATTTAAGGCAAGGCGAAGTGGCGACTCAGCTGACGTGTGACCACACTCTTTATGCTGACTTCGTCAAAGACAATCCGGATTGGATCTCCGAGAATACTGACTTGGATGCAATTAAGAGATTCCAGCAAGTATTGACTCGTTGCATTGGACGAAAAGAAAAGATCACTGTTGAGACCTTTACCTTTGAGCCTCGAAACGGTGACGTATTGCTGCTTTGCACAGACGGACTGAGTAACTATTTCGAAGACGAAACCGAGATCGCAGATCTACTTCAAGGCAACGATGTCAATGAAGTCGCTGAGGGTTTGATTCGTTTTGCCAACGAGTGTGGTGGTCGCGATAACATTACGGCGGTCGTTATGCGGATTGCGAACGTTGATGACTTTGTTGTTCGGCCTCAAAGAATCCAAATCGACTTGGAGGACACAGGCGAGTATGACTTTGGATGCTGAATGAGTAATTCAAGCTCGGCAAAACAAAAACAGCTCGTATTCATGGAGGAATTCAATGAAGGAACAACACGCTGTTCAGGATGACTATCAATATGGCGTTGGCTGTGATCAGCAACGTCACACCTTAGGTCACTTGGCACTCGGTTTGAATGATAAAGCTGATGACAATGACGACGACTGGGATTCGAACGTTGATTCAGAAGCGTTTCTGCCGTCAGCCGACGAACCCTCAAACTAAGTGCATGACCTCGGGCACGACCGTCAAGCCAGGGTAGGCCTCGCTGTTCAAACGCAAAACGGAGCGAGTCAGTGATCACGTTGCGATTGGTTTGCAACCGTTCGGCAATTTCACACAGCAACACGCCGGATTCCGCCAACTTGAATGCTTCATCACTGATTTGCTGGTAGTGATGAAGCCCTCGGGCATTTCGATACGCTTGTGGCGTGCGTGGCCATCTGGCTTTTCCGTGCCTTCCGCTTCGAAGGATTTTTCCAGCCATTTGTAGATGCAGCCGCGGCTGACCTTGAGCTCATCCGCGATTTCGGTTTCGAACCAATCCGCGTCGTAGAGTTCACTCGCTCGCGAGATATCCGCGTTCTCTGTTTCTTCAGGTTGCCGGATGTCAACGACCAGTTCGATCTCAGAATCGGCAGGAGACGCGATTCCCGAACCGTTCAAGGCGACGGCGGCCAGATTGACCTTGAAGCGGGCCTGGACCCAGCCGAGTTTAGGTTTCTTTTCACCCTGCTGGTAAACGTCGATGCGACCACCGGTGAGGATGCGGATCCACTCACGAGCCTCATCCAATTGATCGTCGGTTGGCATTTCGATCGCTGCCACCAGAATGTCTGAAAACCCGGGAAACACCTCTCGCATTTCCTCCGCCGTCGGCAAGTCAACGACTTGATCGACGAGTCTCTGCTCAGCTACGATTGCTTTATCCACACGAGTCAGCTCGCTTTTGTAATCAGCGAGATCGTCTGCCACTAGCTTTGCATCATCGCCTTTGAAATTCTTGATAACGAGACTGAGCCGCAACTTCGTTTGTTGACGATCTTTTTTCAGGTGATCTAGATGAGATTGATCCGGCTTCCGCATTTTCTCGATTTCGACAAGACATTCGGCGACGTAACAATCGACGACCTTTGCACTTGTCAATACTTAGGCTCTTCAATACCTGTCGTTTTCGAATCCACAGGATTGGAAGGAAAACGAATCGTAGCATTCACCTCCATGAAACAGGAAGAGTGTGACGACTCGCGACACGAAGAGTTGTGGAGCGGAAAAGGCGACGCTGCTCTAACCAAGGGGCGCAATTTCAAACCTGATATTGATTTAAGCAAAACAGAGTAGATGTTTCCGGAATTCTGAGACGCTGAGACAGTAAAGCTAAAAGCCGTTTCAACTCACAACCAGCTTTCGGCAGGTGATCCCGACCACGATTTGTTTCGCAAACAATGAGGCTGGATGAGAGGCCAGACAGGCATCGCAAGCTGGAGTAGGTCAGGCTGTGCCTGACGATTCAGCGAAGCTAAAATAATGGCTGATGTTCTTGGATGTTAGACATGCATTCGAAATGGTTGAAGCTAATTGATTCAGCGACCAAAGGGGTAGTGAGTTTGATGAGACTTAAGGCACAGCCTGACCTACGCCTCCTTTGTTCACGCACGCAAGAATCGAAGAGGCCTGCCCCCTTTGATGTTCCTTCGGCTACTTCCTCATTGACAAAGCGCGCAGCCAATGAACTTTGGGGGTAGTATTATTAATGAAAAAGAGCAGCAGAATTAGCGCTGACTCACAATTTTAAGATAGAAGACAATGATGAAACTTGTTCGATCTACGCCGATAATTGCGCTATTGCTTGCAGCGGCCACGTCCGTTCTTGCTGCTGATGAACAGCAACCCAATATCATCGTTCTGTTTGCGGATGACCTCGGATATGGGGAGCTTAGCTGTCAGGGCAATCCCGAGATTCCCACGCCCCATATCGATTCGATCGCCAGCAATGGCGTGCGTTTCACCGACGGCTATGTTGCTGGACCAAACTGTAGTCCTTCAAGGGCTGGAATGCTGACAGGTAGAATCCCGACACGATTTGGGTATGAGTTCAATCCGACTGGTGCGCTTAATGAGGAGCCGGGGTTTGGTTTGCCGGTTGCGGAAATCACGATTGCCGAAACGTTGCAAAACTCTGGTTATACAACTGGGCTGATCGGCAAATGGCATCAGGGTGGAACGGCAAAGTACCATCCGCATCGACACGGCTTCGACGAGTTCTTTGGCTTCCTGCATGAAGGGCACTACTTCGTGCCACCTCCGTACAAGGGTGTCACGACGATGCTGCGCCGTAAGAGTTTGCCACATGGACACACGGGCCGCTGGGTCGGGAAAAAAGGGCTAATTTATACTGATCACATGGACGGCAACGAGCCCGACTACGACGCCGACAATCCGATTGTTCGCGGCGGGCAGCCTGTTGTCGAAACCGAATACCTGACCGACGCACTGACTCGTGAAGCCGTCGACTTTATCGATCGTCACGATGATAAACCGTTCTTTCTTCTCCTCTCTTACAATGCGGTGCATAGCCCTCTTCAGGGTGCGGACGCCTACATGAAAAAGTTCGCGCACATCGAGGACATTCACCGCCGCATCTTTGCCGCCATGCTGGCCAACATGGACGACAGTGTCGGAGCCGTGATGGAGCAGCTGCGGAAGTCAGGCCTTGAAGAAAACACAATCGTCTTTTTCCTCAGCGACAATGGAGGTCCGACTCGCGAACTTACTTCCAACAATTTGCCACTGCGAGGGTCGAAAGGTCAAATGTACGAAGGCGGACTACGCGTGCCGTTCATGATGCAATGGAAAGGAAAGATCCCGGCGGGCCAGACTTATGAGAAACCGGTCAGTTCATTCGACATCTATGCTACCGCTGCGGCCAACAGTGAAGGCGTCATCGCGCCCAAGCTGGTTGAGGGCGTTGACTTAGTTCCCTTCGTCACCGGCAAGAAAACCGGCACCCCGCATGAAACACTCTTTTGGCGTCAGGGTGGCAAGTCCGGATTGCGGCATGGCGATTGGAAGCTCGTTCGCATGGGTGGTCGCAAAAGGCCTGGCAAAGCGCAATGGGAACTCTACGACCTCTCGAAGGATCTCTCTGAAGAAACGAATCTCGCTAAATCAAAACCCGAACGTCTCACCGAATTAGTGGAGCGGTGGGAGGAGATGAACGGGGAAATGAGTGAGCCGCTGTTTTAGGCCGAATAGCTCCGTGACCACCTAAACTTAAACTTCAACTCGACCTTTAACTTCCTTCTCCAACCTGAGCCACAAAGACGAAACGAGTTTGGGTTGAATGAAAAGTTTGAGATGTGAAAGCGATTACCCATGAAGAGAATTCTGCTTACAATATGTCTCCTGCTCTCGAACTTTGCCATCGGTCTGGCCGATTCCCCCAATGTCCTGTTCATTGCGATCGACGATCTGAATGACTGGGTGGGTTGTTTGGAAAGTCATCCGCAGGTGAAGACTCCAAATATCGACGCGTTGGCTCAGCGGGGGACCTTGTTCACCAACGCTCATTGTCAGGCACCGATTTGTAATCCATCTCGCACCAGTGTGATGACCGGGCTGCCGCCTTCGACGACCGGAGTGTACGCCTTGGCTCCGTGGTTTCGGACAGTGGATGAGTTGAAGGATCTGGTAACTTTGCCACAGCATTTTTCCAGCGCAGGGTATCAGACCTCGACGGTTGGAAAGATTTACCACGGTCGAAGTTGGAATAGCATGGGTCTGAAAGAGTTTGATGTGGTCGGCAAGATAGAACCCGGATTGAGGCCAAAAGAGAAACGCGTGGCGACTCCGCGCGGTGGTCGTGGAATGGACTGGGCTGTTTATCCCTACAAAGAATCGGATCACAAAGACTGGAAAACAGCGAGTTGGGCGGTCGAGCAGCTGGATCAAAAACCGGAAGACCCTTTCTTCATGGCGGTGGGGTTTGCTCTACCTCACGTGCCGTTGTTTGCAACACAAAAGTGGTTTGATCTGTATCCCGAAGATGAGGTCATCCTGCCTCGCATGCTTTTGGATGATCGCAACGATACGCCGCGATTTAGTTGGTACCTTCACTGGAAGTTGCCAGAGCCACGTCAGAAGTTTTTGCTACAGGAAGGTGAACAAATAAAAATTGTGCAGGCCTACCTCGCCAGCGTGAGTTTTGTTGATAGCCAGGTGGGGCGAGTTCTCGATGCGCTGGAGCGAAACGATCTGGCTGACGACACCATTGTCGTGCTTTGGTCCGACCACGGCTATCACTTGGGTGAAAAGCAAATCACAGGAAAGAACTCGCTTTGGGATCGCTCGGCTCGCGTGCCTTTGATCTTTGCCGGACCTGGCGTAAAGGAAGGACAAAAGTCCAGTCGGCCGGCGGAGCTATTGGATATGTATCCCACGCTGAGTGAGTTGTGTGGGCTGGAGATTCCAGATCATTTAGAAGGCCTCAGCTTGGTGCCTCAATTGCAAGATGCAAATGCGTCAAGAACTCGCCCCGCGATTACGACGGACAATCACGACAACCACGGTCTGCGCACCGAGCGCTGGCGCTACATTCGATATGCGGATGGCTCGGAGGAACTCTACGACATGGTGAAAGATCCCAACGAATTCACCAACCTGGCTGCTGAATCTCGATACTCTGCCGAAAAATTGGCTTTGCGAGAACAGCTTCCCAAAATCAACAGGAAACCGGTGGCCGGCAGCGCCAACAGGATACTCATTTATGAAAATGGAGTTGCCAACTGGGAGGGACAGGATATTGATCCCAATGAAGCGATCCCGGATTGATCGGGTGGCCCGTCCTACTTTTATCACCCACTGCTTCGGATACCACTGAAAACACATCAACACTCAATAAGGCAAACATGACCAGATCCGTAGAACTACTCTTAACGCTGATGCTGCTTCCTGTTCTTGCAGCCACCGCCAATGCTCAGGAATTCCAGTCACTT
>JBLINZ010000012.1:0-35380 GCA_047639375.1 Mariniblastus sp. | reverse complement strand
GCTCGCCTTCGCCAGACATCGATTCACGCTGGTGGGCCGAGCTATCTCCTTTGGCTTTCCAGAGCTTGTCCATAAACTTCATGAAATCGGCTTCCGAAACATGGTATCGTGCGATGTGACCGCCACGCTCACTCAGCAGGGAGATTTCTGTCGCTTGCGATGGCAGCCAGGGTTTGATCCTGGGATCCGTTATTTCTGCCATTGTCTTGAAACTGTGTTTGCCGGTATGGGTGGCCGCGACCGCAGGAGCCTCGCCAGTACGGATGATTGTCTTGCCGCTTACCATTTGCCCTCTAAGCATGTGTTTGCTGTTCTGAATCGAGATCTTTCCGTCGGCAGCTACGATCATTTCGAATGTTTGCTTTGGTTTTACGGAATGCTGATGTGCAGACTGAGCGCCCAATGAACCTGGCAAGTCTGATTCGACCCAGGCAATCGTTCTGTTTTTCAAATCCCATGTTCCCTTAAACATGGTGCGCTGAATCCCGGGATCGTTCTTTTTTACCGAGGGATTTACAGGGCCGATTCGAATCAGCCCTAATTCAAACCCGGCTTTTAGTCCAGATTTAGGCGAAGCCATGATGACGCAAGAAATGACCTGCCCAGGATCATCAACCGGCCAACCCCAGTCCATTTTCCACATGGGAATCATGCCGGCTTGAGGGTTACCCTGCATGAGCAGGTTGCCTTGCAAGGGCGTTGCGGTTTGGCCATCGGTCGTTTCACCCTTGAACGACCAGCTTCCACGGGATTTATTGAGCCCCTCAAATAGTGGAATCATGTCGGTGGAAAAACCTTCGGGTAATTCGTTGTATCCCAGATCTTGCCAGGTCGTCGTTTTCTCTTTTGTTACCGGATCTGATTGAGCAAAGGCATCCAAAGATGTGAAAAGAACTGCGGCAGTGAAGATGGCCCATGCCGCGATCCTGGGAGATATCAAGCTAAATTTTGTTGTATTCATGGTCGTCGGGAAAAATTAGTAATTGTGAAGTGACGATAAAACGCCCTCGCTTGCCAGAAATTAATTGCGCTCAAATATCAGCGTTGTCCGATCAGGCACGGTGAATGTTCATGATTGACGCCAGGCAATCGCTTTGCATTACAGAGCAACGCAACTCTGCATTGCAAAGTAATCACGTATCGGACAAAAGTCAAGCGGTTTCCGAATGGTTTTTTTATTGAACTAGCCCCATATGGCCACGTCGTAATGCTCAGTCCTTGGGTGACGCCATTGGTTGCAACTATCACCTGCGCTGTCACTATGGGTTGGGTTCGAAGAAGCTGAGCGAACAATCGAAGCGAGGCATCGCAGAGAAGTTGATACCGACTCGTCGAGCCTTGTACGCGGAAGTCGGTGATTTTGATGCGAGTTAACGGAGTTCGACAGTGCGTGCTGTTCTATGTTTGGATCCGTTCCAAGTCATTGGATGCAATTGAAGCCTTGAATTCGGGTGTCAATCGTCGGGACATTGCCTATCAAACCCAGCCGCCGTCTGTGCAGCTTCCGAAATGATTTCGGGCTGCGTTGCATTTCGCTTGCCGTGTGAGAATAGCGAACTTTAGTTCGTTGTTTTTCACAGTCATACGGGGTGCCGGATTGTACGTTGATAAGGAATTTTGGACAGAAGTCCGAGGTCAGGTCCATGTTGAAGGCCTGAGTAAACGTAGCGTCTGCAAACGGTTTGACATCTGGCCTCTTTGAACCCGTGCAAGTCGTATCTTACGGTAATGGGTCAGAGTTAAAGTCAATTAACTCATTCGATTTCTGGCGACTCCAAAAAACGACCGGATTCTGAGACTGGCCGTCGGCGCTGATTTTACAGATTCGCGTAGCGATACAGCGTGGAGCGCGAGATTTCCAGCGTTTCACAAACATCGTCCAGCTCCAACGATTTGTCCGCCACCAGTGTTTTCGCCAGTCTGACTTTGGCGTCATTGGGACTCGTTTTGGACAGCCTCCCATACGGCCACGAACTCGGGCGGCAGCCCAACCGGCTTTGGCTCGTTCTTGGATCAATCGCCGTTCAAACTGGGCCAACGCGACGGGCGTGGAACTGACGACCGGGGGCGGTCTTTCGTCGCCGACCTCGCGCGCCGCGGACGCCTCGCATCCTTACGGCCATCCGTCCCAGCGGGGTTGAGATTACTTAGGTCGAGATCTTGCATGGTGTCGATTTCTGACCAACACGGACTTGCTGTTTCTATACGATGGATTCGGCCGCAACTCTGAACTCCGTTTCGAATTGTCGGCTTGAGATCTTCGTTGGCTCGTGCAGGGGCCATCTGAATACTCTTCCGTTGCCAAAGAATAGCAACCAGGTCGACGATTGTTTTGCTCGTTCGTTTCCTGCAGTTCGTTTTCAGGATCGACGGTGAATAGCACGCCGTAACTGGCATTCAAACTCGATTGACTTCCAAAATACCCCTGGGTTGGACTTGAGAAAACGGCTGTACCTCCCGCAGGAATCGGATTGGTCATTGAGACTGAATAACTACGCACGTTGGAATTTACATAGAGGTCCAGAGCGACTTTTGTTTTACACTTGCCAGTACCCGCATAAGCCGATGTGCCATTGTTTCTGATGGTCACTTCCCACTCGATGTACCTCGGCGAGTATTCATTACCATTGGCGGTCCGTCGACGAATTGCGACGCTTACAATTTCCAAGTCGATGTTTCCGCAGGGCCCAGCACCCTTACCGCCACCGTTTTGGGCACTCGTTGGAACCAACTCTTTCGGAGCTTCAGGGGCGTCAGTCAAGACGGTCGGGCAATCGAGTTTGTCGGTCATTACTGTGCCCAGACTAAAAGTCCAATTGTTGCCTTGCGTCAGTCGCGGCGTGTTGGAGTCGATTCCGGATACGGTTTTTAACGATAACCAGCTTCCCATCGAACGATATTCAATCAGCACGTCACGCTTACGCCCCTGATCCACAAACCTATTGCTTCGAATCGAAAACTGCCCCGAACTGTTAGTCCTTGTTTGGCCCCAAGCCGTGCCCCATGGACATTCGCCGTTAAAGCCAGTCGTGCAACCCAGGCCATTGGACCAGCGGCTCTTGAAACGAAGTTCCAAGTTTGCAATCTGACATCGATTCGTTCCCGAGACTCCGGCATCAACATTTTCAATCATTCCGGTGATTGTCCAATAGCCATCTGGAGCGGCATTTGCAGCGGCATTGCTAGAGAGCACAAGTGCGACTACGCAAATCATTCGTAAAACTGAAAACATTTCTTCTCCAAAGTCAGAAACAGGTTAAGGCGACTGCGATGAGCTGGGTAACGAAGACCAAGAAAACCCTAGCTCACAAATCAACCTTGCGAGAAATTTTTTGAAATTGCTTTCGATCTATTGCTTCGCAGTAACCAACATCAAGCCGAGCAATCGAATCTCGTGGCCAGAATCGGTGACTTTTCGCCATTTTTCTAAGAATCTCAAATTTGACCTAATTGCATCCAAAGCGTGCATCAACCAAAATCTTCCTTCGCCAGTTTTGAGCCGAAATGCGAATGATTGGCGACGAGTGAACTGCATAGTCACTCGGCCAGACGCGAGAGCGTGTGTTTTTTGATGCGATGACCAAACGCCAATGTTGGAGCCAGAAAAATGGCAGTTGATTCAGATACGAAGAAGTACCTTGACGAGGTTAAGAAGGGCAAGCCCCGTCGCTTTGTGATGATCTGCAAAGGGGTCAAGATCCTGAGTCTGGTCGTGTTCAAGAAGGGCACGGTCGAAAAGTACAAGAAACAGGCCAAGCAAGAAGGCACGGGGCAGTTCTTTCACGGAGTGGTCGATGGGAAAGGTCAAAACATTTCGTTCAAGTTGCTCACGAGCGACGGTTACGATAAACCACCGGGCAAAGATCTGATCCTCAAAGATTTCCTCAAAACCGAAGCCGGAATGCAGTTCAAGCCTGCCTAAGAAATCGTGGAAGCGTTGCCGACCGTTGACGAAGCCGACGAAAGAGTTCAAAGCGATGAGGCCGCACCTGCATCCGAAACGGACTCCGGCAGCGACATTCCTCCTGCGCCGCCGATGGAAGGAGCGATTCCACCAGCTCCACCATTGCCCGAGTCGAATCTAACGAACGAGCTCAAGAAGCGATTAACAGTACTGGTTCCTCAGATCAAGATTTTTGCTGCGGCAGCGGACGACGCTGGAAAACAGGCTGGAGCAGATCTTGAGGCGAAGAAGGCTGCTTTAGCGCCGAAGAACAACTTGCTGACGCTGGTCCGCGACTGCAAGGGGATGATGGGGAAAAACACCGAGCAGGCCGAAGCCATGCTTGGCGAGATCGAGACGATCCTCAAACAGGGACAGGGTGACATTCCGCCGGCACCGCCAATGAGCAACGAGATGCTGGCCGATCAGTTCAAGTCTCGTCTCACGGCACTGGTTCCTCAGATCAAGCAGGCGGCCGGAACAGACGCTGCGGAAGTTGCGAAAGTCAAAGCCAAAGAGGCGGCTGCGGCCTCAGGCAATCAGAACTTCGAGCAGGCCAACCAGCTGCTTGATCAGGTGGAGCAAGCCCTTGACCTTAATTCTGGAAACAACTCTGCTGCGCGAGCAAAAAAGTTGGCCGAGGCGCTCAAAAAACTGAAGCCGTTGATGGATCAGACGATCACCGCCGATCCCAATCGCAAGGGCGAATTGCAGTCCGCGATGGTACAAATAGATGGCCATATCAAGGCCCAGGAACTGGATCAAGCCAAACAGAGCCTTGTCGAATTCGCAACCTTACTATCCGATGCTGCTCCACCCGTCGCCAAAAAGACGGGGGAGGAGATGGCTCGAGGGAGTTAAGAGAAAGCTCAAGCCGAAGGAATCATCGACCGAGGATTCGAGTTGGACGCCCAAACGGTCACCCAGATGACCAAGCTCACCATGGAGTCGGCGGAATACCAGAAATTTGCAACGGGATTTACAAAGTTTGTATCGGATTGCAACCTGGGCGCCGATGCTCAGAAAATCCCGGTAACGATCTGGGCCAAGTTGATTGACGGGCTCTCTAAGTCGGGATATATCAAGGGTGCGATCAAACACGTCGAAGGAGATCCAAGACAATTTATCCTTGCGGAGATCAACAGTGATGGGGGTAAGCTCATACGGGATGAGTTGCTGGCCCAGGCGATGGCGGGTCTTCAGCCGTTCGTGGATCACGCGGCGATATATTTGGACAAAGTGATTCAGAAGGCAGCTCAAGGATCGACATGGGCGTTTGGGTCAGGGGATGGTGCCAAAGATGCAGCCAAGAAAGAGAGTCACGGCGGGATCGTTCTGGAGGGCACCGTCGGCGCGTGGTTTGACGACGTTTGGGACTTCAAAGCCCTGACGAGTCAAGCAGAAAGCCTTGCGTTGTGGTCTTCGCTGTCGGAGCTGTATGCCAAGAAGGCCGCAGAATATTTTGACAAATTCAAGTTTATCGGTTTCGTCGGACCGGGCGCGACGCGCGATCAAAGTGTGTTTAACAAGATCGAACAACCGACGTTTGTGGAAGTGCTTAATACCAAGGCACAGGTGCAACCTCCAGAGATCGTTTGGTATTTAGTGGATTGTGAACAAGCAGATGGTAAATGGACGTGGACCCAGAAGCCGTCTGTTGCCTTGGGTAACGACCGCGCTGTCGCGCTGGCAGAAGTCGCAAAACGATATGACAACGCCGCGAACAAGTAGCCAAGGCACGCCTGCGTCGGGCCGAAGTCGCCAAACTGTGGGATGCGCACAAGATCAAAACGCCTTGGGTCACCTGTACGCTCAATGAATTTCCATCAAGGATTGAAAGCGGGATGTTTACGTTCGGTGCGACCGGAGCGATGGACTTCCATGAACAAGAAGTGGCCGAATTGGTCGTGGCCGTTGGTGAGTTACGCACGTCAGTGCTGGAAAAGCTGAGCGGCGAATTGTTGGCGTCGCCGGATGAACAATTGGAAAAAAACTTTACGGCATCCGCGATGACCGCAAATCGGCTAGTCATCGAGTGGTTGCGACTAAAATGTGAACAGCTCTACCATCAGAAAATGAAGCTGGCGGGAAAAACGGAAGCACCCTTGTGGAATCCTACCAACGACGACATCGTTCTGAACTCGCAACAGTGGCGAAAAGTGATTACGGCGGCCAAATCGGGAGGTTGGGATCAGGAAGCCAACACTGGCTTTACGGACCTGCTGAACGAGTATCAACAAGCTCGTTTGACATTTGAAAACGAAAAAGAGCTGGAGGCTCCCAATTTGACGACGCTGGAGCAGCAACGGGGCTTGGTTCTGGGTGCCCTGGATCAATTCGAGCAAAAACTCAAAGTCTTTCGCCCAGTCACGATACAAAAATTTCTTCACCCTGGCCTAATCGCATATCGCGACGACATGCTCGAGCTTTGTTTGGCAGCGCGAATTCAATGTAGTTAACTGAAGTTACCGAAATCAACGGCGGGGACAGCGTTGCGGTCGGCATTGCTTTCTCTAGATAGCGGAGCTGGCAAATGCGTACGAAGGTTCCCAGGAGTGATGAACACCGATCACTATCGTCTGTCCCGTGATCGTGAGCGGAATGGCGTGAGCCACCGGCCATGCGTGAAAACAATTTGTTTTCTGGGCCAGTGCGCTAGCGCCGTTCCGTTTCCAAGAGATTGAAAACCAATTGCAGGGCCCTGCTAGTTAAGGCAAAGCACCGGCCAACGTGTTGGCGTTGTTTCCAACAGAATTAACCATATTGACCGCATTGAGAACGGTATCCACGTTTTTGTAGCGGCCAAGTGAGTCGGAAATTGTCCGCGGTCCTGTGAAGTCAATTTTCTGTAGATCGCCAACGAGATTTCTGGCCCGTGCAAATACCGCGATTAGCTCTTCGTCGCGTTTCAAGCATTTCTTAACGATGTCCGAGGCACCCGCCTTATTCTGTTCGAGGACTTTGATTTTCTTTTCGATGTCGCTAGTTGCTGAAGTTCCCTGAACGGCAGAAACATCTGACAGTCCGCCTCGAAGCTTGGCAATATCTCGGTCGATGCTGGCTATTTTCGCTTCGGCTTTCTTTAGCGATTCTCGCCGGAGTGAGTGGAACCGCGACGCATCGTCCAAGTGCTTTGGCAGTCCAGTGATCTTGCTGCTGGTCTTCCCAAGATGCACAGCAATCTCATCGAGATCGGCACTCACTTTTGCGATTGAGGCTTTCTCAAGATCTAGGTTGGACTTGATGCTTCTGCCGGTCTGCACGAGCGCTGAAAGTCCGCCAATCGAAGCGCTACTCACACCAATGATGGCGATCGCCGCTGGAACGGCACCGAAGGAAGCAATGGAGGCAGCGATGCCCAACGCTGCTCCGCCGACGACGAGGACTCCCACGAGAACAACGCCGATGGTTGTACGGAATTTTTTCCAACGGATGTCGCTCTTAATTTTTTTTAACGCGGCGGCCTTAGCCTCTTTTTCAAACGCAGTTTTCCAAACCAACAATTGTTGTTTTTCGATATTCTGGACCGCGCCCGCCAGGTACTCCTCAAGTTTTCCCACCTCCTTCTTCAACTCCACTGCCTTGGCGATCGCACTCGAAGACTTGCATTGCGCCGCTAACGCTTCCATGGTTTTGGCATTGGTCAACTTCTTGTAATCGTTCTTGATAACATCCAGATCTTTTTGCATCGACTTGAGGGGCGTGTCGAAATTCTTGATCTGCGCCTCCAGCTTTTTCTTGAGCTGTTTTTCAAAATGCTTTTTGTAATAGGCCCAAAGAGCCCGTTCGTGATCTTCATCCGTATCCATTTCGATGTTGCATTCAGCGGCAAGACCAGGAGGAGTGAGATCAGTGGTTCCGGGAATTTTCAGTTTGATAGTGAACGACAATGTTTGAGAGGCCATGGTTCCAGTCACTCCGGATGCAGGTATAAACTCAACGTTCCCCAAGGTTACGTCGAAGATCATTTTAAAAATTCAGCATTGCAAACCGACAGACTCAGGTCAAGTCAAAACTTCGTGGAGTCGAAATCATCATCAAGGCGAATGCCGAATGGCTCACGCTTCGACCAACAAGACGTTTTATCTCGTCTGGAAACGTCGCAATTGGTTGCCTACTTCCTTAACGCGTGAATTCTGCTGGAGTCAAAACATTTCACGGTTCCATCAGATAACACCTATTTGTTTTTCTACTGGCTATGAACGCCTAGTTTTCGTCGGCTTTTTTTTGCCGACCGCCAAGGGGCGTTGATGGAATCCGCATCAACGCCATTGTTGAACGTTGGCATCAGCACCAGCATCAGCATCAGGAATTCTGATTGAGATCGATCACCCGAACCTCGATTCGAGCGCAAGGATTTGGCGGCATTTCAGTGTTTGCCAATCTGACCAAAGCTGAGGAAGATCCTTGCTTTGCCCAATCCCATCGGTCCAACCCTATTCGCCTTCATCTTCCGGCGGAGGCTCGGGCTCAGGAGGGGGGGGCGGCGGCGGAGGCGGAGCAGGGCCGCCAATCAATACCGTGGGACAGCCTGGTCCCGAAATCACTCCTCCATGGCCTGCCAAATCAGTGACCCTGGCGGCGGGTTGGCCACCAATCAAGACAACGGGCGAACCGCTGGTGACTGTTCCGGGGGGACCCGCGCACGTTGTCGTATCTCCAATTCGCGCGGCTGGAAGACCACCAATTAGCACGGTCGCACAACCAGCAGCAATCGGTCCACCGACGTGGGGCGAAAAGGGGGCATTCCAAGCCGGGCAGACTTGCATATCGGTTGAACGAGCCGCAGGTAAAGACATAGTAATTCCTTTGACCTTAAGGCTAACTGAGAAGCCAGCAAAGTTAAATAGCGTTTATTCGTTTTGAGTCGAGTTTGATCGCAGAACACCCAGCATTCGCTAATTCGATGGCGAATTTCAGCGAACGCTTGGCGTGCATCGGCGACAGGGTAAAATTCGTACAACAAAGCAATCGCCGCAATTGTTTTGTTTCTGTCGAGGAATGATTGATTCAATTTTCAAGCAAGGTTACGACTGTGGAAGATCGCCGAAACATACAAGTTCTATTTGATGCCGTGGTGCCAAGGCAAATTGATATTTACTTGACATCCCGTCATTGGATCTGTATCGACTCCAACGATGCAGATTTTCAAACGTTTGAGATCACCCACAAGGGAGAGCAGACGCGAGTCAATTTCTTGAAGTCGAAATCAAATCCAAATTTTCGTAGCCGATTGCAAAACCTGGTGTTTACGCTGGCGGTTCTTTATGAGGAAGAGCCGATTGACATCGTCAATGCGATGTATGATCTCAAACCGCAAAGCTCCACTGAATCTTCCTCCGATACGGGACCGGATCGAGAAAACCCTCCCTCGCGATTTACGATCTGCAATCGTTTTGGCGAGACCCTCGAAATTTGTTGCAGCCTCTGGAGTAAACCGCTTCATATCAAAGAACATGAAAAGCTGGAAATTGTGTTCAGCCCAGATCGTTTCGCACAGCCAGAAGTCAGTTTTCATCAGAAACAAATTCGACTATTGGTGCCAGAATCGAATCCGGTTCGCATTTTCCAGAGGCAAAACACAAAAGATGCGCCCAATGGAATTCGCGAACTTGTTCGGCAATGCGTCGATCAGGTGGTCGATTCGGATGCCATCGAGGAGCTTGTGACGCAATTAGAGCCCGCGATTAGCCGGGCCGAGTTTGAGCTGCACGATATCAAGGTGACAAATGATGGGCCTCGCTCCATCATGAAACCCATTGCCATGCTCCTGGCCTCGCTGGCCCAACGCTTACCGATGGAAGTGCAGCCAGCGGAGACTCTCTGGAGCATTTGTTGCTCTGTACTCGCCCGTCATGAAACGCTGGTCGAAATCTGCCCAACGGCGAAAGAGGAGTTGTTTTTGTTAGCGAAACAGGATGACGAAAATGCGCCTCGTGCAACGCTAGACTGGCTAACGGCTCACTCGTGGAGTTACAGCCTAGACACTTAATTTAAGTGTTGGCCACGCGTTTGCGAGATTCGCGCAAACGCGTGCCGACACACCCGCTGTGGTTTCTCAGCGGATGAAATAGCATCCCTTGGCCTAAAACTCGTAATCGAATTCGTCGTTGCTGATTTTGATGTGGATGCGCTCCGGGTTTTCACCGGCCAGACTCCGAATCAAAATTTCCTTACTGATGCTAGGGAGCATCGTGTTGGTCAAAATCGCATCGATCATTCGGCCGCCGCTTTCCAACTCTGTACAACGATTGATAATCAGCTGAACCACAGCATCATCATAGGTAAATGGAACATTGTAATTTTGCTTGATCCGGCGTTCGATTCGTCCTAATTGCAACCTGCAAATTTGGGCGATCATGTCATCGCTGAGCGGATAATACGGGATCGTAACAATTCTTCCGAGCAGCGCCGCAGGGAAGACCTTCAGCAGCGGTTCTCGCAATGCGGTAGCCAATGCATTGGCATCGGGAATTAGGTCCGGTTCCTTGCACATGTTCATGATCAGGTCGCTGCCAACATTGGTTGTCAGCAGGATCAGCGTGTTCTTGAAGTCAATCAGTCTTCCCTCGCCATCCTCCATGATTCCCTTGTCAAAAACCTGAAAGAAGATTTCATGGACGTCAGGGTGGGCTTTTTCGACTTCGTCCAACAATACCACGCTGTAGGGTCTTCGACGGACGGCTTCGGTGAGGATTCCACCTTCTCCATATCCAATGTATCCCGGAGGGGCACCTTTGAGCGTCGAGACGGTGTGTGCTTCCTGAAACTCGCTCATGTTGATGGTGATTACATTTTGCTCGCCACCATAAAGCGACTCTGCCAAAGTAAGAGCCGTTTCCGTCTTGCCCACGCCAGACGGTCCAGCGAGCATGAAGACGCCAATGGGTTTGCTGGGGTTGTCAAGATTGGCACGCGAAGTCTGGATTCGTTTTGCAATCATCTCCATGGCATGCTGCTGTCCGATTACCCTGGCGTTCATGATTTCAGCCAGATCCAATACGGTTTGCAATTCATCTTTGACCATTCGGCCAACCGGGATGCCGGTCCAATCGGCGACAACCGAGCCAACGGCCTGGGCATCGACAGAGGGCAGAATCAGAGGATTCTCTCCCTGGAATTCGCTTAGTTGATCCTGCATTTCGTGGAGTTTGTCCACCAATTTCTGTCGATCTTCTGGCGAAAGACTGTCCTCGGATTGGGATTTCTCATTGGCGGCGGCGGCTTGCTCCGCCTTTTGCTCGAGTTCGCTTTCGGTCCCTTCGACCGTCCATTTGTCACCCCGCAATTTCGCACGCAGGGCCAGAATTCGATCAACCAGTTGCCGTTCGCGAGTCCATCGCTCTTCCAATCCGGTCAATCGTTTTTGAGCTTCCGCCAATTTTTCGTTGGCCACCGAATCCCGTTCTCCGATTGCAACTCCAACGGTTCTTTCCCGATCAATGATTTCGAGTTCCGTTTCCAACGATTCAATCACTCGTCGGCAATCGTCGACTTCGGCGGGAACCGAATGCTGGCTGATGGCTACACGAGCACAAGACGTATCCAAGACACTGACGGATTTGTCCGGCAATTGCCGAGAGGGGATGTAACGGTGCGAGAGTTTCACACAGGCTTCGAGTGCTTCATCGAGAACTTGAACGCGATGGTGCTTTTCAAGGGTTGAGGCAAGACCACGCATCATCAAGATGGCTTTTTCCTCGGATGGCTCAGCCACTTGGACTACCTGGAAACGCCGAGAAAGCGCCGGATCTTTCTCGATGTGTTTCTTGTATTCTGCCCAAGTCGTCGCCGCGATCGTTCGAAGCGTTCCGCGCGCAAGTGCGGGTTTAAGCAAGTTGGCCGCGTCACCGGTGCCAGCCGCACCGCCAGCGCCAATCAAGGTATGAGCTTCGTCGATAAACAGGATGATGGGCTTTTCCGAAGCTTGAACTTCCTCGATTACCTGACGCAATCGGTTTTCAAATTCTCCCTTCATACTCGCGCCGGCCTGAAGCAGGCCGATATCCAACGACAATAATCTGGTGTTTTGCATCGATTTGGGGACGTCACCGCTGGCGATTCGCAATGCAAATCCTTCAACCACGGCCGTCTTGCCCACACCTGCCTCCCCGGTGAGGATCGGATTGTTTTGGCGTCGCCTCATCAGGATATCGACAATTTGTCGGATCTCTTCGTCGCGACCGACAATGGGATCAATTTCACCGGCTTCGGCTTGCTCGGTCAAGTCAACGGTAAACTGGGCCAAGGCTTCGCCGCCCCCCATTTGTGCAGGTGACATGGCACCGCTCGCCTCACCCGGAACCGCTCCGCCTCCCACGGTTCGACCGTCTCGCGATTGCATCGAATCTTCCGGGGATCCGGAAACGATAGAATCAAAATTTGAAGACAATTCGGATTGATCTATCTTGGCAAATTCCTTGGAAATGCTCATGAGAACATTGGCCAAGCCCTTAGTTTTAACCAGCCCTAAAATCAAATGCCCGATTCGCACCTGGGACGCACCAAACAGGAGGGTCGCGTAAACCCAGCCGCGCTCGACTGAATCTTCTACGTGCGCTGAAAGATCGGAAATTGCCGTCGAACCCCGTGGCAATTGATCCAGCGAATCGGTCATGTCTTTGGCCAATTGCGACGCATCGATTTCGAAATGCCGCAAGATTCGATGTAGATCTGAATCCTGAAGGTGGGTGATTTGGTAAATCCAATGCACAAGCTCAACATAGGGATTTCCCCGCATCTTGCAAAATGTGGTGGCGCTTTCGATCGTCTTGTATCCCAAGACATTGAGTTTGCCAAACAAATTGGCTCGGCTGATCTCGCTCAAAGTTTCATTCCTACCAAAAGATGTTTTTGTGTGTCTTTACTCAGTTTCTAATCTTAACTCATCGAAGGTTTCGCCGCTAGAATTTAGACGAATGATTCCCTTCAATCATAATTGACTGGCCATCAGGACCAAGTCGTCGGCATCCTCACGAGGGGCAACTTGGGTCAGCCAAGAGACCCACCCCAACTGACTATTCACGCCAAGTTGAGACTGAGGGACCTGTTCGCGTTCGACCAGGATCTGGGCTTCCCAATCTAACACCAATCCGGCGTAGTTCTTGATAATCGCGTCCAGCTTGGGGAGGTGGCAGTTGCCGGGAAGAAACTTTTCGTACTCATTCAATGGCATTGGGCCAAACACAATTCGGATGGTTTGCTGGCATTCCCAGATTTTTTCACCGATCGTTGTCGTCAATCCCAGGGACCCCGTTTCCGGGGAAACTCCAATCTCCAGCCTGTTTTCCGTTGGGATCGTTAACCAAGTTCCAACGAATTGAAGGATCTCGACTTTCAGATCAAAAAAATCGGCCAAAATCAACTGTAACCCGTCAGCGTGGTGGTTCTGCTGTCCAAGGTGACCTGCGAAATGAAGTTTTGCCAAATCGGGCATCGCGTCGCGCTCACGCAGCGGTTGGCTTCCAAAGCCTGCAAAGGAGCCCACATAAAACCTAAACCGATCCTGTTCTGGCCGATCGTGCTGGATGGTCGGTTCGGCTGCTGCGTAGGAACGGTAAAAAAAACTGAGCATTCGGTGATTAAAACAATCCAGGAAACGAACAAACGTTTCATCCCGATAGTCCCGGATCCGCGCCAGCGCGTATTCTGTCAGCTCCAATGGCAGCGCGCCCTGCGGACCGAAAAACCCCAAGAAATTGCACGACAGTTCCAAGCAATTCGTAGCCGGAGAGTTCAACGCAGATTTCAACGCCGAAGCGGAAAACTCCATGGAAGGCTCCTGCCTCAGACGCAGCGATTCACTGGATGGCTTATTGCTCCAGCCGGTGCGCGGGGATTCCGGTGAACAACAATCGACCATTCTCAATGCTGCGAAAAAATCATATCGATAGGGAGACGCGTTAAGCCCGCCTAAAGAATCTTCTGGGCGCCAATCGTCGGCAGCCATCGCATTACCTCATCTCGTTCATCTGTCTTGAGAACGGTTTCTGTGAAAGAGTTGATTGAAACGTATCTTGCGAAAAATTTGGATAAAACGGCCCCGAGGAGAAACACGCCGTATCCTTCGAAATGACCATCGTCCAACGTCACCGATATCTCTAATCCTCGGCCAAAAGAAATGGGCCCAGGCAACGGAAGCCTTCGTGTAATCGCACGGGACTCAACACTCCTGACCCCGTCAATTTGCTTCTGAATCGAAAGTTCATCAAAATTCGAATAGAGCTTCAATAAATCTCGCAGCGCCGCAGCGCCGCGCTGTTCGTCTGTATCGACAATGGAAAGATAATTAAGCGACAGGTGATTCACCAAACGCCATTGCAATTCGCCAGCTTCGTTGGCGACAGATGGCTTGGGGACAGTTGGGCCGGCCAGAACGCGAACTGACTTGACCGGTGCGCCGATCTCCAGCGTAAAGTCCGTGTCAGCTTTTCCAACCGGGATGCTGAGCGGCAGGTCGCGGTTGGTACACATCGCCATAATTTCCAGCTGCTCGATGTCGGGATGCAACGCAGCCTGGTGACCATCAACCATTGCTATGTAGCACTCGCTGCCCAAATAATTGGTTCGCGACCCCAAGCGTTGCTGACGTTCCGAGGCAAGACGCGGGACCCGACGGCTTGTGTAAAAGGCATTGCTACCTTGTTCTTGTGAGGCATCCACACCGTAAAACGGTTGGAACTGCAGGATTTCACTGGCGTTATTCCCCAACCCAGTCACTCGATCCAGCTGATAAACCTCAAAATCCATGGGTCGAGTTCGATCCGGAATAACATGGAACTCATGGCGGGTCTCATCCACATGGACCCTCTCAACCCGGCGAGGAAACAAGTTGACAGCAGGCGTACAATTGAGCGAAAAAACGACCGAGTCGATCGCGGACTGAATCACCCGGTCCGAACGATTGAACAGGATTACGATTTCGACTTTACGTTTTTCGCAACGGCGAAACGCTTGCTGAAGTCCGCGAATGCGAAAAAATAGAAACCGCTGGTGGAAGGCAAAGTACTCCTTCAGCAATCGGTAGCCCTGGAAGGATCGCTGACGACACGGCAGCATCGCTTCTTCATCAGAAAACCCAACCGGCTCGATGACGCTCGTCGGAAGCCAGGCCAGCCATTCCTCCGTTTCCATGTCTCGAATCCCCACACTGATGGTGTTTGCGAAAATTTGCTCATAGAGGTGCACTGTCTGTTCGAGACTGCCGTGCAAGTAAAACTCTAACGAGTCACAGGGGATTTCATTGAAATTTTTCTCGAGATTCGCCTTCAATTCGATGCGAATTCCAGCGCGAGCTTTTTGCGCGTTCGTTGGTAGCGAGGTGTTCACCGTGTCACGAGTAAAATACTCGGCGTGCAGTATTTCGATAGGCCAGAGCGTAACGGCGTGTGCCGTGCGGTACTCGCAAGCGGTCTGTTCATCCTCGCGGATCAGGCTCCGCAGCGCAGTCCCTTTTTTAATCTGAAACCCCTCCTCGAGTGAACCTGACTCGAGATCTGGATTCAGCTGGACCACCGCCATCGACGGTGTGGGCGAGAGATAATCGGGATAAATCATCTCAAACAAATGTTGCGTCAGCCGTGGAAACTCGTCGTCCATTTTCAAGTGGACTCGGGCCGCCAGAAACGCGAACCCTTCCAACAATCGCTCAACGTAAGGATCGGCACATTCAAACTCCTCCAGATTCAACCGGCGAGCAATCTTGGGGAAGGCCTTGGCAAACTCGCTGCCCATCCCCCGGATGTATCGAAGCTCGGAATTGAAATATTGAAGTAGTCGTTGATCCATTAGGAGGCATGCTGGTTGAGATTTCGAATTTGGTTAATAACAACTTGACCGGTGTCCAGGTCCATTTCGCTCCGCAACAAAAATTCCAGCGAAAAGGGTTGCGCCCAGATCTTTCCTCCGATTTCAAGTGAAATGGATTTGCGACCTGCCGCCGCTGAATCACCCACCGCAGAACGGATGGTCAACGACTGCGGAACGATTCGGGGTTCAAACGCCAAGATTGACTTTTTGACCTCATTCTCCAAAACCGATGAATTGGTCGTCGAAAGCGTCGTCCCGGAAAAACTCGGAATTCCATAGTTCAATACGGACGTTCGGACTTCCGGGTAGTTCGTCAAGTCTTGCACACACTCCAAGTTGTCGCAATTCATCAACCACGCCAGGTCACGCATGATCAACTCCCGCAATTGATTGAGATTGAGTATCTGCTGATCAGATCGCTCCGTCTTCTTGGTTGGTTCGTCATCCTGGAAGCGATCCAAAAGCGAAGGTTGGAGTCGTTCATGTGGTGTTTGTGAGGACATCTTACCAATTTCAGCGACAGTGTACTTTATCAAAATCTCAACATCGACCACGCCTGCCTAGAAGCGACCACTCCGCAGTCAAGGAGTAGATTTTTGTCTGGAACGGGCTGCATTTCCAGGAATCGACCAGCGCAGGTGCCGGTTCCTTCCACCTTTCGCGACGGATTATAATGTAACCGATTTAGTTGTCAGATGGGATCCAAGAACGTTTCCCGATCCAGTTTGCTCAACTTGGCAACGTGATGGCTGGCATCACTTGGGGGGTGGCAGAACGGCGGGCGCCGCTAAATCCTGAAACAGAGGTGAGACATCCTCTTCTTCCAATTGGCCAACAATTGAGTTCTTCATCGGTTCCGGAGGTGGCATTATTTCTGAAACGCTTTTGGGAAGCTCTTCTACCGTTGGCTTCGTGGACCTGAGAATCGGTGAATTAAGTTTGATCGGTGAATTAAGTTCGGGACCTGGTTCTGACCTCGGACTTTCTTCATTATCAAATTCTGAGAAAGCGGGGGCCGCGCTTTGCGAAGGCGTGGAAGGCGCGTCCGAAGGCGCGATGTCGGCGAGATAAACCTTGTTGTACTTCAGGAGTGATCCCTTTTCGAGGTGCACATTCTTGATCGCAACCACGTAGCCAACAAGTGACTGAAAAAAATGTGAATCGGCATCGGCGGCTCGGCGTTCCGCATCAAGAATGGAGTCGATATCGACGCCGATGCCCAGCTCCATGGCTTTCAGGATGTTGGTCCGTTTGTGAGCTTCGGCACGGCGATTGAAGTTAATTTTTGTGAGCTTATACGTTCGCGCCAAGTCAGCGTAGGCGTTACTGAGGTCGTGCACGACCTCTCGTTTCACCTCATCGAGAATTGCCTGCTGACGGCTCTGCTTGAGCTTGGCGTTTCGCACTGCTGAATGAGCACGGCGGAAACCGATTGGGAGCGCCGTCTCCGTACCAAAAAACCACTCTTGAAAATCACCCGATGTCAAATCCATGAATGCGTTGTCAAATCGTGGACGCCCGTCTCGATTCGAATTAATCAAATCATCGCCAAATCCCCTCCAGCGGTAACCGCCTACCAGATCAACTCGCGGCAACAGGAAATTTTGGTTGGCTGCAACTTCTAGGCCGCCGCGTTTGACGAACAACTCCTGGCGGCGAACTTCTGATCGATTTCTGATCGCCTCGCCTAATATCTCGTTCCATTCGAAAGTCACTTCGGCAATTTCGGGATCTTCTTTGGGGCGAATCTCCCACTGGTCATTGATTGGCCACCCCATCAACAATCGCAGGCGACGTTCGGCGACATGCACGCCAATATTTGCCTGAAATGTTCCGCCGGTGCTTCCGTTATTGGATCGGGTTCCGTCGATCACTCGACCCGTTCTTGCAGAAATCACTTCCTCTTCAAAACGCCAGTATTGTTCGCTGGCCTGTTCCAGCTGGCCAGGCTTGGCCAAACCTTTTTCGTGCTTGGCTTCGACTTTTTTCCATGTGTCCAGTGACGCGTCCCGCGCCGACATTCGAGACTCAAGCAAACGATACGCAAAATAGAGGTCCCAATAGGAATTCTCAATGTTATTAACCAAGTCGCGAACCGAGATTTCAAAATCCAGTTGACTGATGTCCGTATTCAGCCGAGCTATAACAACGCCTTGAATGTTACCCGGGGTTGCATCCGGCCCCGCGACACGGTTGAAGGCAGTCCCTTTGCCTTGGAGCAGTGGCTGCCGGACCTCTGCTAGAATTTGCGTTGACCAGCCTCCATCAAAAATGTTCTGAGGTGCATTGTTGATGTCATAAACAATGTTTTGACCCAACGAAAAGCTGGTTCCCGATGCGCTGGTCTTTTCAATCTCGGCCTGAAATGTCCCAAAGTCCTGTTGAAAGATGTTCACGCCTTGCGCGTCAAAAGGGTTGTTGACCGCCCGGTCGTTGTTTTCGAAAAACAGGCTGCTGGCGAAATTGGCATCAAAAGCGCTTAACGCCCCCTCGATTCCATTCTTCGCATCCGTCTCCGTAATAGCCGGATCCATGATTGTCCTGGCCGTTTGCGGGGCTTGGATCAAACGTCCACCCAGATCTCGTAAGACCTTTGAGTTTTCCAAGGCAGCCGCAACGGCTTCATCGAGACTCATCGGAAGTGGAATTCGAGGTTCTCCATTGACCGTGATCGGTGACAGAGTTTCTTCCGGAATCTCTTCAATTTCGACCGGAAGCGCCCGGCCATTACTGGACTCAACCAAGCTATCAAATTTCAGCATTCCGCTTTGATACTGGTTTTGGTGTGGCCGAATTCCGCATCCAATTGAAAACACGGCCGCCAACAGCGTCGCGAGAGCGAAATATGTTTTTGCTTGCGACATGGAAAGGAGTCAAAAAAACGACCGGGTTGTAAAATCACAACTGCCCTCTTTCATCGGACAATTCCCAGCCGTTCAACACGCAAACTTTGCCTAATCAGCATAATCCACTAATATTCAGTCGCCCCATGCGCTTTGGCGCTACTGATAAAATCCAATGATCAACATTAACGCGAACCAGGCTGCCAAGGCGACGCAAACAAGAGTCCCAATGGTAATGAAAATCCGCCGAATCCTGTTCTCCCTGAGGGCCTCCTTGGTCCATTCAACGTATTCCTGCTCGTCTTTGAGTTTCTCTAAGAATCCCTTAACGAATCCTTGTCGATCCTGCGAATCCCCGCTGGCGGCAACGTAGCACCCACTGTACAGCAACGGCTCGCTAGAACTGGCAGCAATCGTCTGCCTAAGGATTTCGCTAAGTCGTCCCTTCCATCCGAGGCGAACTTTAGCTAGCAGCTCATAAAGCTTCGGATTGCCCGGGTGAGAGAGCGATTTTTCTGCACGAAACAGCGTGTAACACCAATCTTCAAACGCGCCACACACGTGCGCACTGAGGTTAGCCATTTGCGCTGGTTCCGGAACGGTCTGGACGTCGAATTTTTTTCCAAATCGCTGTGCAACGGCGCGCTTTCGACCGACACGTCGCAGTAACTCACGGAATCCGCGATCCCGTTCGAGACCGACGATCAGCGTCGTGACAGGGGACCGGACCTGTGCGGCGAAATGGACCGTTTCAAGATCTCCACGTGTCGCTTTGTATAGTTCGTCCATTTCCTCAGCGGTCCCGTGAATAGCCTCCAGCTGCAACAACATCACGACGCCGTTGATGCTACACACGGGCTCTCGGATTCGTCTGAGTAATTTGCAAAGGTATTGCAGCTCCTGCAACGAAGCCGAGGCGTATTGTTGCGAGACGACGACCGGCTCTATGGGCTGAGCAAACTGCGATTCGTCTTCGGAGTCCGTCTCGTCGTAAGGACTTGGGTCAGTTTGACCGACCGCCTCGGCTGCAGGGGGCTCCGGAGGTGCTTCAGGGACCAAAAACTGATCCAGCAGCATGGTGCCCTTGAGTGTGTCCGAAATGTCAGCGGGATTAGCAGCAGCAGGAGGCGCCGCGGGTTGGGCAGCCGGCGCTAATTGGCTGGCGGTTTTTCGATTGGGTGCATTGTCGCGTCCAAGCAATCCTTTGCCGGCAGCTTCCATCATCAGCTCTTCCCGGAGCGACGCCAAGGCACTCATCCAGCTGGCGTCACTACAACAGATGTAGATTCCATCTGGATTGGCATACCAATGAATCGGAGCCGGGCCTTCGGGAACGCCCTCGACGCGCATTCCAATTCCGGAAGCAGCAAAAAGCGAGCGTTCTTGTCGCTCCGTGCTGGACCCCAGGATCAGATAAATCGGAATCGATCGAATCGAAAGTCCGTTGGCGGCCAATGCATGCAGTCCAGCGTTCCAGGCATAATCAAGATCTGGAAAGGGGGATTGCTCACCTTCAAGCCAGAGCCGAACGAGGCGATGAACCAAAAATGGAATCCCAATAATCAGGCACAAGATCAACACGATCCGCCAAGGCTTCACAGTGTGCAGCCACGGAACTCGGTCCGGATCCATCCAGAATACGAATGCCGCGAGAATGACGGTCAAGGCCAGGAATACGGTCGTCAAACAACTGGCGCACCCGGGTGGTGTGACCGGGGTCAACCGACTCAGACAACCTCGTTGCAGTTCGTCGCTGTCAGTTGTGCCATTCTCGGCAGTCGATTCTGGAGAGGCTGCTTCTGATTCCACTGTTCACTTAACTCCGAAAGAAGAACACATAATACAACACACCCCACACCAATAACATCATTGCCGCCAGCCAGGGCCAAACGACCTGAGAACGAGAACACAACGGAGCGGCACCGCGAATTTCTCGCTGGACTCCACCCATCGCAGGCCGGCCTTGTCCTAGCCGAATTGACATTGCGGTCTGCCGTTTCCAAGCCAATAGATCGGCTGGCAGTTGATGTTGTTCAACGAGCATCGCTGCGATTGTGGGATCCTGATAAAGACCCTGAAAACCCATGATGACACAGATATAGTAGACTTCCAAAGCGTCACGACTGGCCAAGCGCGACGCCTTTTTGGCGTTGATAAAAAACTGCTCGTTACACAATCGAGTGTTAAAGAATTCCACTTCCAGGACGTTGTTGCCCCACCAGTCACGATGAGCCCATGAAGAAGTCACCAGGACTTCATCGATCCATGAGACCATGGCGTATTTTGTCAATTCCCATTCTTCACCCGACCCAACAATCGATTCCCCTTGATCCAACAGCGCCCGAATTTGAACGTGTTCCTCGTTCGGATTGGGATCCTCACCTTCGGCAATTCGATCCAGCAAGTCCAAAACGTGTAAAAAGACAGGGTCAACCGTTAAAGAATGTTTGGGTGTCATTTCTGGTCAGGCACTGAAAAGAGAGCAAATTGGATGGGTATCTTGCGACCAAAGGCTGAAACAACCAGCGTTTGTTCGCCCTGCAAGCGATCCGCGTCCACAATCAACGAGTCTTTCAGACGCATCGCTAACGTTTGAGACGCTTGAACATCCCGCCAAGCCGGTGAATCCTGTCGGGGGACTTCGTAATAGAGCCATTCATGGCGATGCGGCAAAGCGCTGATCGCGCGATTGACGGGAACCAGTTGCAATCCTGATGCCCGCTGTTTAAACAGAAATTCTACTTGCCTCGCACTCCCTAGCTTCCAGTCCAAATGTCCAGCCGATAGCAGGTCACGACACTCCTGTTCACTGAGCTCATTTTGCTTTACCCCGATGTACCATTGCCAATTGGAGTTGAACCATGCGGGCTCGAGGGAAACCTGCATCCCCATCCCCACACCCACGAAAAACCTTTGTTCGTATTCGTAGTCTCTTACGGCGTTGATTAACGAGTCGATTCGCACCCGGATCGTTGAAAAAATCCGATACAAATCATCATGGTCATAGGGCAGCAAATCGGTAACGCGACGTTCGTTTGAAAAAATTGCCAGACGCCCGACCAGTTCACACAATTCGCAATACGCGGTAAACGGATGAACGCCTCTAGCAAACGTTAACGCCGAAATTCGAGCATAGGCCGTATTAAGTTCGCTCAGCATCATTACTCTTGCGGCATCACCAGGCTCGCGGCTTTCGAGCCCAATCCCACGGTTAATCAACTGTTGGCACAAGATGTCGATTTTCTGACCAACTTGGTCACAGATGCCACGGACAATTTCAATTCCCAGTCCATTCCAACTGTCGATCGCCAACAACGGAGGGATGTAGGTTTCGTCCAACTGAGGCAGGACCTCGGTGTCACTGGCCCGAGTAACACGGGCCAATGGGAGCAACTCGTAACCTGAAACGTCTTGCGTCGATAACACGATCCGGCTGTTGAGCTGCTTGAACTGAATCTCCTGATTGCTTTGTCCGTCACCCTCGTCGCTAATCGTCGCATCGGTTGAGATAAATCGGGTTTCAGCCGATTCTTCGCCCGAAGACAAGTTGACTTTCCCCAACTTTAGTTTGGGAATTCCGATGAAAATATCTATCGTGCGTTCTGATTTCAGAGCCTCAGTAAGATCAAGGCTATGGTCTTTCAGTTGGTTTTCGATTTGCTTGAGGTCGACGCCTTCGGGTTGTTGCGAAAGATCAAAATCGATAATCGAGCCATCTCGCATTCGTCCTTGCAGAGACAATAGCTCGAATCGGTGATTCGCCAGCGCCTCTCGATTGAATTGGATCTGAAAAATCCCGTAGTTGTAGGGACTATCAAATCTTGACGATATCGCCAAGGACTCGGATGAATGTCGCTCTGTCGCTTGAAAATGATGGGGACGAAGAAACAGGCCTTCGTACCAATTGATCGGCAAATGTCGCATCTGTTTTAGTGGTCCGTATTGGTTTTTCAGATCATGGACGAAAATTGGTTAGTCCAACGGACTCTGCAAAACGTTGGCTTTCAATGACGCTCGACGCCTCAATCAGATCGTATCTGTTGAAAACCTGTTCTGCAATTCATTTCAAGTGCTTAATTGAATTTCCCCTCGCAGTCAATAAATCCACGTCAGCCGGATGCTTATCCAATCGATTTTTGGAATTCCAATTCTCGCAAACTCAAACTCGAACTCGGCGAAGCAGGCGAAGGAGTTATTTACTCCTCAATTGGGGTGCTCATCCGACATGCGAGAGTCAACTTAGTATATAAGTGTGTAAGTATACAGGGAAAGCGTTCATGTTCGATAGTTGAGTTCATCCGCGTCGCTAGACGGTTCAGATTGTGTTGGTTTTTCCTGATTTGGAGTCAGCTTCCGATAACCTTGTCGCTGCCGGACAGCCAAACCGATGGAGTCGGAGGGAGCTCTTTACCGAAGACCCCCCAGTTTAATTTTGGTAAGCTTTGAAAGTTTGAATATTTTTACCCGATCAGCCATCATTTTTTTTCGTTGAAAACTTGCGAACACCATCCACGAGATTAGAATTCTAAGTTCTCCAGCAGGTTGAGTTTTCTCAAATCCCTTTCGTGTCTCGCGGCTTGTATTGCCCATATATTCTCAAAAATCACCATATGCTTGAAGAAATAGACTTAGAAGGATTATTTGACGAGAGAATGCCTGCACCGAGTGGGACCGATCTCGAATACGATCCGACGTTCGCCAAAATGGAACAAGCTGCTCAGGGAAAACCAGAGCAGCAATACGGCGATACGATTATTGAAGCCGAACCGCCTGAATGGGGAGAAGTTGAGAGCAACGCGAAAGAAATCCTTGGCCGCAGCCATGATTTGCGAGCGGCGGTTTATTTGGCTTGTGCCACGTTGTCCGAGCGAGGTTTGGTCTCGTTTGCATCGGTCATTGGTTTAGTTAAAGGATACATCGAGAATTATTGGGATTCGATGAACCCGATTCTTGACCCAGAAGACGACAACGACCCCACGATCCGGATAAATTCGCTGATGACGCTTTGTGATCCGGCGACGACTCTTAATCTATTGAATTCGACACCGCTGGTTAAGGTGAAGGCAGTCGGTGAGTTCGGGCTCCGCGACTGGAGGTTCGCCAACGGCGACGTGGCTTGGCCCGAAGCCTCCGAACAACCCAAGCCAGAGCTAAGTCTCGTTCTGGCGGCGTTCCAAGCCTGCGAACTCGATGAACTTGAACAAATCAAAGATGCCGCCAAGAGCTTGCTGGCCGATGTCAAAAAAATTGAAGAACTGGTAACCGATCAAGTTGGCAGTGCTCAAAGCTGCAATTTTGAGACGCTTGTAAAAGAATTGGTCGCCATCAATCGAATCCTTGAGGGACAATTCAGCTTGAGAGCTCCCGCGGAAACCGATATAGAAGTCGACGCGGATTCGGTGGAAAGTGAGGTTGGCGACGAGGTAAAATCCAAAACCATCGGTACTTCGGCTAAGCTCTCGGTCGCCAACTTGGCGATAAGTTCTAGAAATGAAGCGATCAAAGCGTTGGATAAAGTTTGTGAATACTTTGAGAAATATGAGCCGTCGAGCCCACTGCCTTTGTTGCTAAAACGTGCTAGGCGGCTGTCGAGTAAGAGTTTCGTGGAGATTATTCGTGACATCTCGCCTGACGGGATGCACCAAGTTGCCTCTTTAAGTGGGCTTTCCGAAGAGCCTGGAGATTCAACGGGGACAGACTTGGGGCATACTTCCGAGGAATCGAACTTTTCAGGCTCAGGCGACGACGACTATTAAGAAATAAATTTACGTACAGCGGTCGGTTCCGTTCCTAACGGAAATTATCGCATTGCAAGTTGGAGATTCAAATGGCGAAGCAAAGCAGTCAGAAATTCATCGCTCGGAACCGTGCTCCTCGCGTTCAAATTGAATACGATGTCGAGGTCTATGGTTCGGAAAAGACCATTCAACTTCCCTTCGTCATGGGGGTTCTAGCGGATCTCTCGGGCAAGCCCGCCGAAGCGTTACCCGGTGTTGGAGACAGGAAGTTTCTTGAAATCGACGTCGATAACTTCGACAGCCGCTTAAAAGCGACTAAGCCCAGAGTGGCGTTCAGTGTTCCCAATACACTGACCGGAGAAGGTAATCTCAGCGTCGATGTGACGTTCGAAAGCATGGACGATTTTTCTCCTGATGCCGTCGCTCGCAAAGTTGAACCTCTCAAGAAGCTTTTGGATGTACGCAACGAACTGTCCAACTTAATTACATACATGGATGGTAAATCGGGCGCCGAAGAATTGGTCGCGAAGTTGATGCAAGACCCCAATTTGCTGGCCTCGATGGCTGCGTCTCCCAATCCTGAGGCTGCCCCGGCACCCGTCGCCGCAGTCGAGACACCTCCGTCGCCTGTCGCACCAGAGCCTGTCGCTGAGGTTGAACCACAACCCACTCCGACTGCAGATGAAGATCCTACCCCCACCAATCCGGGTGGCGCAGACGAAGGCGATGCTGACGACATCGATAATTTGCTCGCGGACCTGTAAGCCTTAAACCAATTCAACCTATCTCGAAGGATTTTTTCATGTCAAATCCGAGCCAAGAAGGTGCCCAGTCGCTGGGCACGACAACCGAAACCAATGAATTTGCTGCTTTGTTGCAGCAGGAATTCCGGCCCAAGAGCGATGCTGCCAAGGATGCAATTGAGAATGCGGTCAAAACGCTCGCTCAGCAGGCTTTGGCGCAAACATCGCTAATTTCCGATGATGCCATCCGTTCGATCACTTCCATGATCGCCGAGCTCGACAAGAAATTGTCGGAGCAGGTCAACCTTGTTATTCACAGCGAAGACTTCCAGAAACTGGAGGGCAGCTGGCGTGGTTTGCATTACTTGGTCAACAATACCGAGACAGATGAAACTCTGAAGATCAAGGTTTACAACGTCTCCAAGAAAGAACTTGGAAAGTCGCTGAAAAAGTTTAAGGGAACGGCTTGGGATCAAAGCCCGATTTTCAAGAAAATCTACGAAGAGGAGTACGGTCAGTTTGGCGGCGAGCCTTACGGTTGCCTTTGTGCCGATTACCACTTTGACCACAGTCCACCCGATGTCGCGATCCTGAACGAGATGACGCAAATCTGCGCTGCCTCGCACACGCCAATGATTACGGGTGCCTCGCCGAATCTGATGCAGATGGATTCTTGGCAAGAACTAAGTAATCCTAGAGACCTCACCAAGATTTTCGGTACCGCCGAATATGCATCTTGGAAATCGCTGCGGGAATCGGAAGATTCACGATACCTCGGACTTGCAATGCCTAGGTACCTTTCGCGACTGCCCTATGGCGCCAAGACAAATCCGGTCGAAGCGTTTGACTTTGAAGAGGACGTCGAAGGCGCAGATCACAGTAAATACACGTGGTCCAACGCAGCCTACGCAATGGCCACGAACATCACGCGTGCATTCAGTATGTATGGATGGTGTACACAGATTCGTGGTATCGAATCCGGTGGTGCCGTCGAGGAATTGCCGACGCATACATTCCCCACCGACGACGGGGGTGTCGACATGAAATGCCCAACCGAGATCGCCATCAGTGATCGACGTGAAGGCGAACTGGCCAAAAACGGATTCATGCCGCTGGTTCACAAAAAGAACAGTGACTTTGCTGCCTTCATCGGCGCTCAATCGTTGCAAAAACCCCAAGAGTACGATGACCCAGATGCAACTGCCAATGCAAACCTATCCGCCAGGTTGCCATACTTGTTCGCCACCTGCCGATTCGCCCACTATTTGAAGTGCATGGTTCGCGACAAAGTTGGATCGTTTCAGGATGAGACAAGCCTGCAAACCTGGTTGCAGAACTGGATCAATCAGTACGTTGAACCAAATCCCGGCGGGGCATCACAAGCCGACATGGCACGTCGCCCCCTCGCCGAGGCACAAGTTGTGGTGGAGCCGGATCCAACGAATCCCGGATACTACAGCTCGAAGTTTTTTCTCAAGCCTCACTATCAGCTCGAAGGCTTGACTGTCTCTCTCAGGTTAACCTCCAAATTGCCTGCGGGGTAGCATCGAGAGTCAATTGAAACCAAAGTGTTTTTTTACATCGAAGGGATGAGACATGATTTTGTGCTTTATAGAAGGCTGCAAGGGCGATGCTAAAATTAAGGGGTATCCAGATTATTTTACGCTGACCAGTTTTTCGTTCAACGTTGAGCGGGAATTGAAAGATTCCAACAAAGCCGGCACCGAAGACGTCAACATTGGCGTTGCTGAAATGCAGGAATGCTCCATCGGCAAGAGTATGGATCGAGCCTCCATTGACCTCGCGAAAAAAGCGATCAGTGGCTCTTCGGTAAAATGCGTTGAAATTAAGTTTTTGCAAACGTTTAATGAGAAAAACATCGTTTACCTTCAATTCAAACTCGACAATGCGTTCGTGAAGACTTGGAACATCAGTGGGGATGCGGATGACCGCCCGAGCGAAGAGATAACGTTGTGGTATAACAAAATTGCTTTTTGCTATTTCCCAACTTCCGATGGCACAACTTTTGGGCAGTATTCAGACTGCGCGTGGGATGCCTCAAAAGGTACGGTCTGGAAAGAACCGGGTCTGGATAAGACACCGGCCGGAGCGTAATTGGCTAGTTAGGCCCTTCGCAAGGTTGTCGTTTACTGGCTGGCAAGCACCGGCCGAATTCGTTCAAAAGGAGCAACTATGATATTGGTGATGATTAAAGGCATTAACGGAGATTCTGCAATCCCAGGCTTCGCAAAGTCGGCTGCTGGATCTTATTTTTCAGTTGATAGTTTCAGCTTTGGCGCTGAGCGAGAGCTCAAGGATAGCGGTAAAGCTGGAACGTCCGACATCAACGTGGGAGTCGTTGAGCTACAAGAAGTTTCGATGAGCAAGTCGTTTGATACTGCTTCAACCTGGCTCGCTCGCAAGGCGATCGCAGGCTCTTCGTGCGGTACTGCCGAAATAAAATTTGTACAAACAATCACGGATGCAGATAGCAATCAACAGAATGTTGTTTATCTGCATATGGTACTCGACAACGTGTTTGTCAAGACGTGGAGCGTTTCCGGTGACGAAGACGATCGTCCAACCGAGGAACTTTCGCTGTGGTACAACAAAATTGCATTTAACTACTACACAACCAAGGACGGTACTACCTTCGAAAACACTGGGATCTGTTCGTGGGACTCAGTGACACAGGTGCCCTGGGAGGTTGGTGCGGCAAAGTTGAGCACCACGCTGGAAACTCACAAAGCGAGCTAATGTCAGTATCTCATTGTTCGGATTCGCGTGAGGATCTTTTCGTTGTATTTGGATCTCGTTAAATGATCACAATTTTGATGACACTCTCGACGGGGACTGGCAAGAATTCAATTGTCGTCGGGGGATCACAAATCAAAGGCTACGAAAAATGGATACTAATCGACAGCATAGGGTTTGCTTTGAGTGGTGATCCTGAGTCGGAGCAAGACGAACTCAATGCTGAGGCGATGTCGACGACCGATAACAATAGCACCAAATCCAAGAAACAATCTTCGACGCCGCAATCCATCTCAATTGCGAAAACCGTCGATTGTTCAACCGTCTATTTTATGGAGTTGGCTGCCAAGGATCGGTCAATTGCAGCGACCGAGTCACGTTCCGCAAAAATTAGTTTGTTTGAAAACCGGAGCTATGGCTCCAAGGATTCGCGGGTGGAGACTTTATTTCCAGTCGTCCAGTTGAATTTGGGAAGCGTTCTCATGAAAAATTGGAGCATCGATGCGAGCGTGGGTGACTCCGTTGCGAGGGAGACTTTTTCTCTCGATTTCAAGCAGTTTGCGATGGTCTATTCCGGAGCCGAAAACGGGACTTCCTTTGTCACGCATGGTCCCCGAGTCTGGGATGAGACAAATCAAGAAAATTCGTTTGATTGGCCCGACGGGAAAAGCAGTTGGTTTAAATCCTAGAAGCTGAAATCCCAAACGTTGATCCAGATACACGAATCACGCAGGAAACAGGGAGCAAGATATTTGATGGCAGATTCTCGAACGGCTCTACAGAACGGTGAACTGGGGCGATGCCTTGACGAACTGAAAAAAGAAATTCGCACCGCACCCACGGATGCAGAAAAACGCGTTTTCCTATTTCAGTTGTATTCGGTCATTGGCGATTGGGATAAAGCGCAAACGCAACTTGATGTTTGTCGTGATTTGAGTTCCAAACATTCGTCAATGGCTCAAACTTATGAACAGGTTCTGCAGTGCGAGCGACTGAGATCGGCCGTTTTCAAGGGCACTCAATCGCCAACTATCTTGGGGGAACCTTCTCAGTGGATTGGCCTCTTGCAGCAAGCACTGAAACTTGCAGCTGCCAACGATTGGTCAGGTTTCTCGTCGATGCAAGTCGACGCGTTTGAACAGGCCAACGCGACTCCCGGGAAAATTTATCTCGAGGCTAAAGACGCTCAAGGCGAGCCGTCAGAAGGCATCCCCTTTGAATGGATCGCCGATGCCGACATGAGATTTGGGCCGGTTCTCGAAGTAATTGTGAATGGTCGCTATTTTTGGATTCCAATTGAAAATATTGAATCGATCGAAATCGAAAAACCGGTTGATCTTCGAGACCTCGTTTGGGTGCCAGCTCGTTTCTACTGGAAGAATCAGGGAGAAGCGGTCGGCTTTATTCCCACCCGCTACCCCGGCTCTGAACAATCGGCCGATGATCATGTACGCCTGGCGAAGATAACGAGCTGGGAAGAACCGACCGAAGGAGTCTACATCGGATCTGGAATGAGAACGCTTTCGACCGACTCACAGGATTTCTCCATTGCTGAAATTCGAAGGATCGTATTTGAAAATGTGGAAGACGCGGCAGATTCCGACGCCGCCAACTAGCCGTTGGATGAGTGGTTTTGTGTTCTTCCAAGCAAGCTCAAATTCGTTCAATCTGGGTTAGAGGCGATCCATGGCCTGCGTTTGCAAACAACAGCTAATTGCCGCACTCGCGGCACTCAAAATTCTCCCGATTGCGGCCTTGGCTGGAGCGTTACCAAAGGGTGTTCCCACTCTGCCAGCCACCAAGATTTGTCAGCAACTATCGGTGTCGGCTCAGGCGACCGCTGGATTTTCGGCCGACGCAAGCATGATGGCTGGCTTGGCAGCAAAAGCATCCTTAAGTTCGTCGTTGACAATCAGCCAGGTCGCCAAGCTGGAGGCACTCGCCCAGATCTCCAAAAGCCTCGGGGTCAATGTGCTGGCGCCCAAAGCGTCGCTGCAGATTTCGCTGGCGATTCAGTCTGCCAATCTTCACCTGCCCTCCGCGGCCGCTGGTCTCGCAGAATTACTTGCACCTGTCATGGAGATGCTGGCTGAGCTGGCAAAAATGTTGGCGTCAGTAGCGAGCGCTCAAGCGACCCTCGGCATTAACCTTGCCGCTCCGGGGGCATCAATCCAGCTCGCCGCAATGGTAAATGCGAAACTGGCACTGGCAGCCCAACTAAAGGCCAGCGCTCGGCTGGTCGCCAATGCATCTGCGTCCGCTAATCTTTCCGCTAATCTTTCCGCTAGTCTTTCAGCACACATGCGATTGGCCGCGGCTTGCAAAGCTCTCGGAATTAATCTCTTGGCTCCCGGAGGCATCGCCCAGCTAAACGCAGCCTTAAAGGTTGCCGCCAGCCTGAAAGTGCCCGCTCTCAACGTGAAACCCGCTCAATTGTCGAGCCTAGCGTCGGCACTCGCGCAACTGGCGGCAGCTCAATCGATGCTTAAGGTTAACCTCATGCTCCCGAATGCGATGCAGTTGTTGACCGCCGCACTTGGCCCCCTGCTCGCGTCCATGAATGCGATGGCCAAGATCGACCTGTCTGCTGCAGTCAGCGCCAAAGCGATGGCCGCAGCTAAGGCTAGTCTCGTTGCCGCAGCATCGGCAAACGCCTCGGCCAGCTTGAAAGCTTCGGCGTCCGCAACGGCTAGTGCCAGCCTCAGCGGACTCGTTCTCCCACCTATCCCGCAGTTTCCACAGCTTTCAATCCTAGCCAGTTTTTCGACACAATTGTCACCGGGTACGGGAGTGACTCAAGCGACTCCCTGCTCCAGTTGTTTTTTTGCGATCCTCAAGTGAACCAAGTGGCGGGTAGGCCAACCGTCAGTCACCGCGGTCATGGCAGCAATGGGCAATTGCGATCCGCGGGGCTGAGCGATTCTGTAAAAACAATCATGAAGGACTCCAAAACAATCGAGCTAGACTCTACATTGACCGTAACAGTCCACTTTGGAACAGCTGAAAAATTCAGGCGATCGAACTAGTTTTGTTGACCGTCCTCAAAGCTGCCTGCTAGAATCACTATTCGTCCGAGTTATCAAAGTAAAATCGAGCACGCCAAATGATAAACTTACTAGATGGATTGCTTCTCACATTAAGTCAAGTTCCCGGACTCAAATTCTTGGAAAGCTACATGCAACAGATCCGGGAAAAACGAACTCAGTTTGACCAGAATTTAGGCGACAAAGTGGCTCAAAAGAACAGCGCGATCGACGGATTCAAGGCGATCAGGAATTTGCCGAAAAACGTCAAGGGATCCAAAAAAAAGCGGTAGACGTTTGCGATGCCAACGGACGGGTAAGCGATTGTCTCAACCAGCAGACCGTTCGCCATCCCGGAGGCTTGCTCGTCACGTCGGAAGCTTGCAGATCAAAATTGAAATCTTGAAACAGGAGAAGGTTTGTGTCACAAGCGACAGTGGTCCATTTTGTTCATGCAAGTTTCCAGCAAAAAAAACTGATTTTTGTAAACTTGTCTGGCACAGAAGAGCTGGGGCGACCGTATTGTTATGTGACGGAATTCTGCTGTGAAGACGACGAGTCGCTTGCCCCCGATGATTTCCTGGGGCAAACAATGTCGGTGGAGGTAATCAGTAAAGACGAAGATAGCCGCTTTTTCCATGGCGTGATTCGATCGTTTCGACAAGAAGGTCGATATTCGCAATACCGAAAATATCGTGTCGAGTTAGTGCCGGAATTATGGTTGCTCACTCAGAAATCTGATTGTCGGATTTTCCAGAACAAAACCGTCATTGAAATCATCAATGAGGTCATGTCAAGTAACAACCCAAAGAACGAGAGCTCCGCGACCTACCCAACGGTTCCATTTTGTGCTCAGTATCGAGAATCAGACTTTGATTTCGTCAGTCGTCTCATGGAAGCAGAAGGAATTTTTTACTATTTTGTGTCTCATGAGACGAGACACGAAATGCATTTGATTGATTCCAACTTGGATGCGGCTGAGCTTCAAAATGGCCCTGACTTGAAGTTTCGAGGAACCGGAAAGGCAGCAGATATCGATCACATTTCAAGCTGGCGCCACGATCATCGCATCCGTTCTGGAATGATTGAACTAAAAGACTATGACTTCGAAAAACCAGATGTGCCACTGGAAACAAAATCTCAAATTAAATTAGAGTACAACCATTCTGACCTGTCTGTTTTTGACTATCCCGGAAAATATGTTGAATCTCAACGAGGTGAAACGTTGGCCAAGGTTCGGCTCAACGAGATATTGACGGAACATGAACATGTCGAGGCATTGAGTAATTGCCAAGCCTTGAGCGCTGGAACCTGGTTTAATTTTCTGGATCATCCGATCGATTCGGAAAATGGCGAGTATCTGATCATTAAAACAACCATCAATGTACAATCCAGCGAACTAGAACCCTTTGGTCGAGCTGAAAACATTTTTGAAACACAAATGCGGGCTGTCCCAAAAAACCAGCCGTTCAAGCCAAAACGTTCGACGCCCAAACCCTATGTTCGAGGTCCCCAAACAGCGGTTGTCGTCGGTAAAAAAGGCGAGGAAATCTGGACGGACAAGCATGGGCGAGTCAAGGTCCAATTCCATTGGGATCGCCAAGGCAAGAAAGATGAAAATAGCTCTTGCTGGATCCGGGTTTCTCAGGCCTGGGCTGGGAAAAATTGGGGGGCGATTCAGTTGCCGCGAATCGGTCAGGAAGTGATTGTTGAATTTCTGGAAGGGGATCCGGACCAACCGATCATCACGGGTCGCGTATACAACGAAAACATGCCTGTCCCCTATAAGCTCCCAGAGAATCAAACGCAAAGTGGCGTTGTTAGTCGTTCCACGAAGACTGGTGATACCAGTACATTCAACGAGCTGAGGTTTGAAGACAAGAAAGATTCAGAAGAAATCTATTTTCACGCCGAAAAAGACTTCCATCGGGTTGTCGAAAATAGCGATACCCTAGACGTTGGCTTGGAAAAAAAAGACCCGGGTGATCAAACAATCACGATCCACAACAACCGGACCGTCACGATCAACGAAGGTGACGATTTGCTTAATGTGAACAAGGGGGGGCGTACGGTGACGGTCTCCAAGGGAGATCATACAACCAAGGTTGACGCGGGAAAGGTGCTGATCAAGGCTGCCACAGAGATCACGTTACAGGTTGGCTCCAGCAAGATAACAGTCAAGCCGGATTCGATCACCATTAGCGCTCCGACCGTCACCATCGAAGGGAAAATGAAGGCAGAAGTCAAAGGGTTGAACACCGACGTCTCTGGAGGGGCGATGGTGAAAGTTTCTGGGCCACTGGTCAAGATTAATTAGCTGCCGAAAACGGAATGTCGATGCTTGTATACCTGAAGGTCGAAGAAGGCCCCCACGCGGGTCGCCGAATTGATTTGAGAAGTGGGCAAACCGCCGTCATTGGAAACACTGACTGGGCGGACTTTTGTTTTGAAGATGATACCAGCATGGCGGGTAGTCATTTCCAACTGATTGTTCAGGCGAGTGTCTGTCAATTCAAGCACATTGATGCCAACGAAAATTCCCAAATCAACGGTGTCGATGTCGAAGTAGCGAATTTGGTCGATGGCGATCTCATTGAGGCTGGTCAAACTCGTTTTCGGGTGCAAATCGATCGCCAAAACGCAGAACATGTAGCCAATCCCATTGAGGAAGCCGAATCCGAACCGGAAGAAGAACTTGAGGACTTGATTGAGTTGTGCGCCTATTTGGAACTTAGCGACGAAGCTCATGCTTGCGCCGCAGGTCTTGAAAATCGACAAGACTTGCTGAATGAATTGACCGCTGCAAAGTTGTACAACGACGCCATTCGGCTGCAGGCAGATTCTTTACCTAAACAGATCGCGGTCAAATGGGGCGTTGACGTAATTCATGATCTGGTCGCCAACTCGCTGCCACCCAAAGATCGCCCCGCTGTCGATTCAGCTGCTCAATGGGCAGGCGATCCCACTGAGGAAAACAGGAGAGCAGCCGAAGAACAAGCGGAGTCCGCGGCTTACTCCGGAATAGGTGGCGCAATCGCGGCGGCGGCATTTTACTCCGGTGGTAGCATCGCGGCTGCCGATTTAGAACATGACGTTGAACCTGACACACGGGCTACTGGCCAAGCCGTCACCGTCGCTTTGGTGCTTGCAGTCGCGACCCAGATCGATTCGGAATCCGAACGGCATTTTGCTGAAATCCTGAAACAGGCGCCAAAAACCCCGAGTTAACAGCGGTTTTGGGTTGGCCGGAACCCGCAGCCACCTAGTTTCGTCTTGCCTGTTTGGCTTCGAAGTTCTACCATCGCCCAACAGCACCCGTTCACGGTAACCGTTTATCCATTCGAATATCGGCATCCTGTTGAAGGATTTTTGCGACAGAATCAATGCCCAAATCAAAGCAACGCCCCTCGGTCTTGAGAGACTCCTGGAAGAAAAATGCCGCCCCTAAGTTAGGGCGACGTTTTTTGAAGTTTTTCAAGCGTTCGGTTTTGACTCTCGCAGTTATTGGATTGCTTGGTGTGTTTTTCTACTTGTTGTTAGCTCCCATTTGGCATGCTAACACGCATTTGGTTTTGATTACCGGCGGTCAGTCGGAATCAAGAGAACTCGCCCCTTTGAGTTACGTCTCGAACGATTTAGAACTGTTCCGCGAACTCAAGCCATCTCTGGCGACAGACTCATCCGCCTTGTCTCAAGAGATCATTGAACTACAAACAGAGCAATCGTTCGATGAGGTGAAGAAACGTTTAGATCAGCTCCCGGTTCGATCGCGCGACGTCTTGATAATTTACGTTTCTGCGCATGGGTTCGTTATCGAAGGTAAAGCTTATTTGGCATGTCAGAATTTTGATCCCGCCCAAGATGGACTTGGGAAGATATCGGTGGCTCAATTCCTGACTATCGTCGCCGCAAATCCCGCGGCGACAAAGCTGATCATCCTGGAATCCGGCCAACATCCGTCGGATGCGAGGCTGGGTGTCATCGCAAATCAATTCCCAGAAAAGTTACGCGACGAATTGGAAAGTCTAGATGAAAACAACATTTGGGTTCTCGGTTCTTGCGACTCGTTACAGCGTTCTTTGGTCTCCGGTCGAGATAAACGAACAGCGTTTGGGTACTATGTTGCCGAGGGGTTAGCGGGTAACGCAGATTTGAATCATGACGGAATCTTAAAGATCAATGAACTGTTTCGATACGTTCAAGATCATGTTCGGGCGTTTTCTGATTTTGAGTCGACAGCCCAGATTCAAACACCTTTTTTGAGCTCAAGTGAATCAAACCCGGGGTCTTCCAATCCAATCCTGTTATCCGTAACCCCGTTGGTCAAAAAGCCGGATGACGTTGTTTCAACCCCGACGGACTCTCCCCCTGAGAAGGCCATTGCAGCGGATACAGAAATCTTGGCCGAAGTCAAAGACGAGAGCGTTACACCTGCGAATGCAGTTGCCAAGCAACTACCCAATGGGGGACAAATTAAAAAACCTGCCGCCGTGATGGAAGACACTGCAATCGCACGTCGGCTGGTCGT
>JBLINZ010000011.1:0-36189 GCA_047639375.1 Mariniblastus sp. | reverse complement strand
CGTGCGCGAGACTTTCTCTATCGACGACGCTCTCAATGGTTGGTTCTTTCGCGTGTTTTGGCAGTCAGTTGGTGTCTACCGTGCCGATGGCACTGATCTTTGGGGCCGCGCTGTTTCGGATACGGGCACTGATCCGGATGCCATGCTTGCGTCATGCGTTGTCGCCGCGCTGCGCGTAATTGACCGTTCGTGATGGACGCGTCAACGATGGAAAATTTGCACAACATGGTTTAACACACTATGGGTACAAGATCTCTGACCATGTTTCGCATCGCGGTCTTTTGTTGGTAAGCTATTTGGTAGTTAAACTTCTATCCGGTCGGTCGTCGTCACGGCTCCGTCTCGTGAATGCCGAATGAGGTTGTAATGTTAGTATACTCGCGAGAATAATCAGATGAACGCTTTTCGTAACGTCCACTCGTCTATCTTCGTGATCTTGCCCGCCATCTTGTGCTTGACATTGGGATGTGGCAAGCGGCAGCCGACGGTGCAGCAGGAAATCAAAGCGGAAAAGAATCGAACCGTAGCCAAAAGCTTTTCTGGGAGCACCAGCGACGATTTGGGCGAGTACGCGGAGTCGCTGAAGCGATTCTTTGATGAGTGCGGCGTCGCAATGAGTAGTGGAGATCCCAAGCGGTTTGTCAAGGTTTTTGACTCACGCATGACGTTCCGCTTGCTCAAGCAGCAGAAAATGTTGCCTAGCAGTATGACTAATGAAGAACGAATGGCACGCGAATTCGATAAGCTAATGCCGCAGCGTCTGGCGGACCCGACGACTGGGTTAGGCTGGGAAAAGTACGAGATCCGGCGTGTGGAGTTCATCAAGGATGACAGTGAAGCGGTCGTTTACGTCCGGCATTGGGATGCTGATGGCATCGCTTTCAAAATGCGATGGTGGCTGATCCGCAATGGTGATCGCTGGCGGGCCTACGATTTTGAATGGCTTGAAGTCTCGATGCGGTTCTCCGTCACGATGGGCATAGGCTTCAAAATGGTAGATCAAGATGATCCCTCGGGCAAGCGACTGCCGGAGTTAATGATGGCGGTCCAGGAGGGCTTAACCAGCGACGTCGAGTCTGCCATGGAGACCTTGCAGGATTTAGACGGTGTCGGCTTTCCGCCCGTCGTGGAATCGCTTCGGCTAATGATGCTGGCAGTGTTTCTAGCCGACGATGGGGAATACGAACAAGCACTCGAACGGGCCAAAGGCGCTCTAGCGATCAACCCGGACATGCCGTTGATCCATTTGATCAAAAGCGCGTGTTACAACGGGCTGTTGCAGCACGAAAAGGCAATGAAGTCCGCCGAACGTTACGCGAAGCTGCTTGGCAGGGACGGTGACTACTTTGTCGAGTTGGGCGACGCCCAGGCAGGATTAGGTGAGAAGCAAAAGGCAATTGACGCGTATCGCAATGGCCTGGAGGACGATCCGCAGTCGGGAAACAACGTGCTGGGCTTGTTGAAGATCTTGCCGGACGAGCAACGTGACGCTGTGATTGTAAGATACAAAGCACTTATCGGTGTCGACGAGTGGTTTGTTAGCTTTTCAGAAACCTTGCTTCAAAAAGGCGATACTGAGACTTTGCGAGTACTAATCGATATTCACCGAAAGATCATGCCTGACGACGAGAATATTCCGTTCTACGAGGAAGCGTTGGCCGAATTTTGACAACGATCTGCCCACGCAGGCGTACTTCGAGGGTTCAAATTGACAGCAGCAGCCTTGCCTCACAACATTGTTTTACGCACAATCGCTTCGCGATCACCTTCCATGTTTGGCGACGTGGGCTGGTTTGGTATAGTACTTCGTAATTCAAAATCCACCGCTTTGATTATGGCGGTGTCGTAAAAACCTTCCGTTGCGAGACGAAGAGAATGCCAAACACCAATCGGCGAAACATGCTCCGCGTTGGCCTTGCCTTTGTGGCACTTCCAAGCACCCTCCTTCATTTGGGCTGCGCGTCGGACCAAGATCTTCCAACACAGGAAACAGAACATTCTCCCGACAGCCAAGCGACAGGGAGCGACGACAAGACTGAGTCAACTGCCAAAGGGAATTCGATGCAAATACAATATCTTGAAATAGTGACCGCGGATGTCGATGCCGTCTGTCAGACTTACTCGAAGTTACATGGCGTCACGTTCAGTGACGCCGACCAGAACCTCGGAGGTGCTCGTACTGCAGAGCTGGCGGGTGGTGGCATTTTGGGCGTCCGAGCACCGATGCGGGACACAGAGAATCCCGTCGTGCGGCCATACGTTTTGGTTCATGATATACAGGTGGCGGTTGATGCCGCGGCGGAAGCTGGCTGTGAAGTTGCGCTTCCTCCAACGGAAATCGCGGGTCACGGCACATGCGCCATCGTCATTCAGGGTGGGATCGAATCCGGACTCTGGCAGATCTAAGCCGGCTGGAGATGTCACACGACTTGGTTTTTGCGCATGGTCCTTCGGCGCACCTGCGCTCTTTGGCAACGGACGTTGGCACTGGTACAAATTCTACTTAGTTCACATTCATCCGCTCCGTTGTGGGCCGATGTCGTAAAAACTTTCCGTTAGGCGACTTAGCCGAATTTGATGGACACCTCCCGCAAAGACGCGTATCGCTACCTGCTCTACTGGGCCATGCTCGACATTCGTGGCATTGCTTGGTACCGATTCCAGTGGTGGCGACCTTGGCGACTCGTGACCCAACTTCGTTTCGCGCGACGCGCTGGATACATCGCCGACGCAATGCACAATCTCGCTCAACATGCGGCTCTTGACTTCGACCGATTCGACGAGGCGGCATTCTGGGATGCTCTTGATTACTCGCAGTCGCAATCACGATTGGTTGAACCTGAACGATATCGCCAGCTCTTCGATGATCGGTTAGCTCAACTGGCCGACTCGGCTTGAGAGTCGCCCGGTACGGTTTTTGCCGAGTAAATGGGCACTGTTTTATTCACGAGCGGGCGTGAATCACGTCGAGTTGATCGTTAGCCGCGAGCCCCGTCTCGAGTGTTGCGGGGCCAGCCCCAGTCCAGCCTGCGTCGAAGACAAGCTCACAAACTCGCTGTTGTGATGGTTCTGAGCAGATTTGCGAAGTCGACTTCAGTGACGACTCGTACGGGTTTCGGCCCAGTTGCGTAAGTTTAAGTTGTCCAAATCGCGCTGAGATTGCGATTTCAGCTCGCGCAGTTGTTGTCGCGCAACGCCGTTTGGAAACCTGCATTGCAGTGAGTGTTGTTTTAGTTGCAACTTCAGGGCAATCACCAACGTAAGTTACATGCCCGTTACAGTCCTCTGATTTCGTTTCTGGTACCATGCGAACGTGTTACTACTTATCAAACGTTTCGGAGCAAGCATGCGACACTACATCACAATGGCAATTTTTCTTTTTAGCACTTTCATGATGATGTCGACTTCGTCACCACGCCACGGTGTTGATGACGAGATAAGCCTTGGAATTATTCAAGAATTAGCTTCGAAAATTGGCAGTGCAAACGAAGCAGATCTGGATTGGAAGGAAGACGAGGTTTGCCGGTTAGTCTTTTTCGCAGTGTTGAAAGGGCTTTATGAGGATGGTGTCGCAGATGACATAGTTGACAACGTTATTGGCCCGAAGTCCGATCTTGAAGACGCTGGGCTTACTCGGAAGCGAATGCGGATTAGTTTTGTGATGGACTGTCCGCTGTGCCAACCGACTTTCGAAGCTTGGTTGACGTATCAAAATCGTCCCAAGTTTAGCGATGGGAGTAACGCGAGTACATTTGGAAAAGGGCTCGACGCCGATTTGCGGACTCAGTTGATGAGCAAGGAATCCCAAACCCGCTTGCAGGGTTTGAAGGTTCCTGTTCAACGGTGGATTCTGGCAGGTTTGAAATCGAAGAACATGTCGAATGAACAGTTTGAAGCGTGGAGCAAGAAAACGTCTCAGCGATTCATGCAAGGCAAGAAGGAACTCATCGGCTTGATGCAGAATGATGAGCACTACGCTGGCTGGTCGCCGTATTGGGGCTGTGCTGCGTGCAACGCGGCCAGGGATGCAAACCAGGAAAACGGAAAACTGGTTCGAGAGCAAAGTGAGTCTAAGGAGTAGGTTGCGGCATGCGAATTGTCTCACTCAAAGGCGTTAGGTTCTTCGCGGAATTTAGTGACGATTGGCGACAACTGCTGAGAAACGCGTAATCCTTGCTGTTGGTATTTCCTCGTGATTTGGTAACTCGACGCGTATGCGAATTACCCGTAGATGCGAGCACTAACGAGGGCTCTTCCTCACTTTCGCGTCGGGCAACCATTGTGTCGGGCAACCATTGCTGCCGCTCAGCTGGTCAGCCGTTGCCGTGCAAATTTACGGGGCGAAGGGAGCTGGAAATTATCTTCTCCAGCGGGGAGCTGAGGTTGGCACCAGAAACAGCCCATTGAAATCTGCGAAGGGCATGGCGTTTAGGACGCAATGCAGGCAAGACCTTCGGCTTGGGTTTTCTTGGTTGGTTATGAGCGTCAGGGAATGGCTGGAGGAATTGAACTGAAGTTCCGAGAATTATCCCAAGCATTCTGTTCAACCTGTCGAAAAACTTCATTGTTGAGCATCGCGCGGTTTAATGCGTCAAGCGACTCGATGCGCCTGACGTGGCGAAGCGAGAGATTGGTAGAGCGACGCGTATTGGTGGGACTGGATGTCCGCTTCGAATTCCAATTCCACCATCGCCCGGGCTTGGGTCCCCATCTCCAGTCGGTCTGATTCGTGGTTGATCAGCCATGAAATCTTTTCGGCGAGTGCTTGTTCGTCGCCAATTTTAGCGACCAAGCCTGTTTGCAGGTTGCGAACGTACTCGGGGATTCCGCCGGCATCGAATCCGACAACGGGTGTCCCGCAGGCCATTGATTCGAGGCCAACTTGAGGCTGGTTGTCCTCTCGAGACGGCACGACAACGAGATCGGCGGCCGAGTAGATCAGCGATTGTTGCTTGACCGAATCGACGTAGCCCATGTGGTGGATTTTCGGCAAGCCTTCGATGGGCTCGATTTCGCCCGAACCAAACACGATGCATTCGACTTGCTGGTTGGTATCAAGATTCGTGAGGGCGGGCAGCAAATGTTGAAAGCCCTTGCGTTTGTTGTTGATGTCCTCGGCGCCAAACGCGATCATCGCAGAATCGGTCGGCAGCCCTAAAGTTTGGCGAGCCAGGCGCTGGGGTGCCGGCGAAAATGTCTGAAGGTCCAGTCCGTAGTGAATGGTTTGGAACGTTGTCGAGTCCGGCCAGATGTCGCTCTTCATCGCATTCTCACGCATCCACTCGCTCGGCGTGACGACGTGAATCTGTTTGTTCTTGAGCGATTCTCGTTTGGCTACGAACGAAGCCGCGGAGACATCATGCGGGCCACTGTTGGTGACTTGTTTGCAGCCTCCACATCCGTGTTGGAATCGTGTGCAACCGTTCGTGTAGTGGCAGCCACCCGTGAACGCGTTCATGTCGTGAAGCGTCCAGACGATAGGCACGTGGTCTGGAATTGACTCAAAAAATGACGGGTAGTCTGCCAGGAAGCTGATCCAATGTAGGTGGACTACATCCGCGTCTATCGCATTCCAGTTCAATTCCGTGGGCTCTGGGAGTTCCGCCATCGAAAACGTTTCCACGTCGGCGGGCCGCAAGGCAATGTGCTGATTGTAGAGCTTGTAAATCTTTCGCTGCCGCTTTTTTTGCTTTCCGCGGTGCCTAGCTCCAGCGAATAGCCCCGGTTTTGGCGGGGCAAAGTTGATCTGGTGGAAACCTGATTCGAGCTGAGATTGCTGCTCGTCACGGTGGTAGTAAAACTGGCTGTTGACCGCAGGCGATCGCAATTGCCGATGGATCCGCATCGCCGCCGTCGCCGCTCCGCCATAGGGGAACGTATTGAAGTGAGCGACGCGGAGGGGGTTCATGGTCATGATGCAGGTTCCAAGATGCGACGGAGCTTAGGCGGCCTTTTGGACGGGTTGGTGGAAGACGTTTGGATTTTCGGCTTCGAATTTTTGCTTGGCCAGGAACATATTCTCCAGCATCGCCCGATGGCCACGGCGGACAAATTGAACCCGCAACCGGCGCTGGGCCGTTTCGATCTGGTTCATGAATTGGTTCCATCCCTTCCGCTTTTTCTCGCGTTCGGTCAGTGGCTTGAGGCATTGATCGATAAAGGGATCTTTTTCTTGCATGAAACCATGCAACAGAACTTTATTGGGATCTGCGATGTCGCGACGGACGCGGGTGGAAGTCGAAAAGGAAATTTGTTGGGAAAATTTCGCGCGCCCGATTTTGGTCGCGAATTCGTAAACTGCCATGTCAAATACGCCTTGCCGGGCTTCCTTTGGCATCTGGCGAGCGAAATCCATCGAGTAGCAGGCTCCGCCGTTGATGTGCGGATGAAGAATCAATTTAGGCTTTTTAAAGACGCGATGTTTGTAAACTTCCGGGACGTAACAGCCCATCATGACGGGAGTCTGGGCATCGGAATACCACTCGGTGGAAAGGCGGTCGAGCCAATCCGGTTTGACGGGCGCCATGTCTGACTCAAGCCACAAACTGAATCCATCGTTGCCTGCGTAGTTTTGGCTGATGAATTCCATGCAGTCCCAGAACATCGCGCCGGGGCCTTCGGGGTATCCAAAAATTTGCGTTGGACAGGCGAAGGGTATCGCGGTTCCTAATTCGGAATAAGCCGCAACCAAGGCGTCGTTGGTGACGGTCTTGGGGCTCGAAGCCAGCAGATAGACGACTTCTACCGAGGGAACTGGGAATGACTTCAAGCACTTGGCGATTTTGAGGTAACGATCCACTTCTTCCTGACAAAAGTAGGGAAGAATGACGATGTGTTTCTTCTTTGCAGACATTCGTTTCGCAGCGGGTTGCAGTTATCGGATGGAAGATGGTTTTTAGGCGATTTGCCCAAAAAGCGTCAATTGCAATCGGTGCTAGCATGTGGTGATCGGCTCTTTTTATGTCTAGAACGTCAACGCAGTCGATCAATTTTCGGTGAGCAAGCCGCATGTTTTGTTCGCGCGGGGATTGGGATGAGCCGTTTTAACGCGAGCCCAATGGCACATAGGATTGGCCGGAGCCGACACCTTAATTGCCGGTGCTGTGCCTGCGGATTTCTAATCCGCAAACGATTCATTATGGAGAGGCTGTGAATTTTTGGGTGGCTAGGCGCGTTAGTGAGGCCGTGCCTTCGTAGGTGACTTGCCGTCGAGGGGCAATCGTCCACACCTACCAACTTTCTGCGTTTGGCACGGTCGCCTGTCGGCTAAACGTTAAACGATCTATCGTCTCGCATCGTAAATCAACTAACTGCTATGCAGCGGGTTTCCGTTTCGCCTTCGGCTCATTTGTCAAACTCACAACCTGGGAGTTCGATGCAAATTGAGGGGAAGTCGCCCAAGCTGGAATTGACCTGAGTGCGAGATTCAAACTACCATCTACCGAACAATAAGCGGAGCGACGAAGCCTAGGGACGGGTTGGCGTTTAACCGTTTGCATGCGTTTGGAGCGTAATTTGGCAAATTTTTTTCTTATCGACCATTCACTTCGAAAATCCGGCGGTCACCATTTTGACTACGTCAACTGCCTGGCCAAGGCCGCAAGTCAACTTGGATTGCTGACGACCATCGGCGCCAATCGGGGATTGAGCCGTCCAAGTCCGGGTAGTCCCGATAGCTTGGAGCGGTATGCCAACGTTCGCCGTGTGTTCCGGGAGACAACCTACCAACCGGGCAGCGAATTGGCTGGTCTGCGGCATTTGACGCGTAGTCAGTGCCATTCTTCGATGGACATGCGGCATCCGAATCGAGTGACGCGATTGAGCAATCGTGTCCAGCGATTTCGGCACAGGCGTCGGCGAGATCAGTTCATTGGACGGTTCGCTAGTGACTGTGAGCGGTATTTTCGGCCGCTCCTGCAATTGCCCGGCGACCATGCCTTGTTGACGACGGTCTCGGAATTGGAGTTGCTGGGGCTGGCGGAATATCTGTCTCGCCATCCACAGGCCTTAAAAACTCATTGGCATCTGCAATTTCACTTCAATCTATTTGAGGGACGGACGCCTGAGTACGACAGTCAGCATCACGTGGCCCAAGCCGTTCGCAGTTCATGTTTGGCAGCGCTTGCGCGACTTTCGTATCATTCGATTCATTTCTATACGACCTCCGAAACGTTGGTCGACCAATACGATCGACTAGGCGTCGGCCGGTTTGAGGTGTTGCCTTATCCCGTGTCCAACGATTTTGCTCCCAATCTCCCCGCTCAGGATGTCTACAAATTCGAGGATCACCATCTTGCAACCGCGGTTCGTCAAGCCGAGTCAAAACTGCAGCATCGTGCGCGTTCGGTTTTTGATTTTGGCGAATCGAGCGAATCGACCTCGGGTGGCTGCGAATTAAACCTGCATGAGTTGTCGAATGAGTTGCTTGCTCCGCCAATCGATCAAGAAATCGTCTCTTCGGAGGGGCTGGGAAGGCGGTTGAGGATCACTTGTCCGGGTGAAGTGCGACGCGAGAAAGGTGCGGTTGAGTACTTGCAGCCGTTGGTGGATGCGATTTGGCCGACTCATTTGGAAACCGGTAAAGTCCAAGTCGTGTTGCAGCGGCCTTCAAAAAAATGGCATTCGAAGAAACAGAAAATTGAGTTGAAGACTCCGGCGGATGGCATTGAGACCTCAAAACCGCAGGGTTCTGAGGGGGCGGATCCGATCGAGTATTTCTCCCATCCGCTTAGTCACGACGACTACGTTGAGCTGATCAAGTCGACAGATTGTGGCTTGTTGTTTTACGACAGCCGAGTTTACTACAGCCGTCGGGCCGGTGTGTTGGGGGAATTACTCTCCTGTGGAAAGCCGGTGATTGTGCCGTCAGGAAGCTGGCTGGCTGAGCAAATTCAAGAGCCAATTTATCGCCATGTTGATTTGGTTTCCGATTCGACACCCGCGATACGCGTAATTGAGTCTAGTGAATTTGGTTGGGAGTCTACGAACGTTCCCATGCCCGGTGGTGTGCTTTCGTTTGATCAAGCGATGCATCCATTCAATTTTGTGATTGAACGAAGTTCAGAAGAAGCGTTGATGGTGCTGGAGTTCGACTGGCATTGGCCCACAGAATCGGGAATCTATTGTCGCTGCGAGTTAGTTCAGAAGAGTTCCGAGGGTGAAGTCGTGGATCGCAAAGTGGAGGTTTTGGGGGTCCGAAAGTCGACGCGGAAAGTCAAAGCCATTTTTCGCATGAGCTCTTCGACCCGCGTTTTGGAGTTTTCCCTGACCAACGCGTTCCATGCCTCGACCGCAAGTATCAAACGAGTCAAGCTGCGAACGTTTCCGGAATCCAGCGAGTTTGCGACGGGTGCCGGGGCTGAGGGCGAAGTTCCTTGGGGGAGCGTGGGTGTCATTGCAGCCGATCGTGAAGACTTGCCGAATTGCGTCGACGAGATCGTTAAGCATTACGAGCACTATCGGTCGACGGCGGTGGAGTTTTCCAAACGTTGGTACAACCAGCATGATCCACAAAAAACAGTTCAGCATCTGCTGTCGGCTGGTGAACCCGGGGCGTCTGCCTTGCGGCGTGTTGCGTAAGTTTGAGGAGGGTGCCTCGATACAATGTGGTATTCGTCTTGATTGAAACGATGTTGATTTTGGTATGCGGTGGGGCAACGACATTGAAGCAATCAAGCAAGCCTTGCGTCTGTCGCGTGGCTGAGCGTAATGGCTGGCGTTTGATTGTTTCGTTGTGGTCAACAAGGTTTGCTTGGTCGTCGATCGTGTTGAGAAATATCAGTTTTAGTATCTAGCGTTTTGGGAATTCGGGTATGAAAGTTTTGGTCGTGGGAGGAGCGGGTTACATCGGGTCCCATATGGTTCGGTTGCTCGATCAAGCCGGGCATCAGGTGATCGTGCTGGACAATCTCTCGACTGGATTTGCGGCGGCTGTGACGGCGGGCGAGTTGGTGGTGGGCGATATGAAGGATCGGCCGTTGGTCGAGCAGATTCTTGGCGATCACCAGATCGACTCAGTAATGCATTTTGCAGCTTGTGCGTTGGTCGGCGAGTCGGTGGTCGAGCCGGCGAAGTATTATCAGAACAATGTGCTTGCAACGTTGGAGTTGCTGGAAGCCATGCGTCATTGCGACGTCAAGAGCTTGGTGTTTTCAAGTACCTGTGCAACCTACGGTGAGCCAGCGGTGGTGCCGATTTCTGAATCTGAGAAACAAGAGCCTGTGAATCCCTATGGATTTACGAAACTCGTGATAGAGCGTGCACTCGATGACTATGCTGCGGCCTATGGGTTTGGGTTCGCTGCGTTGAGGTATTTCAATGCTGCGGGCGCATCACCGGCCGGGGACATCGGCGAAGACCATGACCCCGAATCTCACTTGATTCCAATTGTGCTGCAAGTCGCGATGGGGCAGCGCGAACAGGTAGCCGTGTTTGGCGATGATTGGGATACTGATGACGGGACCTGTGTTCGCGATTACATCCACGTGGATGATTTGGGGGCGGCTCATTTGGCGGCGTTGGAACGGTTAGAACCAGGCAAGGGATTGAAGGTCAATCTTGGAACCGGGGTTGGCTACAGCGTGCGGCAAATCATCGAGACCTGCCGCGAAGTCACTGGCTTGGACATTGCTGAAGTCAGCGGAGCCCGGCGGCCTGGCGATCCACCCAAATTGGTCGCCGACGCCCGACTAGCAAAATCCGTATTAGGCTGGGAGCCGGTCTACCGGCAGCCCAAGCCGATTATCGAGACGGCTTGGCAATGGCATCAGCACCACCCACAGGGCTACGCGTCCAAGTGAGTTTGTGGTCGCCCCGCTCAATCGAGCGGACTTCAGCAACGGCCAATTTCAACAGCCAACGAAATATGAAGCTTGAATTGCAACGGCGAACCTTAAAACGCATCACTGTAGAAGCGTGAAGGCGACCGCGAGAACGATGATCCCGATCACAATCGCAATGATGTTCTGAATGAGTTTCCGGCGTCGCTTTTCTGCTTGAGTCATGGCGACGAGCGAAACCTGCATGCCTCCGTGTTCGACCCGCACCACCCGTTGGTCAACCTGCTTGGTCCCACCCTCGCCGTCGGGAAGCATGACTTTGAATGCGTCCGCGCCGGATTGGTTACCAAGTCGAGTCGGGTCGAGAGCTTCAAACAGTGGCGGCAGCAGATGAGCGATGGAAGGTCTCGGGTCAATCGGTTCCGTGGCGACCTTCGGTTTAAATTCGGTGCTGGCTGCAGCGTTGGGCCCACTTGGTGGTTTGGACGATGCCGATGATTGAGGGGCCTCTGCGGCTGGGCGTTTGTTTTCGATCGGCTTGGATGCGGCAGTCGATTTCTGTTTTGTGGGTTCGGGTTTGGCCGCGGAAGTTTTCGGAGCCGAGGTTTTAAGGGACGCGGATTGGGCGGTGGTCGATTGCTTGTGTTTTGAGCTGCGAGGAACAGGTTTCGACTCTGCCTTTTGGCTTGACCCTAGTTTTTTTTGGGATTTGGCGCCCGAAGCGAGTGGGGTTTTGGAGGCGTCCGGCTGTTTTGTTTCTGTTGGCTTTTTGAGCCGCGTCTTGAACCGAGGCTTGCGTTTATCACTCTCCGAAGTAGTTGCGACGTCGTCGTTGGGTTTCGGTTGGGCTGCAGGTTCTTCGATCAAAATGCTCGCTTGACAATGCGGGCATCCCACTTGATTGCCGAGCATATCTGAAGTGATTCCGAATTGTCCGCGGCAATTCGGGCAGGAGTGAATTTGTGGTTTGGGGGCGGGGGGCGCTTGGAATGCGTCAGCGGGGATTTCAACCGGGTGCGTACAACCTGGGCATTGAACGACTTGTCCCGCTTGGGTTCCTTGCACCTGAAAAGGTTGCTGGCAGTTGGGGCATTCGAATACCTTGTTCATGCTTCGTTTAAAACCGTTCGAGATTCTGGACTAGCCGGTCGTGTTGAAAATTCGATCGCCGGCGTCACCCAGGCCCGGCACAATGAACTTGTCATCGTTGAGTTTTTCATCGACCACACAAGTGTGAATTTCGATTTGTGGAAATTCACTTCTTAATCGGTCTATCCCTTCGGGGGCGGCGATAATCGAGAGCATTTTGATTCGTTCAACGCCCCAATCCAGCATTTGTTGGCAAGCCATCGCGGCGGATCCGCCTGTCGCCAACATTGGGTCTAGGATAAATGCCACATCAACTGGCGATGATTCAGGAAGCTTACTGTAATATTGCACGGGTTGGGCGGTTTTTTCATCACGATAAAATCCCAAGTGCCAAACTTCAGAGCCAGGAATCAAGTCCAGCATTGGATCGACCATTGAAATCCCTGCGCGTAAAATGGGAATCAAACCAATCCGATTCAATAACTGGCGTCCGATCATTTTCTGGACAGGCGTTTCGATGGGTAGTTCCGTCGTTTTTAGATCGGCTGTTGCCGCGTACGCCAATAAGGTTGAGAGTCTTCGCACGGATTGTCGAAACTCCTGCGGTTGAGTCGATTTTTTTCGCAGAGTTGTCAAGTGATAGTCGACCAGAGGGTGATCAAGTATTATCGTTGAGCTCATCTTTATTCGCTTTGGATAGATCAGGAAAGCCATGAAAACCGTGGGTGCGTCGACTGAACCTCGTGGGTATCGAATCCGGCTGGTAGAATCATAATCCTCTTTCGGCAATTCTCAAACCCAACGCGATTAGATCGAGTGATCTTGGCTCATGCAACATTCGAACTGGAAAACCCGATCGATGGTCTTCTTCGTCGCCACTTGGATGGCCGGCATTTCCGTTTGGGTGGGTTGCGATCGGGAGCCGACGAAACTACCAGATCGAATTGGCAAAGTCGTGGGCGGATCGATGGCCCCGCATTTCTTGGGCAAGCACTCTCTAGCGACATGCGAAGCGTGCGGATTTGAGTTTACCAGTGATTGGGAGCAGGCGAATCAGCGAGAGTTTCTAGTTTGCCCAAATTGTGGGGCTCGTATGCTCCGTTCGTCCGCGACGTCAGTGTCCGGTGAGCAGCTTACGATCGTGCCCAGCAAATCGCCAAAACGCTGGGATGTGGTGGCGTTTCGCTTGCCAACGGATACGGCGTCGCCAAGTTCAGCCAAAACACAAGACGCTGGAATCAAACGGGTCGTCGGATTGCCTGGCGAAGAAGTCCAGATCCGAGACGGTGACGTATACGTCAACGATCACTTGATTCGGAAAACGCTTGCTGAACAAAAGCGAGTTAGAGTCCATGTTTATGATTCGCAGTTTCAGCGTAAGCGAGATCTTCACTGGGAGTTGCCAGGGCTTTGGTCTTACGATTCCGGCAACGGCTTTCATTTTCGGAACGATGACAAGCCATCGAATTCCATTCAATGGATGGGATTTCGGAATCCGAAACACTATTCTCATTTCGAGTCACCCGGAGATGCTCCTGCGGCATCGGACTTCGAAGATTTTTATGGTTACAACCAATCGCTGAGCCGCGATCTGAATCCGGTCAGCGATTTGTTTCTGGAATTCAATCTCGTGTTAACTTTTGGCACTTCGTTCGTGTGGACGTTCGCGGCGAACGGAGATGATTATCAGTTTGAAATCGATGCGGAGAATCATGAAATGCGCGTAGTGGATTCGAAGCGATCCACCATCCTGGCGATTCCAATTGATAGCTTGGGCGGGGCGCGGAACGCCGGGAATCCAGTCACGACGATCGAATTTTCATCTTTTGACGACCAGTTGCAAGTCTGGGTTGAAGGTCAACGGTGTTTTGAGTGTCCACTCACACTCGCTGACAGTGAACGTCTCAGCGTTAGCGAGCGCCCAGCGGCTCGGGTGAAAATGGGTGCTAGGGGAAAGCAATTAGTCGTCCAGCGAATTCGAATTTGGCGAGACCTGTATTATTTGGCACCTTCAGGAGCCGCGGATGCCCCGATTCCAAAGTGGCCTAGTGCCTCCGGTTTTTTGATGTTGGGAGACAACGCACCCATCTCGATCGACAGTCGGCATTGGGATCAACCAAGAATTGCCGAGTCAGACGTCATCGGGGTCGTGGAAACGTCTAGAAAGCCGTGATTTTGGATCCGAGTCCGCGTAGGCCCAGGCACGTGAGAACGCTATAATCGGGGGCTGAACCGATTCGGCTTAGAGCTCGTATCAACCACGGAGCCTGGCGCGGAATGGCCCCCATTTCCATTCTGGGGTCGGCTCGCTGCACAATTCTGATTCTCATTCGCGAACGATCAATCTTTCAATATGGCCAAGAAACCCAATAGACGTCGTAGTGCTTTTCCAAACGTCGAACGTCGGACCGATCCAGAGCCACAAGAGTCATTTGTTTCGGGGATCGGGATGGGTGGCGTCTTTGGGTTCTTCCGTGATGTCGGCGTTCGAGAAACGATCGAATCCATTATCGTCGCGATTGTATTGGCGCTGATGTTTCGGGCCTACGAGGCGGAAGCGTTTATCATTCCAACTGGATCCATGGCGCCTTCGCTGCAAGGCCAGCACATGGACTTGGAGTGTGAACAATGTGGATTTCAGTGTCGGGCCGAAGCCAGTAAAGAGGCCCCGTCGTCTGCTGATCGGGATACAGTCAGTCGGGTCTATTGTCCGATCTGTTTGTACGAAACCAAAATCGATCGACGGAAAAACCGAAATCACAAGTCCAACAACGGAGATCGAATTCTCGTCAACAAGTTCGTGTACGACTTTCAGGAGCCCGAGCGATACGACGTGATCGTGTTCAAGAACCCCAACAATGGCAAGCAGAATTACATCAAGCGATTGATTGGTTTGCCGGGCGATAATATTCTGATTGAAAACGGCGACGTCTATGTGCTGGAAGATTTGGGGAGTGGCAAATATGGCAAGCGGATTACTCGGAAGTCCGCTGAGAAATTAAGGCATGTTCTCCAAGTCGTCGACGATACGGATCATGTCGGCAAAAAGCTGGCCAAGGTTAGCTGGCCATCACGCTGGCAATCGTTCGACGGAATTGGCAATTGGAAACCTAATTTTCGAAACGAAAAATGGATCTTTGAATCGGCTGAGTCGAGTGGTGAAAATTGGTTGCGTTATCGGCATTTCCAACCTCATAAAAGCGATTGGTCAACGATTCTGGACGATGAATTGCCGGAGAGATATCGGAATAGACTTCCGGCTGGGCAGTTAATTGACGACAAATACGGCTACAACGATTTGATCTATCGGAACGACAAGAAAGAGGTGTTTCGTGGAAACCAACGGGGATGGGAAGACGTTTCCGCCGAAGACGTGAACCGCGGGACTCATTGGGTGGGCGACATTGGGCTTGAATGCCAAGTCGAGATTCAGTCAACGTCCGGCAAGCTGTTGTTGGATTTGGTGGAGGGCGGTGCTCACTTAATTTGCGAAATCGATGTTGCCACCGGGAAAGCCACCTTGCGCTGTGATGATTCCACGGTCGAAACGAAAGTCACGTTTCGCGACTCAGCCGACAAAGAAGTTTCCCAGCCCTCCGGGCAGACTCGGATCCAGGGGCCCGGAAAGTATCGGATCGAATTTGTGAATGCCGACGACCGGCTTAATCTGTGGGTCAACAACAAGTTGATTGAGTTTGACGGGGCCGAGTTCACGCGAACCGGAATACCTGTTCCCACTTACCAAACCAATAATCCTGGCGACGCTGAGCCCGCTGGAATCGCGACCAACGGATTGAAAGCGACGGTGACCAATCTGAAAATCGTTCGGGATATCTATTACACTTCCCTCCAAGGCTACGTTAATCGAGGCCGTGGTGACAATGAAACGGGAAATGATGATGTCGTGAAAATCGAAGAGCTACAAGCAAATCCAGAGGCGTGGAGTAGCCCCGAAGCCGTCGCCTTTTTCCAGCTGAAAAAAGGCCGTTTCAAGCCCATGTTTAAACTTGAAAAAGGAGCGAAAGCCGAGCAGGACCAATTCTTGCCCATGGGCGACAATAGTCCACGCTCGTTAGATGGTCGGATTTGGAACGGGAAAAACTATGTCGAACGAGACATGTTGATCGGTCGAGCGATGATGATCTATTGGCCTCACACATTGAATGAGCCCATCCCTTACTTTCCTAACTTTGGCAAAATGGGCTTCATTCGTTAGCTCGTTAGTACCACGCAGTCGCTGATTCGTTGCCCATTGAGAATCGTTCACGGAGGAACAACATGCCCATCTTACGAGCTGAAGGCTTGGTTAAAAGCTATGGTCGCAGGCGCGTCGTCGATGGCGTTTCATTGTCTGTCGCAGCGGGTGAGATCGTGGGGCTGTTAGGCCCCAACGGTGCTGGAAAGACCACGTCATTCAAGATGATCAGCGGACTCGTTAAGCCTGATCAGGGAGCCGTCTTCTTGCAGGGAGTCGACGTCACTCGGTGGCCACTGCATGAGCGAAGTCGAAGTGGTGGCATGGGTTATTTGCCACAACAGGCAAGCGTGTTCGCCAAGCTCAGCACGGAGGACAACCTGAAAGGAATGATGCAGCTGCTGGGGTTCAGTCGCCGCCAACAGAAAGCTCGTTGTGAAGAACTGCTTGAGCAATTCAAGATCACCAAGATTCGTAAATCCAAAGCTGGTTCGATTTCCGGTGGAGAACGAAGGCGGCTCGAGATAGCTCGCTGTTTGGTTTCCAATCCAAAAATTATCATGTTGGATGAGCCGTTTGCGGGGATCGATCCAGTGACGGTTCAAAGCGTCCAGGTTGTGATTCAGGGACTCGCCGAAGCCGGAATTGCGGTCTTGATCACTGATCACGCAGCCCGTGAGATCTTACAGATCACCCATCGAACCTACGTCGTCAGTGAGGGCCGAATTCTCTGTAGTGGGACCGCTGACGAGATTGTGGCTCATCCGGAGGTTAAGAAGAAGTATCTTGGCGAGATCGAAATGCCGACCGTGAAAACCAGTCCTGGTTCCACTCCAGTAGACGACGGATTGATTCACGATGCAACGAATCAAACCAGCCGTTCACGACCGAAAAATCCTAACGACGCGCCATCGATTACGGTCCGAAAGAATCCCAAAAAGCCAGCTCCTAAGTCCCCTCCTTCGCCCCGGACCAGCGTGATTCAAGCAGTCAGGGAAGAGCGAGAATCCAAGCAGGACACGGCTGGTGTTCGCTTAGGGAAATCGCAATCGGGTGCCCCTAATCTCGCGAATCCTGAAGTTCGACTGGCCGTAAATCCGACGTCAAATGTGAAAACAGCGGATAGATCAGCGGTTCTGAGTGCAAAGCTCGAAGAGTCAAACGGGGATGAGTCCGATCCGGACATTCTTTCCATGGTCAGCGCCGTCAATCAGGCGATTAAAAAATCTGAAACGAGACAAGACAAGCCATCCGACCGACCGAAAATTGTGTTCTCAAAACCGAGGCGACGTTCGCGGCCGATCAAGACGAATGATCTTGATTGAGAGCTGGTGTTTACGGCGTTGGCTGCATGAGATTTGCATCCCTCCAGGATGCGGTTCGCAGTGGCTGGTTTAGCCGGCAGTGTCGCTACGCTCAACTACCGGCTTCCATTGCTGATGCTTGGGAGAATTTTTATCAGCAAGCCACTACGCGTCTTGTTATCTTTTCAACTTCGGCCGATCCGAACAAATCACAGCCTCGTCGAGTTATTCAGGATTTGCCTATTTAACTAATGGAGAGATCTGCCATTGAATCAACAGGCAAGTAGGTGTCGTCTACCAGGATGCTTGGCGTTACGCTTCTGAAATAGGCAACTTGCTGACCTTGGGCTGTTTTTTTGACGCCGATTTAAGCTGTCCACAGGCGGCAAGAATGTCGCGACCGCGCGGCGTTCGAATCGGGGCTGTCAACCCTTTGTCGTGAAGATAAGCTGCGAACTTTTCGATCGTCTTCCAGTCGGAGCATTCGTAGTCGGTGCCCGGCCAGGGATTGAACGGAATCAAATTGATCTTGGCCGGAATGCCTTTGAGCAACTCAACCAACTCCCGGCCGTCGCGAAGGCTATCGTTGATGCCTTTGAGCATTACGTATTCAAATGTGATTCTTCTGGAATTGGACAAACCGGGGTAGGCCCGGCAGGCTTCCATCAATTTTTCAAGCGGGTACTTTTTGTTGATGGGGACCAACACATCGCGAAGCTCATCGCGCGTAGCGTGCAGCGAGATCGCCAGCATGACCTTGATCTCTTCGCCCGTTCGGTAAATCCCTGGCACAACACCTGAGGTCGACAGCGTGATACGACGACGAGACAGGCAGAGCCCATCATCATCGAGGGCGATCAGCAATGCTTGTTTGACGTTTTCGAAATTGAATAACGGCTCGCCCATGCCCATCATGACGACGTTGGAAATCTTGCGACCCTCGAGCGGAGCGATGATGCTTGGGTCGGACTCCATTCCCACAAAATCACCCAGTCGATAGCGTGCCAGCAAGATCTGGCTGAGAATTTCCTCGGCCGTCAAATTGCGAACCATCGTTTGCGTGCCGGTGTGACAAAACGTGCACGCCAGCGAGCAACCGACTTGGCTTGAAACACAAAGGGTGCCGCGGTCGGTTTCCGGGATGTAAACCGTTTCGACTTCGACGGGAGCCCCGGCGCCTCTGGCTGGAAATCGAATTAGCCATTTCCGCGTTCCGTCGTTTGAGATTTGCTCTTCGACGATTTCCGGATGTGAGATCGTGAAATGCTCTGTCAGTGTGGCCCGCAGTTCTTTGCCGACGTTAAGCATCTCATCGAACGAATTAACCCCGTGGATGTACAACCAGTGCCAAATCTGACTGACGCGCATCCCAGATTGCTTGGCGGAGACTCCAACCGATTGAAGTGCATCTGCAAGCTGTTCACGGCTCAGCCCGATCAGTGGTTTTTTGGTTTCGTCCATAGTTTCGTCAAATCGTCAGCTAGTTGGCTTTTAAGTCGAAATCGGATGGCTTTTGCCCTTTGGCATAGTTCCCGAATCCGAACATGGTTGGTTGGTAGTCATCAACGTAGTCGACGTTGGCTGATTCCGGAATGGAGTCATCCATTTCCAGGCACCAAAAACTGGCATTTACAATCAAACGCCGTAAACCTTCGCTTTCAAAGTCCGTCGAGGCACCCATCGTGGTGCAGAAAATACGGCTGGTTTTGCCAGATTTGCTTGCATAGCCCTTGGTCCAAGCAACGGGCATCATCGGCGTGTTCTTTTCGCTGTCGACCGGTTTGTCATCAGGGCTCATGCCATCTAGCACGGCTCCCAGCAAGAGGACGTTGGCCGATTGGGGGAGATTTCGGATGCCATAGACATCGGACGGGCCCCAGACATCATCACATCCATTTAGAATTGGCTGGTCGGATTTGCCGTCAGCGATCACGCCGCGGCATGATTGTGATTTATGGTTACCGTGGTGGCTGATCCAAGTGTCACCCAGTACCTGCTGTCCAAATCCGCCTTTCCAGTCGCGGTTGTTGAACCCGTAGTGCTTGTATTGGCTCGAGCTGTCGCCTGGAATATTAAACGCGTGGGTTGAAGTCCGGGTCCCGATAATCGGTTTTCCGGCATCAACGTAATCGACGAAATGCTTCATTTGGTCATCTGGCAGATTACGAAATCGCAAGCCGAGAATCACAAGATCTGCCTCGTCGACAAAGTGCATGCCGGGGATGTTGGTTTGGTGGTCTGGTTTGATCGTGTTGGTTTCGGGATCGATAGGAAACAAAACCGTGCATTTGAAACCATGTCGGATCGCGAGGAGTTTTCCCAGCATCGGCATCGTCTGTTCGCTGCGGTACTCGTCATCGCCCGCGATCAAAACGATGTGCTTACCTTGGCCGGGCCCAGATTTGCCTTCGTATTGACACCACAGTGTTTCGTTTTGGCTCACCGTTTGGGTTTGCTGATTCAAGGCGTCCACTCGTTCCTGAGCAGTCTGGGCGTTAACGGTTGAGAGGCAGCCTAGCAAGCAAGCCAAAGCGGCGAGGCCGGGTCGTAATTTTGAGTTCATTACAGATTCTCTAGTGGGTTATTGAATGAGGTCAATCAGTGGATTGAAGCTGTCCCCGTCGAGGAGTTCTTCAAACACTTCGGTTAGTCGTTTTTCGATTTGAGGATGACGATCAATTAAGTTGGTTGTTTCGCCACGATCGGAGTCGAGATTGTACAGTTGATAAGGTTTCTCAAACGCTTGGCCCTTGGGTTTTTGTCTTCCGCCGGAACCCGAGCCAAAAACTAGTTTCCACTTGCCGTCGCGAATTGCGAATGTGCCGCTGGCTGAGTGGTTGATGACCAGCGGGCGTTGGGCGGCCTTGTCCTGCGGGGCCGACAGAGCGGTTTGCAGGAATGAAAAACTGTCTTCTGATTTTGGCGAAGAAAAATCAGCCCCGGCAGCTTCCGCGGCAGTTGCCAAGATGTCGGTGTGGCAAATTGTGCGATTCGATTGAACGTTGAGGGGCGTGTGTGCCGGCCAGCGTACAAAAAACGGAACGCGATGCCCGGCTTCGTAGACATCTGCCTTGGTGCCTCGGAGCAGACCATTCGCGCGATGATTCTCGGCCCGGTAGCCCTGGACTTTTTCGTCGTCGATGTGGTCTTTGGTGGTAGCATCATCGTAGCGATGCATGAATGAACCGTTGTCGCTGGTGACGATGACTAGCGTGTTGTCGGCGGTGTTGGTCTCATCGAGGGTCTTGAGAACTTCGCCGATCGTCCAATCGACTTGAGCCACGAAATCACCATAAGATCCCAGTTCGGTTTTTCCTTGAAAGGACGCCATGGGAATGACCGGTTTATGGGGGGCCGGCATGGGAAAGTATAGAAAAAAGGGTTGTTCGGTTTGCGATTGGGTCCGAATGAAATCGTTGGCTTTGCCCAGCAGGTGGCTCAGGCAATCGACATGTTTGAAATCGGAGCTGATTTCGCCCTGTCGGTAAAACTTGGGAAATCCAACGGCACTGATGAGCTTGCTTGGCTGCTCGGTCACACGGTCATTCTTGATGTAAACGTAAGGGCTCATGTCCAACGACGCTGGAATGATATAGCTCTCATCAAAACCATGATGGGTCGGCCCGTCTGTCAAAGGCTGGGTGTAATCGACCATGCCCCGTTGGCCGGCAATCCCAAAATTGTTAATGTTTTTTGGCAGGTCGACTTTCCATTGCCAGCCCAATCCCATGTGCCACTTGCCGATGCAGGCAGTGCGGTATCCGGCAGATTTCAAGACGGCGCCAATGGTTTGTTGGTTCTTTTCGATCAACGGTTTTGAATAGCCACCGAGGACCCCACGTTTGAGATGGGTTCGCCAAGCGTATCGCCCGCAGACGAGCCCGTATCGCGTGGGAGTACAAACTCCGGAGCCGGAGTGAGCGTCGGTGAAATTGACGCCTTCTTTGGCCAATCGACTAAAAGCTGGCGTGGCAATTTTAGAGTTTGGATTGTTCGGTTGAACATCGCCGAACCCCAGATCGTCAGCCAAAATCACCACGATGTTCGGTTGAGGTTCGTCCGCCATGGCGATCGAACAGTGCAAGATCAGGACGTAAAGAAAACCGAACAGTAATGACCGCGTGAAAAACATTGTGCCCTCTTGGAAATGAAAATGAGTTCAAGCTTCTCGCCCTCAAGGCAGAGCCAGTTTGATCCTCCGCATTTGATCATGGGACTCGATCTGTCCAATCGTTTAATCGGAACAGCTTAAGTGTAGTCCACCAGGCTGAAGACAGGATACTTCTCGAGCTTTTTACCGCCATTGAGGAATTTCAAGTTGATCAAGAACGCACACGCGACAATGTTGGCTTTGCAAGTTTCGATCATTTCGCAGCAGGCTTCTACCGTTCCGCCGGTTGCGAGCAAGTCGTCGATCACGAGTACGTTTTGGCCTTCTTCGATCCCGTCGATATGCATCTCGAGTGTGTCGGATCCGTATTCAAGATCGTAACTATAAGAGTGTTTTGCGTAGGGCAATTTTCCGGGCTTGCGAATCGGGACCATTCCGACGCCGAGTTGGAGTGCGAGTGGCACGGCGAATAAAAATCCACGGGCTTCTGCCGCCGCGATCACGTCGATCCCTTTGCCTTGAAATTCATCGGCGAACCGATCGATGCAAACCTTGAGGGCTTCATGGTTGCCGAGCAGCGGCGTAATGTCTTTGAAGGTGATACCGGGCTTGGGGAAATCCTGCACGTCACGGATAAAGTCGGCTAGATCGAGGGAATTCGAAGTTTCAGGCATGGGGCTCTCAAGGAACGTTGGGTTGATAATCGGCGCCGATCAGATCTAGCGATTTGAGCCGGCAAAACTCCCAATATATCCCTGATTGAGCCAGCCTCCTAGTTGTTCAAACTCAACTTGGACGAAGTGAGTTAGCGATTTCGCGAGAAATGCGCTATTTAATCGTCTCGCCTAGAGTTTAATGTTTTCACGAGGGTCGCGGTGTTCGTAGTCCGTCATCTTCCAAGTGTTCTTAGTTTCCTCTTCAAAAGTCAAAATGATCTTGCGATGGCCTGGAATGGGTTGTTCGCCCCCATCAAGTTTGACCTGAAACGTCACATTGAAACTAATGACCGCCGTTTTGGGAGTGCCTTCCTCGAGTTCGTAATCACCGTGGTTGAATCCGATGACTCGGCAGGTGCTGAAATCGTAACGCGGCATTTCCGAATTGACGCGAATGAGTGTTTCGGGAGTTTTTCTGCTGATGAACGATCGCACTCGGGGGATGTTATTCTGTTCGACAGCTTGGGCGATCTCGTACACCACGATCCGTACTCGCTCGCGGTCCGTGACGATCATTTTTTCACAAGTCACAATCGCACCGGTAATGATTCCAATAATCAGAGCCAGCAGGATGAGTTTGTGCTCGCGGGCCATGAACCCCATAACAAGCAAAATAGTCGCGAGGCCAAGGCCTGTCACCATTGGGAAAAGTGAGTTCTCAGTGAACCATATCAACATTTCGTACCTCCACTTAGAAAAAAGTTTCAGCCAGCTTTATCTCAACTACTAGTTTAACCCATTCATGATCCTAGTTCTCCCGCGGCCAAAAATTTATCTCTAGGAAGTGTCCTGTGATCAAAGTAATGATCAGCAAAATAATTATTTCTCAATGGATGAGATTGGCGTTTGCAAACCCAATCCCAATTGCTCCAATTCGTATTCAAGAGAATCTAAGTTCCAAACAACGCCCTTGTCCGACCAAGCGGAAGTTCCCAGAAATTTGTCGTCCAGCGAAAACTCAATCGCGCGCAAGCGTGAACTTCCAGTCTGAAGTCTGAGTAGGTGCTGTTGGGAATCAAGATCGAAAAGGTCGACTTGCACGGATTCGCTGGCCGATGTTAGATGGGCGTTGCTGCGATCAAGGGTGACTGCCTGGATTCGTTGGTCTTTCTGTATAGCTGGATTTCTTTGAGCGAATCAAACTCAAAAGTCGGCCCGTCGTCCTGCGGGTGGGAAGAGAGTTTCCACTAGTAGATTCCCTCGGTCATTTTAGCAGCCGCCAGCCAGCAGCCGTCATCGCTGAAACTGACGCCCATCGATGCTTGTGACAATTGCCGGTGCTTTGGGAGGCTGGGAGCCAGTTCGGCAATGGTGTCGCCCGTATGATTGTTTACGACCAAGAGGGCTCCATCAAAACTGCTGACTATTAACCAGGGTTCAATAGGGTGAAATGACAATCCGGTGATTGAGCGGCAGCGACACCAAGGGATTATGCGATGCAAGGGAATTGCATTCTGAGAAGATACCATCAGCAAGGACCACGTGTTTTCCGGTGGTTGTTGCCAATCGCGATTGGATGCTGCGAAGAATCAAAAAAGCCACCCAGCTAAAAGAGCGGGTGGCTTTCGTTGTGACTCTGGACGGTGCTGCGACCGACGCAAATCTAACAAGTAATCAGAGACTACTGCTTGAATAGTGGTCCAGCGTAAACGGCGCCGGCTCCAAGTTGCTCTTCGATTCGCAACAGCTGGTTGTATTTAGCCATGCGATCTGAGCGTGATGCGGAACCCGTCTTGATTTGACCGGTACAAAGGCCAACGGCTAGGTCGGCAATGGTTGAATCTTCGGTTTCGCCACTGCGATGACTGGAAATGCTGGTGTATCCGTTTCTGTGGGCAAGCTGGATGGCACGAATGGTTTCGGTCAACGTACCGATTTGATTGACTTTGATCAGGATGCTGTTGGCAATGCCTTCGTCGATGCCGCGTTGCAGACGAGTCGTATTGGTTACGAATAGATCGTCGCCGACCAACTGGACACGGTCACCACATTTTTCGGTCAGCAATTTCCAGGCGTCCCAATCGTCTTCGCTGCAACCGTCTTCAATCGAGCAGATCGGATAGTTGTCGGCCCAATCGACAAGGAAGTCGACCATTCCGGCGGAATCGAGTTCTTTGCCATCGATTTTGTAGACGCTTTTGGCTTCGTCGTAAAACTCAGTCGCGGCAACGTCGAGTGCGATTTGGACTTGTTCGCCAGGCTTGTAGCCGGCTTTTTCGATCGCGGTCATGATCAAGTCAAGGGCTTCTTTATTGCTGCCTAGATCAGGAGCGAATCCGCCTTCGTCTCCAACCGCGGTGTTAAGTCCCTTGTCTTGAAGGACCTTTTTGAGGTGGTGGAAAATTTCGCAACCGCAACGGAGGGCGTCGCTGAATCGGTCGAATCCAAGCGGCATGACCATGAATTCTTGAACGTCGACTGAATTGTCGGCATGCTCGCCACCGTTGACGATGTTCATCATTGGAGCAGGAATCAAAGTCGCGGCGGCTCCACCGAGGTAGCGGTAAAGCGGCTGGTTGCAGAAGACCGAAGCGGCTTTGGCGTTGGCCAAAGAAATTCCCAACAAAGCGTTGGCGCCCAAATTTGATTTGTTGTCGGTTCCGTCCAAGTCGATCATGGTTTGGTCAATCTGGCCTTGGTCGCAGGCAGGCATCCCGAGCAAAGCATTGGCTAGTGGGCCGTTGATGTTGGCGATGGCCTTGGTTACGCCTTTACCCATGTAAACCGATTTATCACCGTCTCGCATTTCCCAAGCTTCATGGGCGCCGGTGCTGGCGCCGCTAGGCACCGCGGCAGTTCCGAAAGAGCCATCGGCAAGCGTCACGTCGACTTCGACGGTTGGATTTCCACGGCTGTCCAGAATCTGGCGGCCCTTGATGTCTACGATATTGTCCATGGTTGGTTTCCAGTTTTGGGTGGTTTTATGGTGTTTTGATTTTGTCTCGAATTTACTTCGGCAATATTGTCGCGAACCAAGCAATGATTCGGAAGGGGTTTTGAGATTTCTCAGCCTGATTGCGGCAACGTTAAGATCCCGACCGCTTGAGGCGTTTTAGGTGGGTGATCTGATTGCAATTTGCAAGTTCAATTTTTCCAAGGCAATGCTCCCGGCAGTTAATGTATCTGCCAACCAGCCGAACTAAATTCGAGGGGCGAACGCAAGGCGGAAGCGGCGTGTGCAAACTGGCTCTGGCAACGAATTGAGTTCGATGCCAGAGCCAGGCTTGATGCTCCTGAGTCCCGCCAAATGCCTACTCTGATTTCGGCTTTCGCCAAACGGGACGTTGGTTCGCGGTGAGTTCCTGGTCCAAGACTTCCATCCGAGCGACCAATTGCTTGGCCTTTTCTGGGTGTTTTTCAAGCAGGTTAACTTGTTCGCCGATGTCTTCCGCTAAATTAAACAAATACGTTTGCGTATTGGTCTTCTTCGTCTTTCGATTGGTATTGGAAATCTTCAGGTACTTCCAGTCGCCTTGGCGAAGTCCTTGCAGATCGCCGCGTGAAGAATAAAAAATCAATTCATTCCGAGGTGTTTCGTTGGAGGAGAGTGTTTTTGAAATGTCGGATCCGTCGATCTTTCTATTCGGCAACTCGGTCCCAGCAAGTTTCGCAATGGTGGGAAGCAAATCCATGGTGGACGCCATTGCGTTAGTCGTGGTGCCCGCAGGAATTCGACCTGGTGCCCACATGATACAGGGGACCCGCTGGCCCCCTTCGAAAGTGGTTCCCTTGCCCGAGCGGAGCGGATCAGCACTGCCGCCGTGGTTTTTGAACTGGAGCCAAGGGCCGTTGTCGGTGGTGTAAATGATATAAGTGTTGTCCGATAGCCCGAGGTCTCGAACGGTTTGCGTCAACCGTCCGACTTCCGCATCGATGTGTTCAATCACGCAGGTGTAAGCATTCTCTGGGTTGGGATCGTAGACGTCATTGGGAACGTACAACGGAATATGTGGCATCGAATGCGGAAGGTACAAAAAGAACGGTTTGTCCTTGTTCGCGGTCACGAACTCAATGGCCTTGTCAGTGTAACGGCGTGTGATGGTTCGTTGGTCGACGGGTAGCTCGATAATCTCTTCATTTTCAACGAGTGGCGTGTTCCAAGCATTCACGGCACTGGCTTGATCCGCCCAGAGTTCGTTGCTGGTCATCTTTCGCGGTTTGTTTTGGTTAGCGGGATGATTCATGTCATTGGAGTACGGGATCCCATAATAGGAATCGAATCCTTGTTGGCGTGGCAGCAATTCCGGATGATGTCCCAAATGCCATTTGCCCACGCAGGCTGTGGCGTAACCCACTGACTTTAAATGATCGGCGATCGTGTGTTCGTCAGGATGAAGCCCATAGTCGCTCTTGGGGAAAAGTACGTGTTTCTCCATGCTCACGCGTTTGGGGTAGCATCCAGTTAACAAAGCGGCTCGTGACGGTGAGCAGACGGAACAGGGCACGTAGAAGCTGGTGAACCGTCGTCCTTCGGTCGCAAGCTGGTCGATGTTCGGAGTCTTGATTTTCTTCGAACCGAAACAGCTTAGATCGTTGTAGCCTTGGTCGTCGGTGAAAATGATGATGAAATTTGGTTTTGGTTTGCGAGCTCGCCGACTCGCTGAAGACGACGGACTCGAGCTGGCTTTGGAATTCGAAGCTTCAGCTGCTTGGATATCTTCAGTTGCTGGCGAACGGTTGGCCGGACGATCGTCGGTCGTGGCGTTCGATTTCGAGGGGAGTAGCCCACCGATCGCAAGCAAGCAGATAAGTGCGGTGCATAGTGAAGTCTTAACAGGCATAACTGGTTTCCGTGAAAGTAGAAGCCATCTGGGATGGCCAAGTCGCTGGGATGAGTTGCGCTATCAAATGCGTCAGAGAGCAATAGTATAGCGGATATTTTTTTGGGCGACCAATCGTCTCCCAGCACGCTCATTGAATGCGAAGCACGCGGACGACCACCACGAAGGATCGCACGATCAATCAATGTCCGATTGGGATGCGCTCGGACTGGCAACCGTTCGGGATTCGCAGATGGTTCTCCCGTCTGGCGACTACGGCTACGACAGAAATTTGTCGAATGGCCCTAAATGGAGGATTTGACGGGCCCCTGTTTTGCGACTCAAAGTCTGCGGAGGAGCAGAAAAGGAATCGGAATTGTCCGGCTTTGCGTCTGTGCGTGAGAAAACCAAATGGGTTGCAACATGCTCATGCGAACTTGAATAACCGCTATACCAAAACAAAGCGGTCGGATTACAAGTGGGCGATTTCGCCAGAAGTGATTGGCTGGGCCGAGATCTTGATCTCGTTTCGTTTGAGTTCCCATTCGATCGCCTCATCGGTTTGTTCGTTCGAATAGCGAGACGAAAAGTGTCCCAACACGAGCGGGGCGAGATTGCGAACGGCGTCCGTTCGCATGACGGCGTCGACGCCGTCAAATGTGCATCTTGTTTCGTGACTGCTCTCGTTGTGTTGTGCTCAGAACAAGTTCGACGCTTAAATTCCTCAACCCATGAACGCCAGCATCATGGCACCGAACATCGCAGCGTACATCACGATTATTATGATCAACATGATGCCGCAAAATTTCCAAAATGATTTTTGTGATTCTAAAGCCGACGCAAGTGAGCCAGGAGAGTTGTCCTGTAGAAACGTCTCAATACAGTTCGCGTATTTCCAAAGAAAGGTGGCTGGGATGATGTACAACAAAGACAACGCACCGTACAGAATCCCTGCAAAGACAGTTGTGTTTCCATTGGCCATTCCAAAGATCATGAAAAAACCGCCCCCGATAATCAGTGCTCCGGCTCCCAAGAACATGAACACGCTGATCAACCTGACCCATGGTTTGGTTTGACGCAACGCGGTTGCGGAACGCGTCAGTTTCGGATCTGGCTGGTTTTTTTCCGTGGCTTGAACTTCAAGTTGTGGCGTTTGGTAGGGATTGGTTGGCATCGGCATTCCTGGTTTAGCAAAAGAATTGATCGAGGAAGTAAGCATCGCAATCGATCGAGACGGAAGAAAAGTCTATTGCATGAAATAGTGTATTGCACGAAATATCGAGTGTCGACAAGATTTCTTGGTCGGCAAATCAGCAACACGACGCTTGATCAGTAGGAGTGATTTCGTTCGAGCAAGGCGATCACGGAATCAGCCACCAGCCGATAACTTTGCTTTGTATAGCCGCCGCTCAAGACCATCACGGTGGGGATGCCCCGTGCCCTTAATTGCTGCACCACGTAGAGGTCACGTTGGAGAATGGTAGCAGCCGAAAGGTTGAGGTTGCCGACTGGGTCGCCCATCAGAATGTCTGTTCCCGCGTTATAGATGGCCAATCCTACCGATGATTTGCAGATGGATTCTAGGAAGCCTGGAACACGGCCCTTGAGTTCAGCCATGTATTCGGTGTCGGTCGTCTCGGTTGAAATCCCAATCTCACAGTCCACTCGCCGCCGTGCTTTCACATCCAAGATCGGATAGATCTGACAATTAAAGACGTCGAAAATGAAAACGCGATCATCTTCCATGAACGTATGGCAGACGCCGTTTCCTTGGTGAGCATCGGTATCGATGTAGGCGACGCGGGCATCTTCGGAAATCAGCTTTTGTTTGCGAAGCGAGGCAACGGCGATTCCGATATCCGAGTAAATGCAAAATCCTTCGCCCTGAGTCGGCTTGGCATGGTGGTATCCGCCACTCAGGTTTACGGCAAGCCCTTGCGTCAGTGCTAATTCTGCAGCCAGAATCGTGCCTCGGACGGCCCATCGCATTGGTTTCAATACTTGTCGGTCAACGAGCCAGCCTGGTAGCCTCCCCGCCGGAGGGACTTCGATCGCCCGGGCGACGTAATGCGACGATTTTAGTTGGGCAAGGTAATCGTCCGTATGAACGAGCCGCAGTTCATCAGAGCTGGCGGGACGGCGCGGTCGAACGTGCATGGCTTTGAGCCCGGCCCCAAAATGGTCGCGTAAACAATTCCACGCTCGGCCATATTTGCGCGAGTCAAAAGGGTGCAGGCGTTCAAGTCCGAAAAATCCAATGTTGTAGTTTTTCGAGTAAACAATGCGTGACATGGGATGGATCGCGTGAGGGTGTTAGTTTGGACTTCTGGATTCGTTTGTTGGCTCGTAGATGAACCCGCTAGGCGTATCATCGACTTCAGACTAGCCGAATCCCAAAATCGCCCGGGCAGTATTGAATAAAACCCGTTAATCGCGTCTATTGCTTTGTGATTGGCGATTTAGCTACATCGTGTTTTGTAGGGAACGACTAAGATATTCGGTTTTAGTGAATCGGGGGCTGTGGTGTTTACGGGGCTTGTGGAAGAAAAAGCGTCTATTGCGGCGATTAAAACCGCTGGCGATTCAGCTGATCTGTTGGTGGCTTGTGGTGAAGTGCATCGAGACGCCGCGTTGGGCGATAGTATTGCTGTCAATGGTTGCTGCTTAACCGTCGTCGCGATCGAGGGGCAGGTTTTGACGTTCCAAGCCGGCTCGGAAACACTTAGCCGAACCAATCTTGGCGAGTTAGAGGCGGGCTCACCCGTCAATTTAGAGCGTGCTTTGAAGGTCGGGCAGCGAATGGGCGGACACTATGTCTCTGGCCATATCGATGGCTTGGCGACCGTCGATGCCCGCGAGGATGACAACGAATGGGCTAAATTTTGGTTCAAACTTTCACCTGAACTGACACGGCAAATGGCGTCCAAAGGCTCCGTGACCGTGGATGGCATTAGTTTGACGCTTGTCGATGTGGAACACGACCGATTTAGCGTCGCCCTGATTCCGCATACACTTGAGCATACGACGCTCGGCAGCCGATCCGTTGGGGATTCGGTCAATATTGAAACTGACTTGTTGGCCAAATATGTCCAACAGCAACTGGACCGCGAAAAGCAAAAATAGTTATCCATGGCTAAAGTAAATCGACAAACCGTTTCTTACCTGTCTCGCCGCTTTGAAGAAGTCGGCTTGAATCCGAACAAGCGGCACGGACAGAACTTTCTCATCGACTTGAATTTGTTGAACCTGCTCGCAAGTAGCGCCAAGCTCAATGAGAACGATGTGGTGCTGGAAATTGGAACCGGGATGGGTTCGCTGACGGGGCTGTTCGCTCAGCAAGCCGCCCAAGTCATCACGGTCGAGATTGATCAGTATCTGTTTCAAATGGCGTCGGAGGAACTCGAGCCGTTTGAGAATATTGAGATGCTTAAGCAGGACGCACTCAAGAACAAGAATCAATTTGCTCCGGAAGTCATCGCGGCAGTCAAGCGGCACATGGCGGTTGATCCAACTCGGGTTTTTAAACTCGCGGCCAACCTGCCCTACAATATTGCGACTCCGATCATTTCGAATCTACTACGAAGTGATATCGTACCGGCCACCATGACGGTCACGATTCAGAAAGAGCTGGGTGATCGGCTGGTCGCTGTTCCGGGCTCCAAAGACTACGGGGCACTCAGTATTTGGGTCCAAAGCATTTGCGACGTGGAAATCGTGCGGATCATGTCGCCCAAAGTGTTCTGGCCGCGACCCAAAGTCGATTCGGCAATCCTTCATATTGAGCATCGTCCTGAACGACGAGCCGCGATGCCGGACCTTGATTTCTTCTACGCCTTTGTGCGAGCAATGTTTTTCCATCGCCGAAAATTCATGCGGTCCGTGGCCGTGAGTGCGTTCAAAGGTCAACTGGAAAAGCCAGACGTGGATGAGGTTCTAGCGGCGCTGGGGCACGGAACAGATGCCCGCTCAGAGCAGCTGGACGTGCAAGCGATGCAGACGCTGTGTGAAGGGTTTCGACAACAAGTGATCAAAGTCACCGGCGTCGAACGTCCGGTACTTGTTAACCAGAGTTAGCTTAGGATCGCTCGATCAATCAATGTCCGATTTGGATGTAGCCGGGCTGGCAACAATTCGGGATTTGCAGATGGCTCTCTCGAAGTCTTGCGACTCCGGCTACGACAGTAATTTGTCGAACGGCTTTTAACGCCACTTTTGCGTCGAACGCAGCGGCTGTTTCTGAAACATGCGTGATGCGGTGGTGTCATCTAGCGAAGGGCTGGGGAGCTCCTCGGCTGGTTGAGTGCCTGGGGCCATGGCTTCGATTTCTTGATCGATGCCCTGCCTGATGTCGTTCATGTCCTCCAGGTCTTGGGCGCGTTGCCGGTTGCCACGTGCCTCGGGATGCGGAGTCAAATTCGAGTCGGAACTTGGGCCACCGTATCCAGCGTTGGGGTCCGAGAAAATCGAGCCGACACGGCCGTAGTCCGGATGGACCCTTTCTTCCAGGCCGCCGTAGTTCGGATAGTCGTAATCGTACGGACCACAACACATGCTACACCCAAAGGTGCTTAGTGAGGTTGCGGCGATGGCGATAGTTGTGATCCAGTGTTTCATGGGATGACCTTTAAACAGGAGGTCCAATTTTAGGGTTGATGGGTCAAAGCGATTACCCGTGGTGGTCAGATCGAAAATGATTCAGTTGTTCACCCACTGGGTCGGTTCGCTTAGTTCATTTTGATGCGAGCACGAGTAACATTGGAGGGTTGAGTCGGACGTTCCAGTCCCATTTTTTCCCAAGAGAGATTGCCGGTTCTCAGGACGGCATTGCTGCCCGCCGAAGTCTGGCCTGCGTTCGCCGAATCCAAAGGCGTTTGTGCCTGGAGGCGACGCGTCGGTTGTGCTGACCGGTCGCGTTGAGGTACCGCCGGTACGATTGCAGCGTGGTTGTTCGTTTTAGGAATCTGCTGAGCTTGACGGACGGTTTGTTGGCGAAGTGCATTCGGGGGCACGGCCGGAGTGACGGTGGTGGTCGGAGGAACGTCCTCGATGTAGTTAACTTGACGAACCGTTGAGGCCGTCGTGCCCCGATTGTCTGAGCCTTGGTAGACTGGAGTCGGTGCGGGTGATTCGTAGTATGGGACGGTTTGTCCGTTGAACGGAATCCCCTCTAGTGGAATATCGTCAATCATTGAATCGGAGAAGGGGGCGACTCCATAATTCTCGACTGGCATCTCAACCGCTTTCTCACGTGGATAAGCCGTTAGCGGCCCGCCAATGTTGTCTGGCGAAGGCCAGTTTTCGCCGCGACTGATAACTTCTGGTCGAGTCCAGCCGTAGTTCAATTCTCGACTGGCACCCCGGCGTCGGGCGTGTTCGTCCGCATCTAGGTAGGCTTTGCCTGGCCACGCACCCTCATTGAACGAGATCCCTGAATAGGTCAGGATCGTTCCCTTGCGGCGGTGAATCAAGGCGATGACTTTGTTGTATTCACACAAGGCTGTGTAAAATGCGACTTCGGCTTGCGAGCGTCGTCGTTGCGCGTCCAGGGCGACATCCAGCTCCACGCCAGCGTCTTCAAGACGCTTGAAGTGGTCCTCTTCAATCGTGGTGTCTTTCCAGCGATTGAAAGAAGCCTGCATGATCATTTGGTTGGCAGCCAATGCTTGGAACGCTTTCGTTAGGTTCCTTGAAATGTCAAGCTCTTGATCTTCGATCCTGGCCATTTCAAGTGCCAATTTGAGTTGAGCATTACGCACATTTGAGAGCTCACGCCGGAAACCGATCGGCATCGCAAACGTTCCACTGAACTGCAATTCTTGGAAGTTTCCATTGTACATTTCATTCAAGGCCGCACTGTCGGCTGCCGGGAACACATCGCCATCGTCGGTCGAGCCATACTTGTTGCCTAAACCCAACCAGCGGTAAAGCAAAGAGACGTTAAGTTCCGGCAGTAAGCCGTTTTTAGAGTAGGCCAATGACAGTTGTTTCTTTTTGATTTCCCAGCGTTGCTGACGAAGCTCAGGCCGATAGGTCAAGGCTTCGCATAGCGATGTGCACCAGTCGAATTCGATCGGAGCCATCACAGGCAAGTCGATCGGACGAAGGATTTTGCCGTCAGTTGCAGACCACCCCAAAAGGTATCGAAGATCTGATTCCGCACTGAGTACGTTGTTGAACGCATCGATGACTTGTCCGTCGAAGAAATTGTATTGTTCGCTGGACTGAGCGACCTGCTGAATGTTGACCTCCGCACCCTCTTCGTATTGGTTGTACACGATTCGCCAAGTCTCCAAGGCGGCGTCGCGGCCGGTCTTGGCGGCGTCGAAGTTTCGGTACGCACAGTAAAGGTCCCAGTACCGAATCTCAACGTTGGTGACTTTGTTTTGCAGGGTTGCTTCCAAGTTGGCCAACTGCTGGTCGCTACCGATTCGCGAAATCACGATTGGCATGCGATTGATGAACGTTCCACGTCCACGCAACAATGGCTGGCGAATTTCGGCTTCCAGGCTCGTTCGGTAGAAGCTGTCGAGAATTTGAATACCACCATCTGCGATCAGTGGATTGTTGTTGGCTGTGTATTGGTTAATGTTTCGAAAGAAGATTTGAGTTCCGCTGGCAGATTTCTTAGCAATCTCAGACTGCCAAGTGACTTGGTCCTGTTGAAAGACTTCATTGTTAAGAATGCTGGAGCCGTTGCGTGGCTCGTCTGATTTGGAGTAATTGACGTTGCTGGTAAGCTGAGCGTCGAAGTCAGCCAGAGCAGACTCAACACCTTGGTTGCCGTCGAGGCCACCGTTGGTGGTCAATGCCGATGGGCTGGCGATCTGGCCAGGCTGGCCCAGAAAGCCCGGCTCGGATTGCCGAATTGCAAGGTCGTACGAACTCGCTGCGACGCCAGGTGAATTGGCGAGTCCGTCCTGACCAGGAGAAACACGTGTGGCTTGAAGCGATGGCGTTCCGTAGCCTCGAATGATTTTGGAGTTCGAAAGCGCGATGCTTACCGCTCGTTCCAACGTCATGTCTTCGTAGGCATCGAAATCCGGATCCATCACCGTGATCGGCGAGTACGCCTGGGTGACTTCATCGAGCGTCGCGTAGTCCACGTCGGGATACTCGATTGCCGTCGCTTGTCCGACATAGTGGGAGAGATCGCCTCCGTCATTGAGGTAGACCGGTTTTCGGGATGGAGCACATCCAGAAACGATCAGTGTAAGACTGAAGGCGACTAATACAGTTTTCGAGGGGAGGCAACTCATCGGAATTATCCTGCTTTGTATTCGAAAAAAAACGTTTCGTGGCTCGCAGCAAGCCACGATAACGTTTTGGCAGACTGTCTCGGTCCGCCTCGAACCCCCCGGTTCTTTCCTTTCAAGTTCTAGTTGCACGTTTCCGCGCAACTATTCCTTGTGAGGAACTGACACTAGAAACATCGGCGGCTCAATCGGCAAACTTTCGCTAATCCGCAAACTTTGACATGAAATGTTGGCGGGTGTCCGCCGGGGTGTGCTAGCGACGGTGCTGGTGGCACTTTCAGTGATTAGCCTCGGGGTCTAACTCAAGGTCACGCTTGGGGCGAGCGTGGTACCAGTGATTGGTACCAGTGAGGATGCGGCGTCGTTTAGCACTCTTTCGGGGACCGAAAGGCGACCAGCGGGATTTCTGATGAGAACTTGCCGTGTAGCGAGCCTCGTCAAGAGGTTTCGGCCGGTCGCGAAGGCCGTTGATTAGCGTTCTTCACGGTTTAAAGAGGTTGAAAATCGCCAAACCTCGATTTGGGCTTGTTTTTTTGCTTGGAAAACCCGAAATAAGGCGTTGAGCGATATGCGATGGGACGTTAGAATTCGTGATTGCAAAAATTGACCCAGATACCCGGATTTCAGGTAGAAGATAATGGCAGTTCCAAAAAGAAAACATTCAAACTCGCGATCGGGTAAACGACGAGCGAACGATGGCATCAAGCCTCGCCCACTGACTCTCTGTCCGAAATGCAGCAAAACCATGCCAACTCACGTGGTCTGCCCGACTTGTGGCTACTACATGGGTCGCGTTGTCAGCCCCGCCAAAGACGAAATCGACGTCTAAACGCGTCTGTCTCGAGCACTCCAAGCGGGTGAATTTGAACCATTTAAACCTTTCGGGTAATTCGTCCGGAAGGTTTTTTTTGTGGCCAGTTCGGAATGGCCAGAGTTTTGGTTTCTTGGCATTCAGAGCTCCGATCACGCCTACCTAAGCGAATTCAACGGATCAACTATTTTAGTTTGAAAGCAAAACCAAATTTGGTTTTAGGGAGACACAAATTCTCCTGAACATTACCTGTTGGTGTTTGTCCGGTTCGTAGCCAAATTTGCCCCATGAATGACTGCCTGCGGATATGAATCCGAATCCCAAAGAAAATTGGTGGAACCAAACCTGCGGTCCACGTGAGATTCTGATCATCGCGCTTCCGTTGGTCGCTTCGACCATCTCTCATACGCTGATGCAGTTTTGCGATCGCCTGTTCATGACATGGTATTCCAACGAAGCATTGGCGGCGGCTCTGCCGGCCGGCATTGTATCTTGGACGATGAGCAGTTTACCGTTTGGGATCGCTTCGTACGGAACCACGTTCGTCGCCCAATACTTCGGGGCTGAGAAACGTCATCAAATTGGAGCGATTGTCTGGCAAGCGATTTGGTTGGGGCTGGCGGCCATTCCGATTTACTTCCTGATCGGCTTGCTCGGGGAGCGGATGTTCTTAATGCTTGGCCACTCTCCCTCGTTAGCAAATCTGGAGGGCGAGTATTTTCTGGCGTTGTCCTTGGGAACTGGCGCAATGATTCTGGATGCTGGGATCAGCGCGTTTTTTGTCGGACGCGGCAAGACGATGGTCGTGATGGTCGTGAACATCGCGGCCGCCATCCTCAACGTTGTCTTGGATTACATTTTCATCTTTGGCTGGGGGCCGATTCCAGAAATGGGACTGTGGGGAGCGGGGATCGCAACCTCCCTAGCGACTTGGTTCAAGGTCGTCGTGTTCGCGATCCTGTTTTTCCAAACGCGTTACGCTGAGTTTGGGACACGAACTGACTATCGGTTTGACTGGCAACTGACCAAGAGGTTTTTGAGCTTCGGAGTTCCCAATGGGATTCAGTACTTGATTGAAGGCATGGCGATCACTTGCTTTGTGGTGATCATTGCCAAAGTCAGTGAGACTGCGGCGGCCGCTTCGTCCGTCGTGTTCAGTATCAATATGTTGG
>JBLINZ010000010.1:0-36283 GCA_047639375.1 Mariniblastus sp. | reverse complement strand
TCGGCTGGAACATTGGCGCGGACGTCAGCGAATTTGCCAACGGAGATGATTTTGGAATCGCAAACGGCGACGGCTGCGTTGGGGATGGGAGGGGAATCTACCGGGCAAATCCAGCTGGCCCGAAACACCTCAACGGATTCGTTCGTGGGTTGAGACTTCAAGGGGTCGGCCATTCCTGGCCAACACGCTGCCGTCATTCATTCTAGGAAAGAGTTTGCACGCCAAGAGGCTTGTCCAAACTCCGGTCCAGCTGAATGAGACAGGACGGTCAACCGGTTAAGGGTGTTTGACGCTGACAAGACGGGAGAATGCATTCGCCAGTCGTGAGCGGCCTTCGGAATGAGACGATGGTTTTGCGTCTAGCAATAGGAACCAGACGATCAAAGCTACTCCGACGACACTCATTAGGATAGCCGGGAACATCGAATACTGGTAGCTCGCTCCATCGCTGCTATAAAGTAATGTGCTGAGAATCGGCGAATGTTCCACCACGCTTGTGTCGGCTTTTGAAAGCAGAACGGCCATACTGTTGTGGGTCAAGTGAAACAAAATGCAGGGCAGGATGCTTTTCGTTTGGATCGCGATCACACCCAACATCATCCCGACCACAAATGTGATCATGGTTTGTTGAATGACTCCATGAGCCAATCCGAACATCAAACTGGTCAACAAGATTGGTTTCCACTTGCCGCCAAGCGATTCGAATCCGGACAGGATAAAGCCCCGAAACGCAAACTCTTCAAAAATTGCGGGTGCGACTGCGAAGATCAAGAGCGTGGCCCACAATCCTGGTGATGATTCCAGGATCCTCGAAACCGCTGATTCTAGCATCGCGATATCACCCCCCGGTGGGTAGATTTGGATGACCAAAGCTGTGAACCAGGTCAGCATCGGGTTGAGTGCGATGGCCGCCAAGATTGCAGCGGAGGCCATTGGCAGCGAGCATCCCCGGATTCTCAGCGACTTGCCAGGATTTCGAGTCAAAACTAGCGCCATCATGATCGCTGGAACAGCAACGGTCGCCACCAGAATGATCACAGTTTGAAGAGCGAACTGATTGAAGTTTATCGGAGATGAAACGGCAAATCCAATGAAGAATTTAGCCACTAGGATCACGACAACACAGAGGATTGCGTTTCCAAAGGACGGTAAATCGTGACGCTCTCGCATCACGTGTCGGAACCACGCTCCAACGCCAAACTGTTCACTGGCTCGAAACATTACCGTTTCACTATTGAATTGGTGAACGACCCATCGAATGGAAACCCAGCAACAGATCAATGTTACGGCACAGACCGGCGCGGCGAATTTCATACACTCGGCGTATTGGCCTTCGATTAGTCCTTTTAGCAACAGCATCAGGCCGCTGACCGGAATGAGGCTTGTACCAAAATCCAACTGGGCGGTTGGCAACATTGGAATCATCATTAACGGCATTGAGATCATCATCAACGGGACCAAATAATACTGGCCTTCTTTGCTACTCCGTGCGAATGCGGCCGCAGCCAATGCAACCGCACTGAAGAGGGCTGAGATTGGGATCAGAGCCAAGATCAACCAGCCAATGCTTGCGAGTGGTGGAGCGCCGATCGGCAATCCCCCAGCGATACCCATGCCGGATCCCAGCCGCGTCATGACGAACATGCCGGTGAAACCCATGCTGAGCAGATTGAGCAACGAGGTCGCCATACTAAACGTCATGACGGTGAGCAGTTTTCCAATCGCGATTTCCGATCGCTGAGCTGGACTACTGAGAAGCGTTTCAAACGTGCCGCGTTCTTTTTCGCCCGCACATAAGTCGATGGCGGGATAGAACGCACCGGTCAATGACCAAATCATCACGATGAAAGGCAGGATTTTCGACCACGCAGCCGCTTGTTTTACGTTTTTGTCGGCCACGTCGGCGTTGGCAATTCGAACGCCTCGGACCAGCGACAGAGAGACGTCGTGATCGTCGAGTGTTTGCTTGACGACGGCTTGGGTCCAGTTCCTCAGGACACCGTTGAGACGTTCGCTCCCGATCCGAGATTTGTCGATGGCGGAGTTTTGAAAGATGTAGACTTCGGGCAGGAGGCTGGCCGGTGAGAGTTCGCCTTCGGGCGGTAGTTCGTTTTCGTTCCCAGCCGATGGTTCGTCGTCATCGGCGGCCAAGTTTCGGTTGGGCAGTTTGATTTGCGAAGGAATAAATATCGCGACGTCGACGCCACGAGCTTGCATTTCCTGTTGAATCAATTGGTCGACCAACCCAGGAGCCCGGGACAAGTCCGGCTGTTCCCGCAATTGTTTGATGATCGCTTGGAATTCTTGATCGCCCTCTACGGACGAGACCAAGTTGATCAAACGGCTTTCGTTTTGGCCAAGTTCGGGATTGATGACTCCTTCGACGATCAAGGCTGGTTGGGTGGGCAGGTTCTCTGCTCCCACAATCCAGACTTGGCTAGGATCCTCGCGCATGAATTGCGCGACTTGCAGCATGGCCATGCCCATTAACGGGTACAAGACCATCGGCATGATCGCCACGGTGAAGAGCGTGCGTCGATCGCGCAATTGATCACGCAGTTCACGCTTGAAAATTAGTTTTACTTTGTCCCACTTCATCTCGGATATTTCCTATGGCACAACGGTCGAAGGGGATTCAGCCTTGAGCTCATTTCGCTCATTTTCGTGTTTCAATTCCGACTCAGAGATCAACTGGTAGAACAATTCTTCGACGTCATCTTCTTGGTGCTTTTCGGCCAATTGACCAAGCGTGCCTTCTGCCAGGATTCGTCCGCGATTCATGATTGCGACCCGGTCACAAAGACGTTGGACTTCGCTCATGATGTGGGATGAAAAGATGATACATTTGCCTTGATCTCGAAGCTGTTCGACGGTTCGAAGAACTTCCCGAGCGACGAGGATGTCGAGTCCGGAGGTGGCTTCATCGAAAATCAGGACGGGCGGGTTGTGGATCAGTGCTCTTACGATCGAGACTTTTTGTTTCATCCCCGTCGACATTTTGCTGCATAAGACATTTCGGATCTCATTCATTTGAAATCGTTCAAAAATGATTTCCATCTGGTGATGCAGCGGTTCCATCGGAATGCCGTATAGCTGGCCAAAATACTGGACCATTTCCCAGGCCGTCATCCGGTCGTAGATGGCGGTGTTGGTCGACACGAATCCAATTTGCCGACGGACTTGGTCGGGAGAATCAACCACATTGAAACCATTGACGATTGCTGAACCGCCAGTGGGTTTAAGAACGGTGCTGAGGATTCTCAGAGCCGTTGTTTTTCCGGCGCCATTGGGCCCCAGCAATCCGTAGATTTGCCCTGGCATGGCGTCGAAACTAATCCCGTCCAGAGCCGTGAACTGTCCGGTCTGGAGGTCTTTGTAAGATTTGCTGAGTTGCCGAACGTGAATCATCGTTACAAAACAAAAAATAGGCGATTGAATATACGGACCCAACGGGTCGAAACGGGAGGTGCAGTTTGTCTGTCCGACAACTGTCAGGCCTGCCGAATATTTATTGAGTTGTGAGAGACTAGCTTACGAATTGACATGGTGCGCAAAAGTTTTTCGGTTGCTCAACTTGTAGCGATTGTGGGGCAAGATTCCTGTGTGCCGTGACATCGCGGCGGTCAAGGCTCCGAATGATTGATGCAATCCGCACAGACTGATTTTGGGATAACTATGGATACGCAACCCACCTACACACCTGCCCCAGTCGCAATGCCACTCGGTACTCCGCAGGTCGAAGCGGCGCGCGTGGATGGTTTTTTGCCACGACAGCCGGGCTCGCTTCGTGAAGCAGGGCTTCATCAAAACGATCTGTATCCATTGGTTCTCAAATACCTGTTCTTGCACGGAAATCAAGCTGGCGTCAGGATCGCGAATCAAGTCAGGATTCCTTACTCGCTGTTGGTCCCGGTGTTGGCGTCACTCAAGTCCGACATGATGATCGGTCATAAAGGGGCCACGGGAGTTGGCGACTATCAGTATGAGTTGTCACCCAAGGGGAGCGAACAAGCCAAAATTCATCTCTCGCGGAGCACCTATTGCGGAGCGGCTCCCATCAGCTTGGCGGAATACCGCAAGGCGATCATGCGACAATCGATCAAGAACCAGCGACCAACCTTCCAAGCGGTCGCGACGGCCTTGCAGGACTTGGATGTGACCGATTTGCAAATCAGCCAATTGGGGCAGGCCATCAACTCGGGCAAAAGTATGTTCCTGTTTGGGGCCCCGGGGAATGGAAAGACAAGTATCGCCAAGCGTGCGATTCTCTCGTTGAGTCCGTACATTTGGATCCCCCGCACACTCACGATTGGGGGCGAAGTGATTCGGGTTTTCGATCCCAGCGTGCATCAGATCGCGCCACTAGAACCTAGCGAAGGAATCCTTGACGAATCGCAAGTCGACGAGCGTTGGGTTCGAATCCGCCGTCCGAGCATTACCATTGGAGGCGAGTTGGAAATGCGGCATCTCGAGGCGACGTTGAATCCAGTGACAGGCATTATCGAGGCCCCGATGCATATCAAAAGCAATTGCGGGTGCTTGATCGTTGACGATTTCGGTCGTCAGCAGATGTCAACCAATGAGCTGCTCAACCGTTGGATCGTGCCGATGGAGTCTGGCACTGATTATATTAACCTTCCATCCGGGCGACAGATTTCGCTTCCCTTTGATCAGCTTCTGATCTTTTCAACGAACCTTGAACCCAACACGTTGTGTGACGAAGCGTTCCTGCGAAGGATTCCCTACAAGGTGGAAGTGTTTGATCCGACGGAGACTCAGTTTCGTCGCCTGTTCAGCAAAGAGCTGGAGCGGATGAATTTCCAAGTCGTGCCGGGCGTGATCGAGCATTTGATCGAATACCACTACAAGCGAGTCGGGCGTCCGTTTCGCTTTTGCCACGTGACCGATATTCTTAACCAATGCAAAGATTTTTGCGAATTTCATCGGCAACCCAATGTGTTCGCCAAGGACATTGTCGAGTTGGCTGTGCTCAACTATTTCTCGGGTATGAACAGCCAATAGTGAGTCGCGCGATTCAGGTAGCCAAGCCTGGAAACTGCGGGGAGGGCTTGCGGTGGGAGAACATTTCTATCAACGACGCATGCATCGAAACGATTCGAATGTATTGAGAACGCGAGGTACTGTCCTGTCCAAGCAAGTCTTCAAGCCGCCCTTTTTCTTGAGGGGTCGCGAGTCCGTCGACGATCGCCCAAGACAGTGACTCAATCTCAGTCAAGGCTGGAGTTTCGGCAGTTGAGTCCGTGGGCTCCAACGCGAATGGCTTCGCGAGAATCGAGGGGGCGCTGGAAACGCATGAGTTGATTCGTGAATTTTGCATCGGATCTATATTCGGTTCGTTGAGTTTTCGATCGTTGTCCTGATTGAACACTACCGTGATCTAACAAAAATCGTGCCGATCGCCAATCGCCGATGTGGAATTGTGTGACCGTTTCGCATTCTTGACTGGCGACAGGAAGGCCCTTCACACGTTGCTTCGAATTGGATTCCGCAAAGAGCCTCTCGTGGCAAGAATTGACGCCGTAGTGCCGATGTTAAATTTTCATCAATTTTTCCGGCGAAAATGAATGGTTGTTCAATCAAGGGATCACCCCGGATAAGGTTGCACAATCAATTGGCAGTCCAGCGTTTCACTTGATTGATTTTGAGGCTAGTTCGCGTTTTGCGAGTCCCCAATCGCCGTTAAAATCAGAAGTCAAGTCTTCCAATTGGAACTCACCACATCGCGGAGGCTCAGACTTTTTTGAACGCACCGAACATAAGGCGAGTGCGGAAACCCGACTCGTCAGGGCTTGTCGATTTATGATGCGAGACGATAGATCGTTTAACGATTAGCCGGCAGGCGGCCGTGTCAAACGCAGAGCGTTTGTAGCCTGGGCGAGTGCCCCTTGAAGAAAAGCCACCCACGAGGCTCTTCCTCGCTAACGCGTCAGGTTACCCGGAATGCTACTGAGTCCGACAAAATGCCAACGCGACTCTAGGCTTTACCGTTGATCAAGGACATGAATTCAGCCCGAGTGAGCTGGTTGTCCTTGAACTCGCCCCGCAAAGCGCTTGTGATGGTGCGGCTTCCGGGTTTCCGGACACCTCGAATCGACATGCATGAATGCTCGGCACTAATTACGACGCCGACACCGGCGGTGTTGAGGTGATCGTTGACCATTTCCGCGATCGTTTGCGTCATGCGTTCTTGGACCTGCGGCTTGCGAGAAACTTCTTCCACGACGCGGGCGATCTTGCTTAGCCCGGTGACTTTGCCGTTGGGAATATACGCCACATGAGCCACGCCGGTGAACGGCAACAGGTGATGCTCGCACATGCTGGTGAACGAGATGTCTTTGATCAAGACAATTTCATCGTATTGCTCGGGGAATGTAACCTCGAGATGGCGGGCTGGGTCAAGATTGAGACCCGAGAACATCTCCGCATACATATGGGCAACACGACGGGGTGTTTCCTGCAAGCCCGGCCGATCGGGGTCTTCACCAACGGCTATCAATATTGTGCGAACCGCGCCCTTGATGGCTTCAATGTCGACGTCGGTTTCAATGGCTTTGCGAGAATTCACGGAGGCTTCCCTGGTGGTTGCGTTGTAAAGGTTTGCGGGTGTAAACATTAATTTAAGCGATTTTAAGCCGTTTCGACAGGGCTTATTGATTTATTCACCGCGTGGGCGAACTCATCGATTGGACGTTCTTTTGAATGGGTAACCCGACGTGGATGGGCTGGTTGATTGAATGTCGGTTTTGTCGGTAGCTTCGGTAACCTGACGCGTGAGGGCTTATTTTAGTGGGAGGCTAAGCGGCTACGCTGGTAGCCCGAATGCGTAAGCGAGGGAGAGCCCTGGTTGGTGGCTGGCCTGCAAACGCTCTGCGTTTGGCACGGTCGCCTTATAGCTTCTACACGTTGTCTGCCGGCTAATCGTTTGGGGATGGTTGAAGAATAAAACCCGTGTTTTCGAGATCTCAAAACGAAAAAATTTCCATCGCATTCGAAGGTCTGTGGTAGCGCAACTCGTCAAGAGTTTCGGCAGCCCAAAATCCCGAAAGTCTTGACGGCTTGCGCTACAAGCACTCGCTCGTTTTGGGGCAGTTGGAAACGGAAAAAAACTACCATCAAATTCGAGAATCAGGTGCCACTCCCTCGTCAAACCGCAAAACTCAAACACGGGTTTAGTTTTTTTGAACGCCCCTAAACGATCTATCGTCTCGTAGATTAAATCAACAAACGATTTCGCGTCGGGTTCCCAAAACCGTTGCAGTCTCGTCGCGTTCTACTCGTCAGTCGCCACCGGAGTGCCCGTCACGCGGATGCTGCGGTGGGCGTGGTACGTGCGTCCGTGACGATCGGTTGTTTTGACGCGGATTAGGTGAGCACCGGGCGTGATTCCAGCCGGTAGCTTGGTGGTCCACAGATGGTGAGATATTTTAGGAGAAGCGAGCTTGGGCTGGACGTCTTTGTCGCGTTTTGAAAGTTCGACGAAATACGGATCGACGGCCATCGTCTTTTCAAGCTTGACCCAATGATCGCTGTTGTCGATGGACATTTCGACGGTCGATTTTTCTGAACCATTGTAAACGTTGACCCAGATGTCTTGGTCGCCGGTTTTCCTGGAATCGATGGTCGTCGGGACGTGGACGCGGAGCTGTTCGCTCGCCGGACGTCCGGCTGCTTTGAAGTCCAATTTGTATCCGTCCCGATCAAACGACATGATCGAATAGCCGTTGGGGGCTCCATCGGCCATCGTGGTGTGGGGGATTTGATTGTCGTTCTTGGCTCCCGACCACCAGCTTCCACTAACGGTCACGTTGACGATGTGGTGGTGTTTCTCTTCGCCATTGAAGCCGTCTTCTTTGCCGAGAAACAAATGGCGATGATCGTGCGTGTGGCCAGAAATGGAAACACAATAAGGACGTTTTTCAATCAGCTCGAAGAATCCAGTTTTGTCTTGAGTCCCCATGATCGGGATGTGCATCATCAATACGACCATTTGGGCTGCGGGGATCATCGAGAGATCTTTTTTTAGAAACTCCATTTGCTGTTCACCGAAGTTGGCAGAATAGTGCCAGCGTTTGGTCTTTTGGTTAGGGGCGGCCCAGTCGATATTGTCGAGTACGACGAAGTGAACCTGTCCGTAATCAAACGAGTAGTACGACGGACCATAAGTCGATTCAAACGTTTCGTTGATGTCTTTTCTGGATTTTGCATCAAGATTCAAATCATGATTTCCAATCACGTTGTACCAGGGGATTCCGATGAGCGCGATCGATTGATTCAAGCTTTCGAATGTCTCCAAATTGTCAAACGCGATGTCTCCTAGCGTGACGCCGAACGCACTTTTGTCGCCAATCAATTCAGAAACGACGTCTTGGGAAATGTAGTCGACTTCCGTGTGGTTGCGTGGCTGAGGGTCTCCAAACAACAGGATTCTGAAATCTTCGGGTTCTGCTTGCTGGTACAAGGGAAAGTCAATCGACTGTGGCAAGGGGCCGGTCGGTTTGGCTCCGGGGTATCGTAGCTTGGGGGAGCCATTGGGTTTGTGAAGATAGAAGAACTGCGGCAAATTCTGTTGGTTCAGACGTGTTCGGAACCCGTTGGGCTTGATCACGAAAATTGCAGAGTCGTCTTCAATGGGCAATTCATAACGACCTCGCGAGTCGGTCAGTACAATATCCTTGCCGTTAGAGACCTTAACGCCTTTGAATGCCGCATCTTTGATTCCGAACTTGCCATCGTTATCCAAGTCCGAAAAGACAATCCCTCGGGCGATCCGCTGGCTGGCTTGGGGGGGCGCGGCTTCCGTTGGTGCGGCCACCGGTGTCGCCTCAACATCTGTCTCCTGGGCATTGGAGTTCAGGCCGAAGCAAGCCGCTGCCAAGAAACAGATGGCTCCAGAAACGATTGCTGAAGGTGACGCGATTGAAAATTGCATATTGAAATTTTTGATAGGATGAGACGTTGACGAATAGTCGTAGCACCTTGGGAACCCAAGCTGAGCCTTGGAATGCACGGCATAGTTGAAGGCCGCTGAGTAAATTCTGAACTTGACGCTGGCTCAGGCCAAGGGGTTTAACGGGAAATGCTCACAAAAGGACTTTAAAATCAAATTGAGTTGAATTGCCGAATTGTCCAATGCGCCATAAAATACAATCTTGAGTTTACGTTAAACATTTTTAACCTTTTTGGTCGCCCGTGTCCGCTCCTACTCATTTTACCGACGCAGAACTGGAAGCTTACCTTGATGAGTCCTTGGATTCGGCTCGAGCAGCCCAAGTCGAATCGGCGATCCGGACGGACAAGGAGTTGATTCGTCGGTTGTCAATGATCAACGGCCGCCGTGACGCCGGAATTCATACACTCGGAGAAATCTGGCGGCGGAATCAAATCGGGGTTCCGACAACCGAATCGATGGGTAATTTCCTGTTGGGCGTTTTGCCGGAATCGGAATCGGAATATATCAATTTTCGGATGAAGCAATTGTGCTGTCCTTTCACATTGGCGATGTACAACGATTTGCAGACTCAGCAAAGCGAGAGCGCTGAAATGTCGAAAACGCGTCGCGAGAAGTTCTACAAAACCAGTGCGGGGCTGCTGCAGCGTGGCCCCAACGATGAAGAGTAACCAATCCCTCGTAGGAAGGGCACATTTGCCCGTCACCTCGCCGCGAAAATTGCGTTCGCATTGGAACTCAAAACATCGTTAGCTCATCGTTTCAAAGCGAGGTCACGTTGATAAGGCTAGTGCTTGATTGGTTCCCCGACGGTCGCAATGTCTTTTTCGAACAAGCCAGTTTCGTTTAACGACAAGCCGGGAGGCGACCGAGTTTTCATTCCCATCGTGTCATTGTTTTTGATGCTGGTGCGGTTGCGTCCGGCAAAGAAAGCTTGGGCTTCCAGTCTCGAGCCTACTTCCGGTTGCCACCCTCAGGCCCGATCGCTTTTTCCGACAGCGGCTTGGCGTCCAGGACTTCGCTGCCCTCGGCGTGCGCGATCGCGTAGCGGAATCCTTGGCTCGTTCCTGCAGCTCCATACTCGCCATTTTTTGAGAGGGCGACGAAGTTGATGGAAAGGTTGTCGAGATTCTTGGGATCCAATTCAGCGATTCGATTCACGGCTTGTTCACAGGCTTCAGTTGGAGAGGCGCCGTTTCGCATCATCTCCACGACTAGGAACGAACCGCAATGTCGCATGACGTTTTCGCCCAACCCAGTTGCGCCGGCGGCTCCAACTTGATTGTCCACATACAATCCAGAGCCAATGATCGGTGAGTCCCCCACCCTGCCTGGAATCTTGTATCCCCAGCCGCTGGTTGAGCATCCGCCGAACAAATTCCCGTTGGCATCGAGGCCCAGCATAGCAATCGTGTCGTGATGGTCTTCATCGATTTTGGGCTCTTGTTTAGCCTGATCAGCAGCTTTCTCTAATTCTCCTTGCTTCCACGCTTCCCATTTTTCTTTCTGGTGGGTGGTCAGCAAATCGGTCGCGGGGTGTCCATGTTTGATAGCAAATTGCTTGGCGCCTTCTCCAACGAGCATCACGTGGGGCGTTTTTTCCATCACCAATCGAGCCACAGAAATCGGATGCAGAATGTCTTGAATGCCGGCAACGCTCCCCGCATTATGATCGGGGCCAGACATGATACACGCGTCCAATTCGACTTTGCCTGCCGCATTCGGAATTCCGCCGATGCCAACCGACGCGTTCTTGACATCGTTTTCCGTGACCCAAATTCCTTTTTCGATCGCGTCAAGCATGGAGCCTGAGTCCATGGCGATTTTCACCGCGGCTTCACAGGCAAATTTCCCAAAGGGCCATGTTGCCACGAATAAAGGACGCTGGTTGGTATCGCGGGGTGGATTCGGCCCAGGCATGTTTGCTCCTAGCGTCGTTGAATTGGCGCATACGATGGCTCCTGTCGCTGAGAGGCAAGCAGAGCGTTTGATGAATCGGCGGCGGTCGATTGGCATTTCAGATTCAATCATTGAAGGTTGGGATAAGCGTCACTTAAAGCGGCGCGGGCCGCAAACTATTGCTTGCGCAACCCGCCCGGATTTCTTGCAGTTTGGGTAAGCTACTCGAGGTCTTTTTGCCTGCTTGTGTTGCGTTCAAGACGGGCAACGTGCCCCTCCCACGGTTTTGACGTTCGGCGTTTAAGCCTCAGCATCGCAACTAAACCGCGACGGCCCCGATTCCATAGTTAGCCAACGTTTGACGAAGCGACTCTAGTTCCGCGTCGTTCAACGGCGTCATCGGAAGTCGTAAATCGCCCGTGTCGCGTCCAAGTTCCGCCATGGCGGCTTTGAGTGGAACTGGGTTCGTTGACAGTCCCAGCAAGTCACGGCAGAGCGGGAACAATTTGTGGTGCATCCGTTGGGCTTCGACCGTGTCCCCTGCCGCGTAGGCGTTGACCAAGGCGATCATGTCTCGCGGAACAATGTTTCCGACTACTGAGACGACGCCTTCCGCCCCGACCGAAAGCAATGGCAGCGTGAGGCTGTCGTCGCCGCTGAGCACGGTCAAGTTCGTCAGCGACAAAATCTGTGACGCTTGATCAAGTGAGCCGGTGGCTTCTTTGACCATTGTCACGTTTTCGAATTCGCCAATCCGAGCAATTGTCTCGGGTTCAATGTTCTTGCCAGTTCGGCCGGGAATGTTGTAGATGCAAATCGGGATTTCTACCGCTTCGGAAATCGCTCGATAATGCTGAAAAAAGCCTTCCTGAGTCGGCTTGTTGTAGTACGGAGCGACTTGGAGCGTCGCATCGGCGCCCTCTTTTGCAGCCCATTCCGTCAGGCTGATCGCTTCGTCGGTGCTGTTGGATCCCGTGCCCGCCATGACTTTAATCCGGCCTGAAGCAATTTGAATTGTCTCAGAAATAACACGCTCGTGTTCGGGATGCGAAAGCGTCGGCGATTCACCCGTCGTTCCGCAAGGAACCACACAGTTGGTGCCGGATTCGATTTGAAATTCAATCTGCTCTTTCAGGCGATCGACATCGAGTTTTCCATCTTTGAATGGTGTAACGATGGCGACGGCAAGACCAGCGAAATCAGAACCTTTGCGCGACATAATAAACAACTCCTGGTTTTTTCAACGTGACATTTTGTGTGAGCGACGCGAGACCCGAATGATACGGGGTTCCTGCCGATTTTTCTAGAGTTCAAACGAACGTTTGTGAAGGAACTCTTGAATCCGGTTTGAGCTCAACTGCGTTTTTCCCCTAACGGCCGAGCAGTGGGCATCAGCTCAGCGTACCGATTCGCAAATCGTCTTCATTTCCCGAACAGCCTGTTGAAATCCAACGAATAGGGCCCGGGAGACGATGCTGTGACCAATGTTGAGTTCCGCCATCCCGGCAATTTGTGCGACCGGCAACACATTGGTGTAGGTCAAACCATGGCCGGCATCGACGCGCAGGCCAAGTCCGTTGCCTTGCTTGGAACTGGCGACTAGCAACCCCAGTTGTGTTTCAATTTCAGATTGGGATTGAGCCAACGAATAGGTGCCGGTGTGCAGCTCGATCGCTTCAGCGCCCAGTTCAGCGGCCATCGCAATCTGCGAAGCGTCCGGATCGATGAACAGGCTCACCAAAATTCCAGATTCTTGCAGCTGAGCGATCGAGTCGCCGACGCGAGAGCGGTTCTTGATGACGTCGAGTCCGCCTTCGGTCGTGACTTCTTCGCGCTTTTCCGGTACGAGGCAAACCTGATGCGGTTTAAGCTCGCAAGAAATTCCCAGCATCTCTTCGATACAGGCACATTCCATATTAAGCCGCACGTTGACGGTTTCCCGTAGCAAACGAACGTCTCGATCTTGGACGTGCCGTCGGTCTTCTCGTAGGTGAACGGTGATTTGATCGGCGCCACCAAGCTCCGCCAACGCCGCCGCCCAAACAGGATCAGGCTCGGTCGTCTTGCGGGCTTCGCGAACGGTCGCGACGTGGTCGATATTTACTCCGAGTGTCGGCATGTTTACCTTTCAATCTTGTGGTCTGCGCGGGCTTGAACTTCCGTGAATTTGTTACAACCGATTTTTATCTTTGTCGCGATCGCTGCAAGCCCCCGGTTCATGCCCTTGGAGCGTGACTGCGGCACCCTCATTGTCGGCTTTGGAAACCACGATGTCATAATTGTCGTGATGTCGATCTTCCAGATAGTTCTTGAGCCGCAGGGCGGTTATGTTGTCGTGTGTGATCGCAAAAACGCAAGGACCCCATGAGCTTTGCCCCACTGCCGGAACGCCGAACTCGCGAATCTCGCGAATCAAAGTCTCGATTGCTTGTCCATTGTATGGGCCGTTTTGGATTTCTTCGTACATCAGGCCACTGCGGCGGCCGAAATCAAACACGCCTGCTGCAAATCGGTCGTAGTCAACCAACGACACTCCCGGAACGATTTGATCTCGAACGATTTCGATCATCGCTGACCGCTCGTCTTCCGTTGATTTAGGCAGACTTTGGAAAGCCTCAATTTCCTCTGCCCCAGAAAGTCCCGATGTTTCTTGTTTGCCGAGGATCGTGACGATTGACCAGTCGTCGGGAAAGTGCGTTTGAAAGTCGAGTGGGGCGAGACTTTCCTGGGCTAGTTTTCCCCGGTCAACCAAAAATCCACCTTGGCTGAATCCATGCGAACCGATCCCGGATCGTTTTCCACGTTTGACGAAGATTGCTAGTTCTTCGATGGAGGGAACGGGCAACTGCAACATCTGAATCACGGCCATCGCGGCTGAAAGAGCTAATTGCGTCCCGGTTCCCAATCCGCAATGCCGCGGCGGGATCTTCATGACTTTTAACTCGATTGGAATCTGCTCGAACGATTGGATACCCAATTCGCAATCCAGAGAATTGCGTTGATAGTCAAACCAGCTTGAAACTGCACGATTGATTTCAGGCTGATAATGCGAGTTGACCGTCCACTGCTCAGCCCGGGTGGCTTGGATGGAGATCCGGGGTGAATCGATCATCAGCCCGATCCCCCCAAACATTCGAGACACGAGATCGCCGACGGAGAAAAGTCCAAAATGCAGTCGTGCGGGCGCTGAGACAGTGACCTGTTCAAGCATTTTTCGGGGCTCCCAGCGGATGTCCAACGAAATCGCACAGTAACTGAAAGGCGGCGAGCTCCCGTGGGCCACTCGTTTTTTCAATGGCTGATTGGAGATGCAAAAACTGTTGGGAAATCTCTTCTGCGGGCAAGAAGTCCACACGTGTCGCCAAAATAGCGGCTTCGATGACCGCATGCTTGGCCCGATTGAATCCCCAAAAATCACGGTTCCGTTGAGCCTTAACCACGCGGCAATTCAAGTGCATGCGTGGGCCAGTTTCATCGATAAATTCAACTTCGAACTCGTACCACCGACAGGCGTCTACGATCGCGAATCCCTCCACGCTGGTGGCAGGCGTCAATTCAGGCACTGGCTCCAGGCGACCAATCGCTGCCTTGGCAAATATTTCAACGTCATCGGTGACATGCAGCACCCCGGAGCCATGACGTTTCAAATTCGCAAACGTTCGCGAAGAATGGAATGGGCGCAGGGTAAACGATTTGAATTCATTCGTGCCAAATGAATCTTCTGGAACCGTGGGCCCCATCGGAGAAATATTCGGTGTGCCGTCGTCGTTGAGTGTGGTTACGATTGATTCAAGAATCATGGCAAGCGATCGTGGGTCGAAGCAGTTGACGAGGGTTCAGTCAATGGATCTAACGCGTCTGTTCGCGTTGAAAGGCGGGGAGACCGAATTGGCAATTGAAGTGAGTCCACTGAGCCGCTCCAGGTTCCAAGCGGTGAGTCGCTAAGTTGGCCACCGTCGAACTCGATGTTCGCGATCGTCAAGAAATTCTTGAGCAATTGGTAGCCGCAGTCGGTCAAGATTGACTCTGGGTGGAATTGTAATCCCACCAACGGCCAAGTTTCATGTTCGACAGCCATCACCGTGCCATTGTCAGTCGCCGCCGTGACTCGCAGTTGCGGGGGTAAATCTGTCGTCCGTGCGACAAGCGAGTGATAACGACCGGCCTTAAAAGGCGAATCAATTCCGACAAACATGTTGGAATCGAAATGATTGACTTGGCTCGGGCGGCCATGAATCGGTTCATTAGCCAATGAGATCTTCCCGCCCAACGCTTGAACGATCGCCTGGTGACCGAGGCAAACGCCAAGGATTGGAATCGAATCTCCGAATCGTCGCACGACTTCCAGCGAACAACCGGCTGTATCGGGAGTGCAAGGGCCGGGTGAAATCACAATTGCTTGGGGCGGATGTTGGGCCACCCAATCCAAATCCAACGCGTCATTGCGCACAACGAACGTCTCACAACCAAGCTGCTCAAAATAGCGAGCCAAGTTGTGAACGAAGCTGTCGTAGTTGTCGATGACTAAGATCATGATTGGTAAGTTTGAAAATTGATCGCCGAGGTTGGACTAATTCATCGTCATTGCTCGAAGCATGCCGGCTGCTTTGGTCCAGGTTTCATCGTACTCGCGTTCCGGATTGGATTGGCTGACGATACCTCCTCCAACCGGAATTTGCCACCAGCCGTGTGATGCCGTGATCGTGCGAATCAGAATGTTCAAATCAGCTGATCCGTCGAAACCGAGATAACCAAGAGCGCCGCAATAAGCTCCGCGGGCGGTGGGCTCTAATTCTGCGATGATTTCCATCGCCCGGACTTTGGGAGCCCCGGTAATCGAACCGCCTGGGAAAATGGCTTGCAATAAATCGACCAGCCCATGTGCGGGTTTTAATTTTCCTTGGACGGAGGAGACAAGGTGCATGACGCTTTGGTACTCCTCCAGTTCGCAATATTGCGTCACCAAAACAGAATCCGAATCGCAGATCATTGAGAGGTCGTTTCGCATCAGATCGACGATCATAGTGTTTTCAGCACGATCCTTAACGCTCGACAGCAACTCTTGTCTGGCTTGGATGTCAACCACCGGCCTGCCAGTACGTTTACGGGTTCCTTTGATCGGCCGAGTTTCAACTTTGCGATCTCGAACGGAGCAAAGTCGTTCCGGGGATGCAGTCACAATCTGAGCGTCACAATCGCTGATCCCGCTGAGATCAAAGTACCCGCCGAAGGGCGAAGGATTGCACTCACTCAGGCGGCAATACAGCTCGACCGAATCGCAATTGGCGGGGTATGCCAATTGTTGAGCCAGATTGATTTGAAACACGTCGCCGGCGTAGATGTAGTCGATGCATTTTTGAACCGTGGCGATGTAGTCCGCTTTCGAGAAATTACTAAACAGCCCAGGCAGGCGATCGATCGGCGTGGTCATTGACTGCCGAGAAAATGACGGTGGCGCATCGATGTCGTTTGCTTTGTCAAAAATTTGGCTGGGCGGTGAAGACTCAAGTTTGTTGGCGAAAAACTCGATTCTTGATTTGGCTCGAGCCGCTCGGGGTTGGGCTTCGGTTTCTGGAAACCCCTGCGAAATGATCCAGGCTCGATTCTGTTCGTGATCCCAAGCGATCACCGTGTCGTAGGCACCCACGACGATCGCTGGGATGGCAAGCTCGTCGTTCTTGGCGGCAGGGATGTTCGCGAATGAGCGATTGAGGTCGTAGCTAAATAGACCTGCCACCCCGCCCTGCATCGGCGGAAGATCCTCGATTCGGATTGTCTGGAATTGATCCAAAATTCGCGAAATTTCATCCAACGGTTGAGCTTGGTCAGCGGCGACTTCGATGGACTCGAATGGATCGGCCATCAGAAACGAATACCGTCCCAGCGGTTGAGCGTTGCCCGTCGAGGGGATTCGCATCGAGCTGTCTAGCAATAAGCAGCCAGGAAGCTCTTGGAGTCGGCGTAAGGCGGTTGCGACTGAGGGCGCAGGAGTTAGCTCCTTAACGGCTGGGGCAAACCCGGATTGGGCTCGAGTAGATTCGTTAGTCGTTTGTGTCACGCACGTATTAATGACTGAATGGCCCAAAAAGGCAAGTGGTTGGAGGATCGCTGGCTCAAGAAAACTTCTGCCTTGCCATCTGGAGGAGATGCGTTACGGCTCGGCCGCTGATCGTTTCTTTCTCCAGCAGTTCTTGGGCGATCAACCGCACGGCTTGCTCGTGGGCTTTTTCGGCCAAGACATATTCGGTCTTATCGAGCAACCGGCGTTCGAGTTTCTCAAGCTGCCGTTCGTTCTTGGCACGACTGGCCAACAGCCGGCGGGCGGAGCGGAAATCCTGACCAGCTCCTTGGCGGCAATACTGTTGCGTGAAGTGGGATTCGGCGACCATCCCAGCGAACAGGATCAAGACTTCATCTTCCAGCCAATCTTTGGAAGATTTTGAGCGACCTTCTTTGAACTTGCAGGCACCCAAGCGGATTCCGCCGGTTTGGATGTGGGCCGCCGCGATGGTGACTTTTTGCACCGGCCGGCCCACAATCGAAGCCATCACGGCATGCCCAGATTCATGATAAGCGGTTGCGATCCGGTCGGATTCCGCTTCGGGATTAGGATCCGTTGGGTTGTTCGAATTGTTTGTGTCGTTGTTCATTGTTCGATACCAAGAGGCACGCATGATAGTCGGACGAGGCGGTGACGTTCCCAAAAATACCGAGCGGAAGGCAAGAAACGCTGACGCGTCTGGCTACGATTCCTTGCCGTTTGGGCAGTGCGCTGGGGGGAGTCACAGCCTCTCGACTGCCATGTTCCCACACGGACACCCTCCGGAGCAAGCTTGCCCAATTGCCAGTCATTCCTACCCATCTCGCTTCTTACGTTTTTGCAACCGGTGGCGATCGATTTCCTCAACCGTCAGGTGCCCCCAGTTGAGGGCTTCGTCTTGTGTGTATTGCTTGCTCAATTGATTCGCGATCATTGCTTTGCACATCTCGAAACCCAAATAGAACGCATGAGACGGATCAACGTTTTTGGGTTCGGTCGCCATCAGTTGATCAAATGCTTGAAAAGGATCTGCGTGATGGAAGTGTTGACGGCTGCCCAGTAAATGCACTTCGCCGGCTTCCCCGAAAATTCGATAATTGTGGTCCTTGATCTCGGCGGCCAAGCCGCGGATCTGGTCGATCCCGAACTCCAAAATCTTGGGGTCCCGCAACGAAACGAGTTCTTCCGTCAGGTGTTTGGGGGGCACCTGCTGATTGACTGCGTAGTGGACCAATCGCCGGGCGATGTCACATTCTTTAACGCTGGACCGCGCCCAGTTGATCACTTGAGTCGTGAGCACGCTGCGAATCGACAGTTCTTGGCAGATCGCAAGCAACAGAACGTTGACACCTGCAGAATCGACATCGGTTAGCTCTGAGATGTTGCCAATGCCCATCATCATTTCGGCTTCGGGCCAGCGTTCACGAGCTAGGATGTAGCGATGAAGGCTGGCGGTGAATCCCAATCCGATGGGTTCCAGGATCGGGTCAATCCGAACTGGTACTTGCTGGGAGGACAGGAAATCAATCGTCTCACTGAGTGTATTAATGTCTCGAATGTCGTCGGGAATCACGACGACTTCACATCCCCAATCGACCGCGAATTCGCGATTGGTCGAATTTACGGAGAGAACTAATTCTGCACCTGCAGCAACGGCCGGCCCAATCTCGGCAGGATTGAGACTGTCAATCGAGACACGGTGTCCCTCGGCCTTCAACGCCCGTACGCATTGGGCAACGCCAGCCCAGTGAGAATTCGGTTCACAACCAACGTCGATCAAGTTGGCTCCGTCCTCGGCCATCGAACGGGCTTGGGCAAGAATGTCTTGCAGCTCCATTCGCGGAGCATGGTTGATTTCCCCAATGATTTCGATGTCCCATTTGCCAAAGTCCAAATGGGTCGGTTGGCGTCCAAAGAATTCCGGTAGCCTGCGAAGATCTTTGGGACCGATTTTGATCGGCAAGTTCGTAACGTGCTTGATGGAATCGAGATCGCCATCGCAATGTCCAGGAAGCATCAAGTCGGTTGCCGCTTCGGGGATGTCTAGCCGGGAGGCAATCCAAGCCGGCGTCATGAGTGCGGCCACGGTGATCGGTAAGACCTGAACTGAATACTCAAATCCCACTTCTGGCGCCAGCTGGTCTAGCTGCTTTCGAAGAGCAGGTTCAGCCAAGCGGCCCGTGACGAAATGAATGTTTTCTGGTGGCATTCGGAATTTGGATGAGAAGCTTGAGAGTTGGGTGTGGGGATGTCAGGTCAGCAATTTGTGGAACGACTAGGAATCGCAGAGTTCCCCAAAAGTGGCAAAGCCATGCTGTCCCACCCGTCGATTTGGGCAATCCGATAGTTTAACTATAAATTCGATCCACGGGCCGCCGATATTCGCTTGTTGTATGCCATTAGGTCACCTATTTTGGAAGCAGTCTACTTCCCGTTCTTGCTCAGGCAAACGTCATGAAAGCTATTCGCTACGCCAAACGTCTGGTCGGATTTGATTCGACGAGTCATTTGTCCAATCAGCTGATCAGCAAATACCTTGAGATGAAGCTGACCAAACATGGGTTTGTCGTCGAGAAACTTGAGTACAGCGACAACAATGGCGTCATCAAGACCAATTTAGTCGCTAAAAAAGGCAGCGGACAAGGCGGGCTGGGCTATTTCGGCCATTCGGATGTCGTCCCGGCTAAGAAATGGTTTTCGGAAAAATTCGGACCGTTTGAACCTGCGATTGCCCGAGAGCGGCTGTACGGCCGGGGCAGCTGTGACATGAAGGGCTCGATCGCTTGCATGTTGACCGCTGCTCAATCGTTTGCGTGGGATGATTTGAAGCAGCCCCTGTACTTCGTGGTGACCGCCGATGAGGAAACCGGATTTCACGGAGCTCGTTGTGTCGTCGAAGAAAGCAAACTCTATCGTGAGATGGTGCTCCACTCGACCAAGGCAATCATTGGCGAACCTACTTCGTTGGAAGTTGTCCACGCTCACAAGGGATCCGTCGAAATTGTTGCGACTGCGAGAGGCAAAGCCGGTCATTCGGGCAGTCGGCTCGGAATCAACGCGAATCTTTCGATGATTCCCTTCTTGGCGGAAATAAAAAAGATGTACGACGAAACGGAAACGGATTTAAAATGGCAGAATGATATGTTTGATCCACCCACTTTGAGTTGGAACATCAGTATCAAAGATGACTCACCAGCATTGAACGTTACCGCTGGGAAAAGCGTCTGTCAGATGTACTTGCGTCCCATGCCCGGAATCGACATTGAGCCTTTGCTCATGCGGGTCCGCGCGGCCGGCGAAAAATTTGATGTGAAAGTTAAGGTTCGCAAGCACGGGAGCGTCTTTTTCGCCGACCCGGGATCGGACTATGTTCAAGAAGCTCTCAAGCTTGCCCATCGTCCGAAATCGAAAACAGTTGCCTACGGCACGGACGGGGGAGTCTTTACTGAATTGGGAAACAAGATTGTGTATGGTCCGGGTAGTATCGAACAGGCTCACACCGTCAATGAATGGATTGCCTTGGAGCAGCTTGCACTGGGAACCGAGATGTATGCCAAAATGATTAGGCATTGGTGCTGCTAAGGCAATGAACCGATTCTGGTCGAAATGGTAACTCGGCGTGGCTGTAAATTGGTTGCCGGACTGGCTGTGATTTTTGGTGGCTCGACGCGTTGGGGCTTGTTGATTTAAGACGCGAAACGGTAGACCGTTTAACGACTAGCCGGCAGTCGTCGGTGACTAACACGGGGTGATTGCAGGCGAGGATGCATAACCAATAGGGCAAGCAACGGACAAGGGCTCTCCCTCGCTTAGGCATTCGGGCTATGATTGATCCCACTTAACCGGCCATAAAATCAACAAGCCCCAACGCGTCGGGTTACCCTTGTCTCGGCCATACCAATATTTAATCAAAACCACCGCTTTGAGTCGGCAAAAGGTCGGCAGAAAAACATCGATGGACGCTTCAACGAAGGATACGAGAAACATGGAAGAGCCTGAACTTGCGATTTGCTCAGCTGGTACCGATGATTTGGAGGCGGTGCAGAATTTTCTTGAGCCGTTCATGGACGATCGGCAATTGTTGCGGCGGACGTCGCTCGAGCTTGAATTACTGCTCAAGCATGCGTTTCAGGCGGTTTCTGAATCTCGCATCGTGGCGTTTTGCGCGTTGGAAATCTACTCCAAGAAACTCGCCGAGATCCAATGCCTCGCGGTTGATGAGAGTTTTCGTCGTCAAGGCATTGGGGCTGAACTGGTCAAGCGGTGCGTACAGCGTGCCCGCGACGAGAAAGTCAAAGAGTTGCTCGCGATCTCCGCATCCGAAGAAATGTTCAAATCCTGCGGGTTCGACTATTCGCTGCCGAATCAAAAAAAGGCTTTGTTCATTCAACCCTGATCAAGCGGCCAACGCAATGAAGCTATGGATTCATTGGGGGCCCGACGAAGTCAGGGTTTGTCGATTGGGGGGTAGCTTGTCTTGATTGGTTATTCGCCAACGCTTCGCGGTTGGCGCTGTCGCCTGCCGGCTAATCATTAAACGATCTATCGTTTCGCGTCTTAAATTCACAAGCCGATCGGCGACCGCGAGCATCTAATTAGCGCGAGCAACCATTTAACGCGAACATCCATCGAGGGCTTTCTCTCGCAAATTCGGGGTGAGCAGCGGGTTCCCATGGTTGCAGTAAAGGCCTCTGGAGCGCACTTCAAAACATCTCGCGAATCAAAAAGTATCCCAACGCGAATATCCCTGCGTCCACAATCATGTGGCTGATCCAGGACGTCCGGAGGCTTCCGGTTCGTTTGTATTGCCAAGCCCAGAACATACCGCCGATCGCGATGCATAAGGACAATGGGTAGGTCAGCCATTGCCAGTTGAAGAAAAATCCCAACAAAACAACGTGGTGGGCCATGAATCCCAAACTGGATAACACGTTGGCAATTGGCGTGGAGACGAATTTTTCGAGCATGTCAAACACGAACCAACGCCAGTAGTACTCTTCCATGAAGGAATGGCAAAGGGCGTAGAAAACTCCCACCCCAATGTATTTTGCAAACGAATTGATATCCATGTCCGTGACTTTCTCTTTCACCATCAGGACAAGTTCCGTGGCGATTAGAGAATCTGCTAGGAGCAGGAAGTAGATTGCAAACATGCTGACGGCAACAAGCAGCCCAAATCCGACCGCCAACCCAATGTCGGTGCTTTGAGAGCTAGGCATTTCAAGCGTAGAGCCACTCTTCAATTCCGGTGTGACGGTGCGTTTTAGTCTGGAGCGATGCCATAGCCAAATCCACACAATCGGAAATCCAAACTGAATGCATTTCCCGATCCCGAAAGCGATTTGTTGGAACAACGCGTCGGCGTCTTTCAGCCATTGGAAATAAACCAACGTTACCAAGGTCGGAAAAGCCATTGCGAAACAGATCGCGGCGACGTCTCGCGGGCCGTACGAGGACGGATGGGCGTCAGCAGAATGTGTGTCTTGGGGCATGGCAGGAGTTGGCGGCGGATTGGCGTTATTGAGAATTTGCGGTGACTTTTTTGATGGCGGCTGCAACGAGGTCAATCGTTTCTTCCGACTCGAGCAGAACCGGGTGATGCAACAAAACGGTTTGCTGGGCCGCGATTTGGCTATTGACGAGTGTCCCCGTTTTTCGACAACGACGGGGGGAGCGGCGTAGGAATCCTCGAAAACCTTCGCCTACCGAAACGCCTTCGGCCAGCAGGGCTTGGATGAATTCTGAACGCGTCCAACCGGGAGTCCGATCCCTCAAGAGCCAAGGAACTTTGTAATACGCTGGCAGCACATCGTCGACGATTTGCTTGAGGCAATTCAAGTCAGATAAAGTTGAGGTGGCCTCGATTAGTTTTAAAACACTCGCATGGCGTCGCGTCGTGAATGGTTGGAGCGTTTCCATTTGCGGAATCAATGCCGCGGCTTGTAGCTGAGAGAGTGGAAACGCTTCATTGCCCCGTTGTGAGAAGATGCGAGCCCGTTGCAGAATCTCAGGCTTAGTGGAAACGATGGCTCCGCCACGTCCCGCCGAAAGTAATTTGCTGCCGCCAAAACTAAACGCCCCCACGTCGCCGAACGAGCCAAGCGGTTGGCCATTCAACGTGCCGCCGGGGACTTGGCAAGCGTCCTCGACTAGCATGATCGGGCGAGCGGCATGTTGATTGTGAGCTTCGATCAATTCCCTTATGACAATCAAGTCGGCGATCTGCCCATGCAAGTGGGACACGACAACAGCAGCGGTTCGATCTGAAAATGCCAATTCCAATTGTGCACAATCGATGACCCAGCCGTTTTTGACAACGTCGACGAGGACGGGTAACGCTCCGATTGATTCGATCGCTCGAAAATTTCCTGGGAAATCGTAGCCTGCCAAAATGACTTCATTATCTGCTCGAACGCCGGCGCCGCGCAACGCCAACTCTACCGCGATGGTTCCGCTCGAGCACAAAATTGCACCCTCGGTTTGCGTGAACGTTTTGATTTTCTCAACGAACCGTTCAGCCGGATGGCTTTCGTATTTCCCCCACGAGCCATCATCCAAGGCCGCCATCACGGCAGCTCGAATCGCGTCTGTGGTCACCGGCCAAGGCAACTCGGAAGTGTCGAGAGTTGCCAGACCGCCATCAATTGCTAATTTTTCTTGCGACAAAAACCAATCGCCTTGTATTTGTGATTCGCGAATGTTAACAAACGAACGTGGTGAATCCCCAAAAAGAGTATAATCACGTTTTCAATTTTACGACACGACGGATGATTAGAATGAAACCAATTCGCTTTTTAATGATTGGCGGTTTCCTTGGTGCTGGCAAGACAACCACGATTGGCCGACTCGCAAAGCATTACGTCGAGCAGGGATTGAATGTGGCTCTGGTCACGAACGATCAAGCTTACGACTTGGTCGATACGCACACGCTACGCAATCAAGGGTTTCAAGTCGGGGAAGTTCCCGGAGCCTGCTTTTGTTGCAAATTCGACGACCTGATCGATACTGTCGGGTCGCTTTCGGATGAGCAAACACCCGATATTGTGATTGCGGAACCGGTTGGGAGCTGCACCGATTTGGTGGCGACGGTCATTCAACCGATGCGCGAACTGTTTGGAGATCGATTTGAGTTGGGGCCGCTTGTGGTACTTCTCAAGCCGGGGCATGGCAAAAAGATTTTGGCCGCCGAAAAAGGTAAAGGGTTTTCGCCCAAAGCCGAGTACATCTTTCTCAAACAACTCGAAGAGGCCGACGCGATCGCTGTCAATAAAATTGATCGCCTCTCCAAAGACGACCAGGAACTCTTGCTAGACCTGATCAAAAAGCGTTTCGATGTGCCGGCATTTGGATTCAGCGCTCGCGAAGGGACTGGTTTTGATTTGTTGGTCGAGGCCGCCGGCGCCGAAGCAACCCAACGAGATAAAATGATGGAAATGGATTACGTCACGTACGCGGAAGGCGAAGCGGAACTGGGTTGGTTGAATTGCCAAGTCAAGGCTGAGTCGGACGATCGTTTCGAGTTGGACGCGTTGGTCTTGCGACTGGTGGAAGGGATTGGCAAGGCGCTGGATTCGACCGAATGCGAAGTGGCCCATCTTAAAGTCTTGGGCCAAACGATGTCCGATGCAGCCGTCGCGAATTTAGTGGGCTCGGCGGTTGAGAGTGAGCTTAGTCTTGCTAGTGAGATCAAAACGCTGGGGGCCGATTTATTGGTCAACGCCCGAGTCGCGGCTAGTCCGGAAATTCTTGAATCGATCGTCCATCAAGTCACGGCAGAGCTGAGCCAAGACTTAGGTGTGAAGTTGACTGTTGGCAACATGCAAAGCTTCCGGCCCGGTAAGCCCGAGCCAACCCATCGTGCGACTTGAGAATTCAGCGTTAGGTGGGATAGGCTTCCAGCCGGTCATGGGCGAAAGTCGACGGTTCTGTTTCAATCAATGAACAACCTTGGTCTCTCGTTTTGCATACAGCGATTAACGCTGCAGCAGCATTTTTAGTGTCGTGATGTCTTTTCGAATCGCCGCGAGATGGTCGGGAACTAATTCCGGGCGTCGATGATCGAGGTATTCTTCGTGCAGTGAAATTGGGCCGCTGAAATCTGTCTTGGCGAGGAGTCGGAAGAACTCTTGAGGCACTTGCCCGTCGCCCAGAGGCACGTTTTTGAGTTTGCCCGATTCCCAAACGAAATCCTTGACGTAGATTGAATCGATGTGAGCCCGAATCATGTCGAATGTGATTGGCCAGCTCTTTCCGCCTTCGACGACTGCGTGTCGGATGTCATAGGCGACGCCGATCTCGGTTGGTTTGATTCCCTTGAGGACAGACTTGAGGTCCCAAAGCGGAGCGCCAAGTGTGTTTTTCCCCGCATGATTTTGGTACAGCGCCCGAATGCCAAGTTCACGGTTCAAGTCAGCAAGCTCGCGAAATTTCGGACGCCAGGCTTCCAGCTGTTCCGATACCGGCCGTTTGAGATCGTACTTGAAATACTTCATGCGGTACCGCTTGATTCCGAGACTCGCTGCGACCTTAAGCGTTTGGACTGAAAGCGGATCACTGGCGTCGTTGATGTCGCTAGTCATGATGCTGATCTCCAGCCCGCATTTCTTGAGGGCTTCGACGAGCGCCGGAAGTTTGTCGGGAACCTCCGCTGGTTCGACGTGCCCGCCCTTTCGGATCGGGGCTTCGATTCCCTCGAATCCAAGTTCCGCAATGCGCTCGGCCATTTCGTTGAAACTTAGGGAATTGAATGGTTTGGTAAACACGCAGATCGGAGATGTTTTTGCGTCCAAGGGCGGGGCGCTGGAAAGACCCAGCGGGCGTGGCAAAGCGGCTTGGGCTTCCTGGCCGGTGACCCAACGGGCGGCTCCCAGCGATGCTGCCATCCCCAATACCGCTTTCCGCCGGTTAATCCTGGGCAGTTGGGGCTGGTGGGTAGACTGGAAGGTGCGTTGGGATTCGGGACGCATTGATTGATCCTAGTGTTCTGGGGGAAGCAAAACTCAGCGGCTGCCTCGAGCAACAAGACTCCGACCTCAGAGGCGAGTATTTCGCTAGCAAAAATGCCGTTGACCGCCAGTCGAGAAATCCGGTACCTGTTCTAGGGATTTTAACATGGGGGCGAAGTATGCGCATCCCCAATCCGATGAGTTTGCTCTCAAAACCGCCTGGCGGTGTATCTAAAGTTCACCACTTTTGAAAGTCACGTTTCGAGTTATGCTGAATCGTTGTTTTACTATCGCAACAACCAGCCAATCCAAGCTCGGCGTGTGCGCTATTCAGCCACTGTCAATTTGCGTCTACCTGTTCTGCATTCTGTTGAGTCTGTCGCAGGTGGGATGCCTTTCAATCCAAGACCGATTGATTCGCGCGACTTCGTTTGCCAGTCCTGGAATCGTCCAAGTCAAGTCAGTCCCGCATCGCAACAAGCATTCGCTTTATCAGCGATTCACTCAGTCGGCGCCCCGGCCTTCAGCGCGGACTGAACTGTTATTGCGTAAATACGATCTCGAGAAACGATACGACGCTGACCCGGATGCCGTGATCGAGTGGTTTCAGCAGCTGGCTGAAAACCGTCCAACGATGGACGAAATTCACGGACTGGCCGAGATCGCAGAAATCCAAGCCGATTGGTCGGAAGCCAGGGGCGATTCGGAACGCTCAACGCGGATGTACGCCACGGCGGTCATTCAGGCGTATCAGTTCCTGTTCGACTCACAGCACGATGTTTCGCGGAACGCGTATGATCCTCAGTTTCGCAATATGTGTGACATTTACAATCGCTCCCTCGAGGGGTTGCTGCGAAAGGTCATATCGCATGACAAACTACTGGCGGACTACACCGTCACGGTGGGCAATCCGAAGCAAGGTATCGAGTTTCAAGTGCAGGTCGATGGTCGTTGGGACGATCAGGTTTTTGAACGGTTTGAGTTGGTGAGTAATTTTCAAGCTGCTGGGATTGAAAATCAGTTTCACACTTATGGGTTGGGCGTGCCACTGATCGCTGTTCGCAAGCAGCAGGAACTTCAGTCTGAGTTTGAGAAGTTCTATCCGGCTGAAATTACGATTCCCATGACAGCCTTCATGCATCTGCTTCCGGCCGAATCGAATGGCCCTGCGGTGATGACCTCGGACGAGTCGGCGAAATCACGTTCCCCCAAAATTCGACGGGCTGTTTTGAAGTTATACGATCCGTTGGAACAGACGTTGGTTAAGACTGATTCGCATACGATTCCATTGGAAAGCGACATTACGACGCCGCTTGCCTATGGGTTGAGGGATCCATTGATCAATAAGGGGGCCTTGGCGACGGCCATTTTGTTGGACGCCGAATTTGCTCCGGAGACCTATGGGATGTTCATGCTAGAACCGTACGACCCCGACAAAATTCCTGTTGTGATGGTCCACGGATTTTGGTCTGGGCCTCAGACTTGGGTTCATATGTTTAATGACCTGCGGGCAAATCGGGACATTCATGAAAACTGTCAGTTCTGGTTCTATTCGTATCCAACGGGCCAGCCTTTTTGGGTTTCAGCCCAACAGATGCGAGCCGATTTGGCTGAGATTCAACGAGAACTTGATCCGCGAGGCGACTCTCAGTCACTTGACCAAATGGTCTTGGTGGGGCACAGCATGGGCGGTCTGATTGCTAAAATGCAGGTCATCGAAAGCGAAGATCGATTTTGGGATTTGATCAGTGATCATCCAATTGAGTCACTCAAAGGCGACCGTAAAACCATTGCCCATCTCAGAGACACGTTCTACTTTCAGCCTAATCCGTCGATTGAACGTGTCATCACGTTGGCGACTCCGTTTCAAGGAACTCAGTTTGCGAATCAAGCAACCCAATGGGTTAGCCAAAAGCTCTTCACGCTCCCACCGATTATTACGAGAGACTTTCAAAAGTTAGCCCAGCAAAACAAAGGCCAACTCAAGAGTAGCGAATTCCTGACCACGACAACGAGCATTGATTCCTTGACGCCAAAAAGTCCAGCGTTCGCCGTGCTTAACAATGCTCCGATCGCACCCTCTGTTAAGTTTCACAATATTATTGGTCGCCAGCCTCGCAAATCGATTTTCAAATCGTCCGACGCAGACAGGAAATTCATCGGTGACGGTGTTGTTTCAGTCGAAAGCGCGACGTTGGACGAGGCCGAATCGCAAGCCTATGTGTCGGCGGAGCATTCCGAGCTTCACCAGGATCCGGGCAGTATTTTTGAAGTCAAACGTGTGTTGATGCAGCATTTGTCAGAGCACGGGCGAATCAGGCTGCGGGAAATTCCGCAATTGCCAGTCGCTCGGGATGCCAATTTGCTGATCCCAACGGTGTCCGATACCTCGGAGTTTCTCCGGCGGTAACGCTGTGCGTCCGTGGAAGGTGGAAATGGTAACTTCCGCGGTTGCGTGGCTACCAAGGTTGATGACGGCGTGGTGGGGGGAGCTCAGTCGCGGGCCACATTGAACGGGGCTCAAGGGCGGCAGCAAGCTAAAAGGGCCGACATCATGACTCGTAAGTCGGTTGCTGGGAAACTCGTTTTTGACGGGTGTGAAAAGATTCGAATAAATAAATGCAGCGTCCATGCTGCGGTTGTCCTTGTTTTACAAACTGTTTGAATCAACAAACAATCTAAGGACTGTCCCTTTGCTCAACTACGATTTCGAAGCATCATTGCTGGCCGTCAGCTTGCTGACGATTTCTTTGAGCCGGTTATGCTGGAAAGCGTTAGGGAGATTTCCGCGAAAGCGAATTGATTTCGGCGGATCGACGGTCGAATTGGCGAACCCAACGTCCTCGTTGTTCTCCGCTTCGAATGGAATCACATCCGTATGAGAGTATTGCGTTTCGCCTTGGTTGCTGAACACAACCGTGTACTCCGCTTCTGAGATGGAGCCTTGAGAGGGCTTCGGATCTGCCGCCGCTCGAGGAATCACGACTTCGCGACCGGCTGCCTGAGGGGCGGCGTTCCGAGGGAGTTCGCCCCGTACCACGTTGACTTCTCGTGGAGCTTCAATACCCAGCCGAACCGTATTGCCCTTCATTTTTAGGACGGTGATCTTGATGTCATCGCCAATAAAGATTTCCTGATTTTGCTTCCTTGATAGTACTAGCATGTTTCCATTCCTTGCATTCTGATTCTGTCTAACATCAAACTCGCTGTTTGATAAACGAATCGTACTGCAGTCTGCGTGCCAAGAAAGCAAGCGTTGCGTGGAATTGATCGCAAGTCCAACTATATCAATGGTTTGTCAATACTGCTGGCACAGCGCTGTCATCGGACACTGAGTAAAACCTGTATCAACATATGCAATATATTCACAAATTGAACCAGTTGCGCTAAAGTAGCCCAGCTTGAAACGGACGAAATGTCTGCTAGCGAAACCTCAGAATCGCAAGAAGAAGTTTTAAAAGAGGAGACACGGAGAACGCAAAGTTCTGTGGTGTCCCGCACGTACCACGCTTGCTCATAGCGCAAGTCGTCAAGACATTCGGCGATCGTCACATAGACTTATTGCGTGACGACTGGATTTGCTTTTGAGGGGGGAGCCGTTTGGGCGTGTTCGGAAAACACCTGAGGGGCGCGTTGCCCGTCAATAACGCCGACTCGCTTGGGCAAATGTAAGTGCCCAAGCAACGGATCGAATTCGCTTGGCGATTGAAACTCAAGGTAATGCTAATGGAGCGATTTCCGGTCTCAATTTAGATCAATCGCGCATCGACAATTTATCTCGCAATTCAGCCGCGAGTTCATAGTCTTCATCGGCGACGGATTTTTCGAGTCGTTCTTTGAGCGTCAGTCCAACAGCGTATTTTTCACGGAGTCCTTCTCTGAACTCGGTCAATCTCTGAACGAGTTCATCTTCGTCGAATTGTTCTTCGGCTTCGTATTCGGCGAACAGCTTCCTCAGTTTCTCGAGCCCGATATTCACTTCTTCGATAGCGCGTTCGGCCATCATCGGATCTTTCAGATCTTCAACCGCGGCGTCTTCGCCGTTGATAAATGCCAACGACGCGGCCTGGGTGCGATGGTACAACACGAACGGACGGTATTGCTCGTGGGAGATTGTCCACTGCTCGTCAGGTGAGTGCACTTTGCAAAAATCCATCAATCCCAGCGTGTGGTCGGCGTCTTGAACGGCGAGCGAGAATTCTTTGAGTTGCAGCCAGCAGACACGGCGGTGGTAAAATTGGACGAATTCACGATCGATTTCGACGCAACTTTCTTCGTCCAATTCGAAAGTAGCATCGGCTTGTACGGATTTGCGTTTGAGGAACTCAAAATAAGTGGTTGCGCCTTGGAATCGATTGCCATCGGGCCGGCCCTCGGTTTCCAGTTGAAGAATCCCCATGTCGACGCGCATTTGTAGCACCCGTCGTTGCGCAGATTCCAGCATCCTCACGTTGACGCTCTGCGGGTCAAAGGGCCACTGTTTTAAAATTTCGTCGATGTCTTGTTTACGATCCATGTTTAATAGCTCCATGGCGTCAGACTGATTTTCTACTATTACTATATCCCTTTCCATGGACGGGAAAAGCCATCTGATGGTGGCTTTTCGCTTTCGAAAGGGTTTTCCAATTGTGTCAACCGTCAGAACTTGGAAAAAGCGTTAAGTGCAATCGTAACGACCAATACATTCAAGACTAGGGAACTGAATTCGCGCATCGCAATTCGTTCAACTATGCCGCGGCAAGACGTCTTTTTTTGTGCCGCTCGATTTGCCACAGCATCCATTGAAGAAATAGGTTGAATTAGTCATCCCGTTGAACGGAACGTCGAGATTGCTTGGTTGCTGAGGCGCGACGTTTGTTTTCTAGCCGCCGAAGTTTCGCGGATTTAGAAACTTTCTTTTTCTTGCGTGGCTTCGGCTCCGCAGCGACGGCTAAAATCAACTCCCGCAACTTACTTAGGCAGTCCGCGACATTTCTGCCTTGATCGCGGAACCGGTGGCTTGAAATCACAAAATTGCCGTCTTGGGTGATGCGATTAGCGTATTTTTTCTCGAACCTCAGCTGAACGGTCGTTGGCAAGGCCTTGGTTTTTCCCAACGACCACTTCAAAATGACTTTGGAGTTGACCTTGTTGACGTTTTGGCCGCCTGGGCCCGGTGAGCGCGCATAGCTGAATTTAAATTCGGTGAGGCGAATCGAAATGCGTTGATCAACGTTTAACATGGCAGGTGGCTCGTAGATTTTTTGGCTGCGACGATCGGACAACCCCGCTCACAGTAACCTTTTTCGAATTGGATTTCCCGATGACACTTAAATACTTGGCGATCTTGATGGGTTGCTTAACGATTGTCTTGGGTTGTGACACCGTAGCACAAGACAATCCGGTAACCAAACATGTTACGGCTCAGGATCGCGTATCGGGTCAAGTTGACGAAGGTCCAATCAGCCAAGACGAAAAACTTGGACAAGACTGGCCTTCTTTCCTTGGCCCCACAACCGACGGCAAGTCAATCGAAACAGGGATCTTGAAGGATTGGAGTGACGGCAAGCTAAAAATTGCATGGCGAACTCCAACGGGCGAAGGCTATGGGATCGGCTCGGTGGTGGACGGGCGTTTTTACCATTTTGGTCGGTATGGCGAAAACGCCGTCTTGAAATGTCTGCAGGCGGAGACAGGAGATCCGCTTTGGGAGTTTTCATATGCTTCGGATTATCGTGATCTATTTGGATACGATAGCGGCCCACGTGCCAGTCCTGTGATTGACGCTGGGTGTGTCTACATTTACGGCGTCGAGGGGATGCTGCACTGTCTTGATTCGATCACCGGTAAAGAAATATGGAAACAAAACACCACCGAAAGGTTCGGGGTGATTCAGAACTTCTTCGGAGTCGCCAGTACGCCGGTGGTACATCAAAATTTGTTGTGGGTGATGGTCGGTGGAAGTCCAGCGGAATCCAAGGCAATTCCGGCCAGGCAATTGAGCCTTGTCAAACCCAATGGAACCGGGATGGTGGCCTTTGACAAACGAACTGGCGAGATTGAGTTTCAGTGCGTGAATGATTTGGCGAGTTATTGTTCGCTTAAACTAGCTACTCTCGACGGATCGCCGACGTTGTTGGCTTGGATGCGGGGCGGGTTGTTTGGTTTGGATCCGGCTGATGGGGCAGTGAGGTTCCAGTTCCCATGGCGAGCTCGTGTTCTCGAAAGCGTGAACGCGAGCACGCCCGTCGTACGTAACGGACAAATTCTAATTTCCGAGTGCTACGGAAAAGGAACCGCAGTGCTCGAGCCTAGGCCAAATGATTTGACACCGGATTTGATTTGGAGTGATGGGCGAGTCCGCGACAAAGCGTTGGAGGCTCATTGGAATACGCCGATCGAAGTTGACGGCAAGGTGTTCGGCTGCAGTGGGCGCCATGCAGGGTCAGCTGAACTTCGCTGTCTCGATTGGGCGACTGGAGAGGTCTATTGGAGCCAGCCCGGTTTGTCTCGGAGTTCGCTGACCTATGTTGACGGTCATTTTGTGGTTTTGGGCGAGCACGGAAAACTTTTGCTGATCAAAGCGACGCCGGAGAAATTCGACGTGGTGACGGAATACGAACCAGGCAGCGGAGACGCGGGCATTCGGTTCAAGTCTCCTTGCTGGGCGGCCCCAGTGATCTCGCAGGGTTTGATGTACGTGCGCGGGAAGAATGAAATGGTCTGCTTTCAATTGATTCAGCCTGCGGAATAGTCGTTTAACAATTAGACGGCAGTGTCCAACGCATCCGGATCGGAGAACCGAGCGACAAGGTCGCTCAGCATTCCAAGCTGATAGCGTATTTGAAGAGTCAGGTGGAACCCTGATTCAGCCAAGTTAATTCGCACGCGAAATTTCAAATTCAATCGGCCCAGCGATGGTCGGCGCGTTGGACGGTAGACGGCGTCTTGAGTTGGGGCAATGTTTTTAGAAGGCCCTTGATTTTTGGTGACGCGAAATAGTCTGCTGTCGAATCAAGCAAGTGGAAGTAGTCGACGTTCTGCATTTCGACCCCGTGAATTTCAACTTCATACTTGCCGACGTAATTGAGTTGTTGCAATTTGCCCAGCCAGGCCTCAATGGGGACTTGCCCTTTTCCAAGCAACATTCGATAAGACTCATTGCCGCGTCTTGGTTGTTGGTCGAGATCGAGCAGTAGATTGCGGTCAGCCAGTTGCACCAATTCAATCCGCTCAACAAACTGATCGAGCATCTCAAATATTACAGGATCAAATCCAACGTGATACGTATCAAGTACGATTCCGACTTGGTCGGCCGAAAATCCTGAGGCAACGTCCAGTGAGTCTTCAAAGCAGTCCATGAATGTCCAAGCGGGGGCCCGTTGGCTGAGCATGGGTTCGAGTGCAAGTTTGACGCCGTAGTCCGAAGCGATCGGGACGAGCGTGTTTAACGCAGAATTGAGGAGCCGTCTGGCGTGCGTGGTGGTGTGGCCGTTGCGAGCACCCGGGTGCAGGATCAGGCAATCAGCGTCCATGCAGCCTGCCAATTGAATGGCTTCGATGGCGTCTTCGATTGAATCCGCAAAGGAGCGGCCGTCGCCTGTGAACCCGCCCGCCCAGTGGACGCTTGAAACAGACATCCGGCTTTCGTAAAGCAAGTCGATGGCGGCTTCTGGGAGGAAGTCTTCAATCTTTCTTCGCCACACGCCAATCGAATCGAATCCGTGCGTCGCGTACCGAATGACATCTTCTTCGAATGCCCATCGATAAGTCGAGAACTGACAAATCGAAACCCTGGGGATGATGTCTGTCCGCATTAATTATCCAAACTGGAGACTGGTTCGGCACGAAATTGGAAATCGAATTCAAGCAACTTCATTCGATTTCAGGAACGTTAGTATTGCGAGTCTAAACGCAGCTGTAAATATGCATATTTAATTGTCGCCTCATTTCGAAAATTCGAACGGTTCCCCAATTGCGTCGTATCGCTATCAAGAAAATGTTTTCGTTTGGTGGGCTGGTCAAATTCAGATTTATAGAGCCGTTAGTTTTACTTATCGAATTCGCGATTTGAAACTGCCGTCGTCTAAGTCTTGTGCGGTTTTGGTGGACAATTTGAATTGCGATGCAACGACTCAAACGCAAATGAAAGCAGTTGAGGCGTTGCTTGCGGCTGGAGTCTTTTGAGTCGAGTGGTGGTCGCCGGGCAAAAGTGATAGCACTTTTTGTTTTTGAAAACGGAATCGCTAGGCGTTTTTTTTGTTGAATAAAATTGATTTTCGTTAGAATCGATCTCTGAGGCCAGAGTGGCAGCTTGACGAGCATCGATCAACGTTGGAAAGACGCAAACGGCAAACGGAATGAGATAGACAGGGTGCCTCCTTGTCTGAGGGGAGTCCGGTTTCGAATTTGCGCACGTGGAAATACCACAGGGATTGAGTCCACCGTTCAAAAGAAGGATCGTCGATATGAATGTGAGTCGGAAAAACAGAACTCAGTTTTCCAACAGGAGGGCGCTCTACCCTGCCAATCGCTTTGGTTGCTTGGATCGGGAATTATCTCAGCGGGTGGTCAAATCGCTGTACGAATGCCATTTTTCTTCGCTGCGAAACCTTGATGTTGAATCAAATCAGGGAGCCGTGACGTTAGCTGGCGAAGTGGACTCGTTTTACGAGAAGCAAATTGCAATGGCGTCGTGCCTGCACGTCGAAGGCGTCGCAAGTATCGTCGATCGGATTGTCGTCAGCCTGACCCTCAAGGAAACTTGGGTCGCGAGATGCACGCTCGATTCCGCCCCCCGCCAAAAGTAGCAGCGACGCGCATAGAGTAGCAGGCACACGCTGTGTGCCTGAGCTTTCGGGCTTGCGGCCGATTCGCATAGAGTCCAATCCCAGAGCTTGCCAAACCTCTCCAAACCAATTGGGCTTGTTGACTTAATGCGAGGTTAAGCGTCAGCGATGGTAACCCGAATGCGTCAGCGAGGGGCGATCAAGTTCTATTTTTCCGGTTAGCCGAAAACGACTACCGCAAACTTTTTCGTCAGCCCAGGCTTAGCCCTTGCAGCATTTTACTTCCAACGCTTGAGGCGATCGGAGGTTTGTGGGCCGTCGGGCTCAGTGAAAGCCGCTTGGAGGCTTGCGATTTCGACCGAGGCTTGATTCAGTTGCAGTGAAAGCCGTTTCAACTCGGGAGCAACTTGCTTTTCCAAAATGTTACGTTGCGACGTGTAATATTCGGTCAACTCTTGTTTTTTCTGATCGATCAGTCGTTGAGATTTATTTGCCAACAAGCGATTGGCAGCGCCCGCGAACTGGTTGCCGAGATCGCTTGTGAATTCAAATTGATAGTTGTCCATGGTGCCAGATAGTTTCACTCTGGTTTGGAATTGGTCGACGGAAGCCAATCCTTGATTGAGCTGGAGGGCTGTCGTCTCACCGCCGGCCATTTCATGTAGTTTGTCAACATGGAGCGAAACGTTTGAATGTCGAAAGACAAGCTCGCCAGAAATCTGATCACCCTCGGCGTGGAGTTGAATCTCTGCTTGGATGTGGCTCGCGGGGCCCATCGTGACCAGCATGCTGTTTTTCTCACCCAGCATTTGGATTGGTAATTCAAGATCGGGGCAAGTCACGGACAGAGAATCGATTGGCTTTTCGGTTCGGCGATCGAGGGTGCAGGAAACGATCAGATGCTGGTCACCTTGGGCTCGTATTTCGAATGAAGCCGGCACGTCGAGAAGCTCAGGTTGCGACGTCAGGTTGTAGGCGTACCCAGCGAAATTAAGATGTTGATTGGCGAACCGCCCTTCTCCTTCGAGCTCAATTGATTTGATCAAGAAGTCTGGCGAGGTTGGAACACCTGGTAGCTTAACATCGACCCCTCTCAAGTCCTTCGGGGCAAAATCTGATTGGGGGCTAGGCATCGTTTCCCGAAACCATTGAAACCAATTCATGATTTCGGCGACATGTTGTTCCTGCATTTGGGTCAGCAACAACGTCGAGACGGAACCGCTTTCGAATTGGGTCGCATGCGCGGATTGACGAATTTTTTCAGTGTCGCGGTTGTAGGAAGTTTCCAAAGCTACGCGTTGGGAATCCGCCAGTCGCTGGAGTTCCAGTAGGCGGCTTTGTATTTTGGCGCGTTGTTGGTCAATCGCATTGATTTTGGAAACGGAATTAGTTTGAATCGGTCGAAGCGGATTCGTCGCGTTGATTCTTGTTTGGAGTTGTTGGAACTCCGATTTGGCGCTGCCCAGTGCCGCGATGTTGAGTCGCTCGGATTGCAGTTGTTGTTGCCAATACTCTGGCAAGCCCTTGGCGACTTTGGGAAGTTCCAATTTGACTGTGGAAGCGTCAGTGGAGTCGTTGAGTGGAAGGCTATCAAGCCAGGTGAGCCCGATCTCTTTGGCGGACACAAAGGGTTGCGGTTTCCAGTTGAGCGGTTCGTGGGCCA
>JBLINZ010000009.1:0-36299 GCA_047639375.1 Mariniblastus sp. | reverse complement strand
GAATGGTTGTGACCACTGATGTCGGAGACCTCGCCGAATTCAATCCGAAAAACAAGCAAGTCGTGGGACAACGACTGGCTTTGATTGCCCTCAAAGATATCTATGCAGACTTGCTGCCCGAAAAAGGCAAAATCGACGAGTGTAGTGGCCCCATCTTTGAGTCAAGCCTAGTCGATGGTAACCAGATCCGAATCTCCTTCAAACATGCCTCAGGGGGACTGAAAATCGGGGATGGTGGAACCCAATTGACGTGGTTTGTCATCTGCGGCAAAGACAAAATATTCGTGCCAGCCGTTGCCAAAATTGACGGTGAAACCATCCTTGTCAGCTCGCCGGATGTGGAAAAACCAGTCGCCGTGCGGTTCGCCTGGGACGACTCGGCTCAACCAAACCTCTTCAATTCACACGATTTACCTGCCTCGCCGTTCCGAACAGATGAATTCTCTCTGATCTCCGAAGGACGCGATTTCTAGGTATTTGACACCTGTGTTGGCTTTGTTTTACACTTACAAGGCGAATCTTGCTAAAGTATTCCGGCTTGAAGCCCGCTCAATCCATCCGAGCGAAGCATCATTTTCAATCCATCGTCACGATTTTTTCTTTACGATTTCTGCTATGAGTTCTGAACCGAACACCCCGAATCCGGCCGCTCCTGATTCGGAAGCCGCTCCTGAGAATGCAACTCCCGAGTCGACAACGGCACCCGTTGCCTCGTCGCCGGTAACCCCGGTGGTGGAAGCTCCCGTGGCGGAAACTCCGGTGGCAGCAGGTGAAACGGTTGCCCAAGCCGCCACCGAAGCGGTTGCGGCTCCAGCCATCGTCGCCGCTCCTGGAGCTCCAGACGAGACGGCCGCGAAAAGCAAAGTCGCGATCGGGTCTCAGCGCGACCCCGCCGACAAGTCACTTACGCCCAGTCAACCCAAAGCCGTCCAGGCCGCCTTCGCGAACCCGATCAGTTTGACCGTCAAAGACGAGCCCATCGTCGAGATCCTGGCAGACATTAAATCGGATACCGGATTCAGCGACGACATCGACGCTGAGATCGAAGCCGCCATGAGCGAAGTCTCAATGGATGAAGTGGTCTCCAACACCCAAGCCACTCATACGGAAATCGAACCCAACACACGCGTCAAAGCCGCCGTGACCAAGATCCACGAAGACAATGTATTCGTGAAACTGGAAGGCCAATACGAAGGCATCGCGACGTTGCACCACTTTAAAGAAGCCCCGGCCGAAGGCGACTTGGTAGAAGTCATCGTTCGTGGACTCAACAAAGAAGACGGCCTGTACGAGCTTGCCGTGCCGGGTGCAAGCATTGGTGTTTCCGATTGGGAAGACATCACCGATGGCGCCGTGATTGACGCTGTGGTCACTGGCTCGAACACCGGTGGACTGGAAGTCACCATCAACTCGATTCGCGGCTTCATTCCCGCCAGTCAAATCGATCGCTTCCGAGTCGAAGACTTCAGTTCCTACGTCGGTCAAAAGTTGACATGCGTGGTCGTCGAAGTGAACCCAGACAAACGAAAGTTAGTATTGAGCCGTCGGGCGATTCTCGAACGTGAAAACGAAGAGAAACGCATCGAGTTGATGAAGGAACTCGAAGCCGGGCAGATTCGCGAAGGCGTCGTGACCAAACTCATGGACTTCGGGGCATTCGTTGATCTCGGTGGCGTCGAAGGCTTGATCCACGTCAGCAAAATCAGCTGGTCCCGTGTCAAGCATCCTAGCGACATCTTGAAGGTCGGCGAAAACGTTAAAGTCAAAGTTGAAAAGGTGGACGCTGAATCGAATCGAATTTCGCTTTCGCACCGCGACACCCTTGAGCACCCTTGGACAAACCTGGCAACTCAGTTTTCTGTCGAAGACATCGTCAAAGGCACCGTGACACGCATCGCCGATTTCGGGGCGTTCGTTCGAATCGCACCAGGCGTTGAAGGGCTTTGCCATATTTCTGAATTGGCCTACCAACGCGTAGCCAAAGTTGGCAATGTGGTCAGCGAAGGACAAGAGATCGAAGTCAAGATTCAGTCGATGGACATTGAGGGCCAAAAGATTTCGCTCTCTCACAAAGCCTGCTTGACTCCACCCGCCCCCAAGGCTGGCAAAGCGAGGGCTCCGGAAGCCGATGAGCCAGCTCGCGAATTGGCGGTTCAGCCGAGCGGCGGGCCACTCAAAGGCGGAACCGATCGTAAATCAGGCGGCGAAGGCGTCGGCCTCAAATGGTAGATTGAACTGAGTTAGTCAACCTTAAACCGGCGTTGCAAAACACGCCGGTTTTTTTTGGTCAAGAATTTCGTCAAGAATCAACTACTTTTTCGAAACAACCCATGCTCTGGCAATCTCTGGCCCGTCCAATTCTGTTTTGCTTGCCCGCCGAACGCGCCCATTATCTTTCCATGGGCGCCTTCAAAACGTTACTGGCTCCCGGCTTGGTCGCTCGGATGTTTCGCTCGCGACATGAGGTCGTTGATTCATCGCTAGAGACAACGGTCTTTGGAGTTGATTTCAAAAATCCCGTTGGACTCGCGGCTGGATTTGACAAGGACGCACGCTGGTTTCCTCAATTGGCCAGCTTGGGGTTTGGGCATGTCGAAGTCGGCACCATCACCGGCAAACCGCAAGACGGCAATCCCAAGCCACGACTGTTTCGACTTTCCGCCGACAAAGCACTCGTCAATCGGATGGGGTTCAACAATGGCGGCTGTGATGCGGCGGCCAAGCGTCTGGCGAACACTCGCAAGGCTCGCCCAACCGATGTTTTAGGCGTGAACATCGGCAAGACAAAAGTGGTTCCGGTCGAAGACGCCACGCAGGATTACCTGTTTAGTTTTGAGCGACTTTATACCTACGCCGATTATTTCACCGTCAACGTCAGCTCACCCAATACGCCCGGCTTGCGAACGTTGCAAAATCGCGAACCGCTGATTGAGTTATTATCAGCGATCACACATTTGAATCAGACGTTGGCCGCCGATCATGAATGCAAACGCAAGCCAGTGTTGCTGAAAATTGCACCCGATGTAACTGATGAGCAACTGCAAGACATCATCTCGATCTTGCAGGAAGTTAAACTCGATGGAATCATCGCCACCAACACGACGTTGTCCCGAGCCGATCTATCCACGCCCGATTCGGACGTGGAAGCGATTGGGAACGGCGGACTTTCTGGCCAGCCGTTAACAGCAAGAAGTCGTCAGGTGGTAAGCACGCTTTACCAATCGCTTCGAGGCGAGATTCCAATCATCGGCGTCGGTGGAATCATGACCGGCGAAGACGCTTGGCAGATGATTCTAGCGGGAGCGGACCTTGTCCAGGTCTACACAGGATTCATCTACGGCGGCCCGGCGACTGTCCGAAATATTAATCGGCATCTCGTCAAACGATTGAAAGAGAACGGCTGGGATTCGATCCAGCAAGCCGTCGGCCAGAGCACTCCGTAGCAAGCAAAGACCAGCTGGAAATCTAATCCGCTTTAAAATCGCCAAGCACTGGGGGTCTGCCGTCGAAACAAATTTGAGAATGCCCTCAGTTGAGACATCGCTTTACACCAAATCTAGATTGAGTTTAAGCTTGAAGTTCAGGCGGCACGGCTCGGGCCAGATCGTTAACGTCAAACTAAGTCGAAACCCAATTCGCGGATCATGAATTCTATCCCCAGACTCGAAACGGAACGCTTGGATTTGCGGGCGATTTTCCCCGCAGACGCCCAAGAAATATTTCATCTGCTATCGGACGTCAAAGTCGCGGAGTTCCATGAGCTTGAGCCGTTTGTCGAGATCGGGCAAGCCCATCAAATGATTGCCAACTACACGCATTGGTTTCAAAATGACCAAGCCGTTCGCTGGGCAATCGTACGCAAAGACACCGGTTCACTGATCGGAACATGCTGCTTTGATTCATTTCAAATTAAATATCAAAGTGCAAACCTAGGCTACAACCTGAGTTCTGACCAATGGGGAAACGGATTCGCCACCGAAGCGGTCGAGGCCATCGTTGACTACGCGTTTGTTCATGGAATCGTGGGCGCCGTCAATCGAATTCAAGCCATTACCGTTCCCGGCAACTTGGCTTCCGAGAAAGTCCTTGCGAAACTTGGCTTCGAAAAAGAGGGTTTGATGCGTCAATACGGATTCTGGCAAAATGAATTCCATGACATGAATCTATTCAGTCGCCTGCGAGGGTAGGTGTCAGTCGGAATTATTAGCACAGCAGCATAAAAAGCCAACGAGGCCGTGGCTGCTTCAGAGATGCCGAAGCAAAGGGGCAGCCCGACGAGGCTGTGACTTTTTTCAAATTTACCGAGCCGAAGGCGACGGTGGTAACCCGTCGCGCAAACACTGGTTGTTTAAATGACCGGTTAAGTGGGGCCATCATAGCCCGAATGCGTCAGCGACGGAGAACCCTCGTTAGTGGCCCGCCCTCGATCGCAATCCATCCTCGCTTCCTAGGATTTTGTGCCAGGAATCATAAGCTGTTGGGACACAAGGAGCTAGCGCTCTCAATAGCTACATTCCCATCCATGCATCTCATCATCCGGTAGTGTCGCTGCCGCTCAAGCCTCGGCTGCCGGCTGCGATCCTTTCAGGATCGATGGTCGCCTTTCGCTCCGTCGAAAGACAATCAAACGACGTTGTTTCTCGCCGGTATAAATAACTTGATTGATGGTGACCGATCTCCCCTGCAACTCGAGTGATCCCGACCGATCTCCCCTCCAACTCGATCGAGGACCTAGCACGTGAGATCGCTCTGATTCGAAACCGAGACCTTGATTGCGGGTAGTCGACGAGCGAATTAGTTTTCTGTACCAGCCAGAAGGAATGTCAATCGACACTCTTTCGACGGAGCGAAAGGCGACCAACACGCCCGCTTACGCGGCGGGATATCAATAAAGTCACAGCCTCAAAAAGAGCAAAATCCCACGCATCTCATCATCCGGTAGTGTCGCTGCCGCTTAAGCCCCAGCTGCCGGCTGCGATCCTGACGGGACCATAGACGATCATCAACCGCCGCGAGCACCACCCTGCATCGCTCGTTTTGCTAGCAAACTCAACCCGCATTCATTGGAAGCTGCGCAAACTACAGAACCAATGCGTGTCCGTTGCCGTATTTGATCGACTTCTAGGACAGAATCATTGTCCCCTCCCGCTGAGAACAACCGATTGTTCAGTAAAAGCCGCAGACTGAATAGCGGAATGGATTGGTTCTCCCGCGGGCCGATCAAGCGTTTGATACGGAAACTCATATGATCAATCGACCCACGTACGGCCTTACCGGTCGGCGGATGATTGCAACAACTCACGCCAATGTGGTTCTTGGATCCATCATCATGCTCATGATGTTGGCCGGAACCGGTACGACGATTGCCGAAGAGCAATTGAGCGCTGGGTCAAGTAGCAAGCACCTGCGTAAACAGACTGTTAACTCGCTACCGTACCAGCAATTGAATGCTGAAACGAAAAACAAAATCGCTGACGTGCTTAACAAGCCCAGCATCTACCGACGACTGCCCGTCACATCGATCAGCGCCGACCCCGACTACTATCGATTTCTGGTTCGATACCCCGAAGTGATTGTCAACATTTGGCAATTGATGGGCGTCACAGAAATGGCGACCGACCGGACCGGCCCTTACGAAATCAACACCGACGACGGAGCGGGGACGATCAGTTCATTGGAATTGGTTTACGGATCTGACAATTTGCACATCTTTTATGGAACGGGAACTTACGAAGGCCCAATTCTAAAACGCAAATTGAAGGGCCGAGCGGTATTGGTCCTGCGTTCAGAAAACACAGCCGGTACCGACGGCAAGCCCGTCACCACCAGTCAGCTGGACGTGTTCTTGAAAATCGAAAACGCGACCGCTGGAATCATTGCCAAATCCATTTCTCCCCTCGTGGGAACGACCGCCGATCATAACTTCGTTGAGTCGCTTAAGTTCGTGCAACGCTTGAACGAAACGACGTCCAAGAACGGACCCGGCGTGCAACAGATGGGTACGAAGCTCAAGATTGATGACTCTGTCCGGCAACGATTCAATGAAGTCGTCGAGGTTGTTTTTCAAAGAGCGATTAACGCGTCGGCACCAACCGATCGATCCTCGCCCAACGCCCAATACTCGACTTCAACGCCGACACCGACTAGCAGCTTGAAACCAGCCTCTTCAACTCAACGCCCAGGTGTTTACCAGACACTCAAGGATTACAGCCAAGTCAGACCGACCAACCTACGTCAGCTCCAGGGTGGCAATCAGGGTGCGGGCAACCCGACGTCGCAATATCGCCCCTCGCCTAGCCAGCCGCATCAGATGGCCAACGGTTATCAGCTTCCAGCCCGCGGTTATCAAGCGCCAGCCTATACCCAGCCGCTGGCGGGGAACTACGCGTATCAGTACCAGCAGCAAAATCGCCAGCCGGTCCAAGCCAGCTACGACAACAACAACGCCCAGCAGCAAAACGCCGTCCAGCCTGCCGGCGGTTGGCGTGCACGTCAATAGATAACATCGTGGTCCGGTTCAACTACGTGACCAAGATTTCGCCTCGGCAGATTCTGCCGAGATCTCTGAGCCAAGCGTCGACGACGTTCGCGGCTCCGGCATTGGCAAATACCTGTCGTTGCATATCCGTGCAGCGTTCAACGCATTTTGCGGCGACGTCCGAACCCACATTGATGTCGTGGTTCCATTTCTCGATCGCGGTTTCGACGTAAACCTGAATCGCGGGATCGGTTCGCTTGGGATCCCACTCCGCTCCCGCCAATTGCAAAAACCATTGGCGGTAAAACATGATCGCGAAATCGCCAACCAAACGTAGGCGAGCACGTTTTTTAGCGCTGTCTTTTCCCGCTCCATCGACGAACGTTTGAACGGCTTGGGGGAAGTCTTCCTGAGCCGGGTCGCTAGTCGACAACTGAGTAAACAGAAGCCGCCGAAACTCATTGACGTCAGAGTCAGCCATTTGCAAGGCCATGGAAACGCTGCCTCCCGACGCATTGGCCAGATCGTCGATGGACAACTCGTCTGACTCGACCAGCGAATTGCGTTCGAGAATTGTTTTGACTTGGGCGTTCGTCAACGGCTCAAACCGCACCACTTGGCTCCGCGAAACAATCGTCGAAAGCTGCCGTTGTTCGCTTGATCCAATCAAAATCAGCAGCGAATTTGGTGGCGGCTCTTCCAGTGTTTTCAAGAGGCTGTTGGCGCCTTCTTGGTTTAAGAAATCGGCATCATCGATGATCGCGATCCGTCTTCCACCCCGAAATGGCTTCAATCCAATATCGTGACAAAGCCCTTGTTGTCGACGGTGTTCCTTGTCGCCGATGAACGTCTCGACAGGGATGAAGGCTTTGTCTTTTGGCTTGGAGACCTGAATAAGATCAGGATGCGTTTGGGCAGCCACCTGCTGACAGCCCTGACAGACGCCGCACGGAGAGAGATCGAGCTCGGCATTCTTTTCGCAAAGCATCGCCTCCGCCAGCTTCAACGCAAACATCCGTTTGCCAATGCCTTCGGGCCCGACAAACAAATACGTGCTGGCCAAGCGATTGCTGGCGATCGAACGCCGAAAGCGTTCCAAGGCGGATTCGTGATTGAGTATTTCGTTCCAGGCCATGAGTGGGTCTTTGAAGGATTGGGGGAAAACACATGAGTTCGGCAAATTATTGACGTCAACCCCGGAGGAGAGGCCGACATTTCCTGGTAACACGACGCTTTAACGCTGATTGATTCTAAGGCGGCATCAATGTTAATCCGAATGGGGCAGCGAGGGAGAACTCTCGTTGGTGGCCCGCCTTCGATCGCAATGCGTCCTCGCTGACGCATCGGGCTACCATTTTCGCCTTCGGCTCACTAAATCAACAAGCCCGTCAACGAGGATCGAATCAACACCTCACTTGCGCGTAGGTTTCCCATTCTCCGTTCCCATTCTCTGCTGCGCGAAATTAATAGTAATAAATAGTCTGCCTCTGAGCTCAAATCTTCCGCCCCGAGGTATCGGAATCTTGTCTACTGAGCCGCTCGAGATACCCAGCTGCGATCGTCTGAATTTCAGCTTGCATCTCTTCTGGTGAACGCGTCGCGTCGATGACATCAACTTGATCCGGCCAGCGTTCGGCTTCTTGAAGAAATCCGGCTCGCACACGTTCAAAATATTCTGGCCCCCGCGATTCCATTCGGTCAAGCGAATTCCCCAGCCGCTGCATTGCGATCTCGACGGGAAGATCGAGAACGAAAGTCACATCTGGAATGAGGCCGTTGGTTGCAATTCGATTGATCGTCCACAGCTCGTCTGGATCCAAGTCGCCGGCGTGGCCTTGGTAAACGACCGTTGAAAAAATATATCGATCGAGGACCACGGTTTGGTGGTTAGCCAGCGCCGGTCGCACAATCTGCTCGATCAATTGCGTCCGAGCAGTCGTGAACAGCATCATTTCAGCCCTCATCGAAATTGGGATCTCATGCTTGCCCAATAGCACGCTCCGAATCCGCTCCCCCAATTCGGTACTTCCAGGATCCTTGCAAGTCACCACGTCATGGTCTTGGGTCCTCAGCCAGCTAACAAACAGTTCGAGCTGCGTCGACTTACCGGCGCCGTCGACCCCGTCGAAAACGAAAAACATGTAAGGGTGCTTCCAGGAATGAAATGTCTAACCGTGGGACAAGCGTCGTCCAGCGGTGATGTTAGTTTGTGTCCGCCTACTATTTTGCCAGCAAGAAGGTGTCGAATGCTAGCCGGTTGAATCTCGCTCAAGAATGAGAGCAGAAATCGCGATTGAACGCAATTTCGCTGACGATCGCTCAGCCCCAGTTGATTTTTGAGTTGGCTGTCGTAATATTCCGTGCAAGAAACAACCGGATGCTAGTCATCCGGAGCTAAACCAACTTAAAACTGCCCGTCGGTCAAATCCGGCAACCGAAAATGGCAGTCGTTCAAACGATTTGAACTTCAAATGATTTGAACCATCTCAGGGCCCCTCGAGAACGGAATTGTTTGGCCACTTGTCCAACTCAATTTCAGCAACCCAATTTCGGATTCGCGTCCAATTGGGACAACCGCTCCAACACGAACAAAGGCTACAGTTTGACGTGCACGGCCAGCTTTTTGGATGATTTCAGGCAAACTCCCTAAACTTAGCCCCCTCGCCAAGTCGCGTGGCCGTTACGACCCGACTGGGTTTGTAAGAATTACACGATGAAGCACTCAGTTTTGTCTTTCATTAGCAGAAATCTATCCTACCTTTCTATCAGTTGCGCGAGAACTCTCTCTGTTTTCGCGTGAGTCCACTATTTGAAAACCACGATTACGAGTCGACGCCCTTGAACCTCCACAATTTTTGGAGCGACAAGCGGTGTCAAATTCCCATCGGAGTCAATGAACAACATGCAACGTTTTAAAACAACCATCATCGCTTTCGCGTTCGCGGCGATCTGCTTGGCATCCGTGCCATCAGAAGCCAGTGCCGACGGCCCGCTTCGCCGTTGGCTACGTGGACTTTGGCGTCCCAATGCCACCGCCTGCAACCAACCGGCTTTTGGCTATCAGCAACAGACCACCAACTACACGCCTAACGCGTATAACCTGCAACCCGGTCAATGCATGAAAACATGCCAACAGACCTGTAGCCGGACAGTCGTCAACTATCAACCTTACACGGCGTACCGAACGGTATCCAAACGGGTGCCGGTTACGAGTTACAAACCTGAAACCAACACTGACCCTTGTACCGGGTGTGTCGTGACTTGTATGAAGCCATGCACGACTTACACCTATCAGGTGCAACGTGTGCCTTACACGACTTACCGCCCGGTTTATCGTCAAGAAACCTACAAGGTCCCGGTCACGACCATCACCAACGGTTGTGCCACAGGCGCTTGCGCGACGGATACTTGTAACACCTGTGCACCCACGCAGGGACTTCAAAACTACGCACCGCAAACGCAAACCCAGACGACTTACGAGTCGCCCGGCGTGATTACTACCAATGGCTTAAGCCCTACTCCAGCGGATATGACGCCGGCGTTGGGAACCAATCCAACTTCCAGTCAGCGTCCGGTCACAGACCAATTCAATACGCACTTTAGCGCCGGATACGATTCGACCGCCCGTTCTCAAACGGCTTGGTCAGACACTCCGGCCAAGATCGAGATTAACGAAACGGCAGCTCGTTCTCCTGTTCGCAAACAATGGAGCTACTCTCCCGTTCGGTTAGCAAGCTATCAAGCGCCGGTTCAACGTCAAACACCGGCAGCCTCGGCGCCTGCTCCACGAGTGGCCCCGGTCCAATGGGCGGAAGCGACTTTGGACGCCCGGCCAACTGCGGTTCGACGGAGTGTAGCGGCACCTGCCCGACGAAACGGCTGGGTCGAAGTCAACTAGCTGAACCCAACGAGGATGGCGGGGTTTGTTGTTGCTCCGTCAGCCAACAGATTTCAAATTTGAATCAAGCGAGTGGGATCATTCCCGCTCGCTTGTTTCGTGCGCTCACTGAAACTACCTCGGCAATCGAGATTAGCCCCCTTGGATTCTCAGGAGCGGCGTCAAAAAAACGTCCGCAAATCATCCCAGCCTGCCTAATCGTTAGATTTTTGCGTTGAATTTCGCGCGGAATTGAGCCGAGAACTGACGGTTTGGAAGCGGTTTCAGCCAAAATAGCGTGTCGATTTGGAGACTGACAAGCAAAAAAAACCCTTCTCATATGCGGTTAGAGTTGCGATCGCTCCCCTTATATTAACGTTTTAGGGATTCATACCTCGATTAGAGGTTGGCGAATGCAGGTTGCCCCAACCCTAGTTCTTTACGAAACGTGTTCTATTTACGAGAATTGTAGCAGCTGGGGCAACGGAAGCGTCTCGACGCATCGATTTGAGACATCGCGTCGAATCTACAGTACGTGGACACAGAATCAGCTTGATGGCCAAGTTGCGCTTGTTGATTTGATAAGTGCACCTGCGTCACCGAGAATAGCGGCCTGAATCTTCAGAACGCTTGTGAATTACGCGAACGGATGAGCTGCAAAAATTTAGAGGAAGCACTGCGATGAAGCTGTGCGCCTCCCAACGATAAAAGGCGAATGTTTATGTCGGACGTGATCAAGTCAACTTCCAAGTCGATCGAAGATGCGAACGAATCTTATATTACACAAACGGTAGACACCGATCCTGCAGAGACTCAGGAATGGTTGGACTCGCTTGAGTACATCATGGACAGCAAGGGCCAAGATCGAGCCAAATACCTGCTCTCGGTTCTCGAAGCCCGAGCGCGAGTCGAGGGTGTCGACCTTCCGATCAAGTCCAACACGGCTTACATCAACACGATCGCCAAGCACGAGCAGCCGCCTTATCCTGGCAACCGTGAAATCGAGCGACGCATCAAAAGCTTCGTGCGTTGGAACGCGATGGCCATGGTCGTCAAGGCCAACAAGAAAACCGACTTGCCCGGTGTCGGCGGCGTCGGTGGACACATCTCGACTTTCGCTTCCTCGGCGACCCTCTACGAAGTCGCCCAGAACCACATCTTTCGGGGACGTGGCGAGTCTGGATTCGACGGCGACCATGTCTACTTCCAAGGTCACGGATCTCCAGGAATGTACTCGCGTGCCTACATGGAAGGCCGCTTGAATGAACAGCACTTGCTGAACTTCCGACAAGAACTTCAAGAAGAGCCCGGCCTTTCGTCGTACCCGCACCCGTGGCTGATGCCAAGCTTCTGGGAGTACCCGACCGTCTCGATGGGACTGGGCCCCATCATGGCGATCTACCAAGCCCGATTCAACGAATACTTGAATGACCGTGGTATCAAGGACACCTCGAAGCAACGTGTGTGGGCGTTCTTGGGTGACGGTGAATGCGATGAGCCTGAATCGTTGGGTGCCATCACGCTGGGTGGTCGCGAAAAGCTCGACAACCTCAAATTCGTGATTAACTGTAACCTGCAGCGACTTGATGGTCCGGTTCGTGGAAACGGAAAAATCATCCAGGAACTCGAAGCCCTCTTCCGCGGTGCCGGTTGGAACGTGATCAAAGTCATCTGGGGTGACGATTGGGATCCGCTCTTGGAAGAAGACCATCTCGGCCTGTTAGTGAAACGCATGGGCGAAGTCGTCGATGGTCAGTACCAAAAATATGTCGGCATGCCAGGTGCTTATACGCGTGAGCATTTCTTCGGAAAGTCCCCAGAACTGCTCGACATGGTCAAGACTTACAACGACGAAAAACTGCTTCGGATGCGACGCGGTGGACACGATCCAGAAAAAGTCTACGCCGCGTTCAAGGCTGCTGAAGAGCACAAAGGTCAACCGACGGTAATCTTGGCCAAAACCATCAAGGGTTATGGATTGGGCGAAGCGGGCGAAGGCCGTAACATCGCGCACAACCAAAAGAAGATGAACGACGCCGAGCTCCTGGAGTTCCGTACTCGATTCGGCATTCCAATCTCTGACGAAGACGTCGGCAAGGCTCCGTTCTACAAGCCTTCGATCGACAGCGTCGAGATGAAGTACATGAACGAACGCCGAGCAGCATTGGGCGGTCCCGTTCCTTCGCGGCCGACAACGATTCCGAAAATGGAAGTCCCTCGGTTCGAAGAGTACCGCGACAAGATCGATCGCGACAGCGAAAAGAAGGAAATGTCGACCACCATGGGTGTCGTCCGCTTGCTCTCGAATCTTGTCCGTGACAAGAAAATCGGCAAGAATATTGTTCCGATCGTGCCAGATGAATCACGCACATTCGGCATGGAAGGGATGTTCAAGCAGGTTGGAATCTATGCTCACGCCGGACAGCTGTACGACCCAGTCGATAGTAGCGAGCAAGCGTTCTACAAAGAAGCCAAAGACGGTCAGTTGCTCGAAGAGGGCATCTCGGAAGCCGGGGCGATGTCCTCCTTCAACGCCGCAGGCACCGCTTACAGTGCCCACGGCATCAACATGATTCCGTTCTACATTTACTATTCGATGTTTGGGTTCCAACGGATCGGCGACTTGATTTGGGCCGCTGCCGACATGCGAGCCAAAGGATTCTTGCTGGGTGGAACCGCGGGACGAACCTCGCTCAACGGCGAAGGACTTCAGCATCAAGACGGCCACAGCTTGCTCAATGCGATTGCTTTCCCAACCGTCCGAGCCTTCGATCCAGCGTTCCATTACGAAACGGCTGTGATCATCTTTGATGGCCTGAAACGATTGTACGAAGACGGTGAGACCGCGATCTATTACTTGATGGTCGGCAACGACAATTACATCATGCCGAAAATGCCAGAGGGCTGTGAAGAAGGCATCGTCAAGGGAATGTACAAGTTCCGGACTGTCGAAGCCGACAAATCCAAACATCGTGTCCAGTTGTTTGGGAGCGGTGCGATCATGAATTGCGTTCTCAAAGGACAGCAGATTCTGGCAGAAAAATACGGCGTTTCCAGCGACGTCTGGAGCGTAACGAGCTACAACGAATTGCGACGTGACGCTCAGGAATGCAAACGTTGGAACATGTTCCATCCCACCATGCCTGCTCGCAAGAGTTACATCGAAACCGTCACAGAAGGCAGTGAAGGCCCGTTCATCGCGACCAGCGATTACGTTCAGGCTCACAGCGAACAAGTCGCTCAGTTCCTTCCAGACGATTTCTTGGCGCTGGGAACCGACGGCATGGGTCGAAGTGAAACTCGTCCTGCCCTCCGTCGACACTTTGAAATCGATGCCGAGTGCGTTGTCATCGCGTCACTCTACCAGTTGTCGAAGCAAGGCAAGATCGATGCGTCGGAAGTTGAAAAAGCCATCAAAGACCTTGGCGTCAACCCAGACAAAATCAGTCCTTTGTACGCTTAACGGAATCGCGAGCTGATTGGCAATCCGTGCTCTTGCGGATTGTCTCATCGCCACTCCCTCATCACAAAACAATTTAGAACAGGCTCTAAATCAGATATGGCTGAATTCAAACTACCTAAACTTGGCGAAGGCGTTGAATCGGGAGACGTCTTGGAAATCCTTGTGGCCGTTGGCGAAACGGTGGCCGTTGGACAGGACGTGCTTGAACTCGAAACCGACAAAGCCACCATGTTCGTCTCCTCGGATGTCGCTGGAGTTGTGACCAAGCTCAATTGCTCATCTGGCGATACAATTGCCGTTGGCGAGTCCGTGTTGTCGTTGGACGCGGCAGCTGCTGGCTCGGCTCCTGCCGCAACCGCTCCAGCCCCCGCGGCTGCTCCGGCTCCCGTTGAAACACCGCCCGTTGCCGCCCAACCACCTGTGGAGCCCAAAGCTCCCGTTGAACCGAAAGCCCCCGTGGCGCCCGTTCAACCGGTTGAGCCAGTGGCCGCAAAGCCAGCGACTCCCACGGTACCGGCCAGCTCGTCCTCGGTTGCCGCTGGTCCAGCGATCCGAAGGTTCGCACGCGAGGTCGGAGTTGATCTTTCGAATGTTCAAGGAAGTGGCAAACACGGCCGAATCGTTCGAGAGGACGTCCTTAAAGTCGTTCGGGACGGCAGTCGCTCCACCGCAGGAGCAGCTACCGATGACGGACAAAATGATGGACACGGCCCAGTTCACATCGAAAAAATGCCGAAGATCCGTCAAACGATCGCTCGAAAGATGCACGAATCGTGGGCGACCTGTCCTCGCGTCACGAACTTCGACGACGCTGACGTAACCGCACTCGAACAAATTCGCCAAAACAGCAAACAGGAATATGCCGCCGGTGGAATCAAGTTGACGTCGATGCCATTTCTGGTCAAAGCAGTCGCGATGGCTTTGAAATTGCATCCAGTGATCAACGCCTCCGTCGACCTCGAAGCCGGCCAAATTATCTACAAAGACTACGTCAACGTCGGAATCGCAGTCGATACCGAACGGGGACTCGTGGTGCCGTCGTTACGAAGCGCCGACACGCTGGGGATTCCAGATATTGCTCGGCAGCTCGGGCAACTGGCTGAGAATGTCAGATCGAACAATTTTTCAATCGAAGATCTCCGTGGTGGAACGTTCACGATTAGCAACCTCGGTGCAATCGGAGGGACTTACTCGACGCCGATAATTAACACGCCCGAGACGGCAATTCTGCTAGTCGGACGATCTCGCAAACTGCCAGTCGTGGTGGGTGACGAAGTCAAGATCCGACTGATGATGCCGCTTAGCCTGTCCTACGATCATCGCTTGATCGATGGCGGGGCAGCCGCACGATTCCTCAACGAAGTCATCGGTTACCTTGAGGCGCCTAGTCGCCTGCTGTTGGCACTGTAGGGGAATCCGGTAGGCCTGGTTTTTTGGTAACCCGACCGGGTTACCATCCTTTTCATTTCGAAAATTTGCTTGGAACGCTGGGCGAAAATGTCGCTCACGCTCAAACGCCGGCAACATTCCCCTCCAGGATCGATCGTCGCCCTGCCAACTCCGGAGGCGACGCCTCATTCCAAACAAAAAAACGGACGCTGAATCTAGATTCAGCGTCCGTTTCGCATATGGCTTTGACTTCAACGTCAGGTTTAACGCTTCCACTCAACACCGAACAGGAATCCGGCTGACAAGTGGCTGTCGTCAAACAAGCCCGTTGGTCCACCACCCGCTCCAAAGATTGAGTTCGGGTTGATGTTGGTCGTCAACGTATTGGCTCGGGCGATTCCGTTCCAAGCGTAGGTGACTTGTAGTCCAGTTCGCAAAGAGATGTCGCGGCTGATGTTGTATGCGACTTCCAACTGACCGTCGATGATCGGCACGAAGGCCTGATCCGATTGGTAAGTTTCGGAGATCCCTTGTGCGTTAGCACTGCTGGTAATGTCGGTCGCAAAGTAACGTTGCTGATTGTACGTCGTTGCCAAAGCACCGTCACCCGTTAGACGCCATCGTCCCCGGCGACTGTTGTAGCGACCTCCAGCTTGGAATCCAAACGCGTCGTTGGTCGTGTTCTGCTTGAACCGGTTCCCAGTCGTGGTTACCCCGACCGTTTGAACGGTGTCTTCGATCGTGTTGTCACTGATGTTCATGTAGCGAACACCAATGTAGGGCTCGAAGTAGCCGCCCTTAGATAGCGTCTGACGGAAAAGCCGGTTGACTTCGACTGTCGAGACATGCATCCTCACCATCATGGGATTGGCGACCAGAATGTCTTGACCAGCAGTGAAGTAGCTGCCCTCGGCGTTTTGGTAGGCGATACCCCAGCCGTCATCATCATCTGAGAACCAACCCAGATCGTAGCGTGTTCCCCAGATGTAATCAGAACCTGTTTTGATCGTGTTCGACGTAGCTCCAATTTGAGCCGCACGGCTTACGCTCGTATACGTCTTGTCGATCGCAAAGAAAAATCCGCTCGTGGGCGCTTTTTCTTTGCCATTGGTAAACTCCAGCGGAGCAAACATTTGAGCGTCGTAGTCAAAGACGCCCGGCGTTGCAAACGGCCGAGTTGAGTCCACCGATTCTACCGCCTTGTGGCGGAACTTAGGACTCGGTGTGTCTACTTGCCCATTCGTGACTCCCGTCGATACGAGAGAAAAGAGAAGAGCGCCAATCATCAGTGTATTTTTCAAAGCCATTGCTTTCTTCCTGCCTATGCAGTTCAAGTCCACGGGGTTCCGAAGGATCCGCCAACGGATTCCAATGGATTCCGCTAAGGTGGAGTATCGGGTGTTGGTTTGTATGGGTTGAATAAGAATGCAGGAATTTTCCGAACATGTCGGTATTTCGAGTTTTGATATCAAAAATTAGACTAATGATCGTTTAACTATTTCGCCGATTTTACCTGAATGCCGTGAATTGCCAGCATTTCATTGCCTTTGGGGTATACTGGAACTAAAGTGAGGTCCGTATGTCCAACTTTTATCGCAGTTGGCTGTCCAAGATCGCCGTTGTGCAACAATCACGGTGAATTTCAGGAGAATATTGAGATGATTCGTAGAGTTTCAAACCTACTAAAAATGACAGCCGCAGCACTTGCGTTATGCGTCATTCCAATAAATACCGTGACGGCTGATGTGATCAACATCGATACCAGCGCGGTTGACCCCTCTGCATTGCCAGCCGTGAGGGAAGCAGAAGCGATTTGGGAAGCACGAATTCAGGCTTACAGTACCGAACTGCCTCGGGCGATTCGGGATCAACTCGGATCAATCCTGATTTCTGCGACCGTCGCACCAGTCGATGGCGTGGGTGGAATTCTGGGTTTTGCCGGTCCTGACGCGGTGATCACGATTTCCAACAGCAATCGAGCCTTCGCAGTTGCGGTCCGATCGTCAATGACGTTTGATCTCGATGATTTTCCAAGTTTGGAAGCCGATGGGATTTTGGTTTCGGTCATCGCTCATGAAATGGGACACGCTCTCGGGTTCGGAACCCTGTTTGCCGGTAACGGCTTGATTGGCCCCTTGGGCGGATTTGGTCAAACTGAATATATCAACGGAGACTATGCCCTCGCTGGTTTTCGTCTTGAAACAAACAATCCAGTCGCAACCTTTGTTCCACTTGAGCAACGAGGAGGCCCAGGGACAGCCTTAGGCCACTGGAACGACTTCCCACCGTTCTTCAATCAAGTTTTCACCCCAGCTTTCACCAAGGAACTGATGACCGGTTTCGCCTGTGATTTTGATCCCGTATCTCAGACCCTCGTTTGTGCTCCCACGTTTGTGTCCCAAGCAACCTTTGGCGCAATGGCCGATCTCGGCTATGCCGTCCAAGGCATCAATGGAGCATTCGCAGCTCCTCGCGGATTGGGAACAGGTCGCTGGCCGAAAATCATTGGCTCAACAACGGATCCGTTTGCACTCAATGGAGTCCCGCCTGCCCCAGGCCTTGGGTTCAGCCAGCCAAATTTCAAAGCCCTGGTGGTTGAATCAATGGGCTCTACAGGCTCAGGCGTGGGCGAAGTCGACACCGATTTCATCGACGACCCCTTCAGTCTCCGACGACACTCTTGGGCCAAATGATTTAGCCCAGCAATTGAATCCATGAAAACTGGATCAAAAAAACACATTCCATCAAAGTGGGTCGTCAACGGACGACCCGCTTTTTTTTGTGCCATTGAAGTCTTTCCCAACGTTGCGTTCTGCTTTGCTCCGTAGCGATACTCGTCAAAAGTTTCGGCCGAACGCGAATTCTTAAAGTCTTGACGACTTGCGCTACAGGCTACAAACATCCGTAATTCTGATGAATTGCTACGCTGCCCGAAGCTTTCCATCCGCCAACCGCTCGACCATTTGGTCGCACGCTGAGAGTACATCGTGGACGGCAATATCACACATTGCTTCGTTGTCTGCGTTTCTTCGTTCACGGCAGCTGCCGGCTTGGTACCATTTTTGGACGGCGAGATGCTGTGGTCCATAGGCCCCCGAATCCTCGGGACGCGTGGTCCCAAACAACCCAACGCAAGGCGTGCCCACCGACGTAGCAATGTGCATCGGGCCAGTGTCTCCACCGACAAAGAAATATGACTTGGCGATCAACGCGGCTAATTCTGTCAGGCTCGTTGGAGGCGCGATCACGGTCGCGTCTGGCGCAACTCGATGAATGTCCTGCGCCATTTGCCGCTCCTCTTCACCGGCCCAAACAACCACACTCGTCAAATCGCAAGTTTGCTTCAGGTAATTCGCGACGGCTCCAAATCGATCCATCTCCCAACGCTTGGACGCCCAGCTTCCGCCGGGATTGATCACAACAAACCGCTCGTTGAGGTTCAACGTCGCCAATTCTGACTCGATCATAGCGTTGCTGGCTGGACAGATCGGAAGCGCAAGATCACTCGTGCTCGCTTGGTTTTGCTGAATCCCAATCGCACTGAGAATCTCCAGTGAGCGATCCACCACATGGGACGCCTCCGGCTCGACCAACAGATTATTGAGATAAGGCGACAGTTCCCGGCCCCAACGACCACGGCCACCGATCCGAGTCGGAGCCCCACTCAGCCAGCCAAGCATCGCACTCTTCGTGATACCCTGGGGGTCGATCGCAATGTCGAAATGGTAGCTTCGAAGTTTCCGGCGCAGCCGCAGCCAGTTCTTGGGTTTCCCAATCCAGCTTTTGGGAATCATCACAATTTCGTTGATTGCTGGATGCAGCGCCAGCAATTTTTGCGTGGGTGACTCGACGGCCCAGGCGATCATCGCGTCCGGAAATTGCCGGCGCACGGCAGCCAATAACGGCAGCGTCAAAATGCAATCGCCAATATGGCTGAGGCGGGTAATCAAAATACGTGGTGAGCCGGTGACATCCATGTCGAACCTTCTACGTGGCTGGGGAATTCATTCTGCTAGTTCTGCTGAGCGAAATTTTATCCCGCCACCGAATTCTCACCAAGGTCGATTGGGCTGGGAACCTGGCCGTCCAGCCAGCGACTTGCCAGCCTGGCAAACACGATACCTAGCAGAAAACATGAAAACACCGGGATAAAGTGGTCGTAGTCCCCAAACCACACACTCTGCAGGTTCAGCCGCTCCTCAATGATCGTCAGTTTTTTAACCCGAACGTCGACCAAATTGACCACACCCATATAGAGCAGCCAAGTCAATAAGTAGAGGCATCCGCCCCAAAACAGTCGCCCAAAAAACGCCACATAGACAACGACTAACCCGACCACAGACAGCAAAAAACTAGACATCAAATACTCGGCCGTGCTGTCCCACTCAGTGAATTCAAAGCCTGGCACATCGAGTGTTGAAGCGGCTCTATACCGGGCTACCGACGTCAAGGCGGCAGCAGCTGTCATCAGCAAGAGCATGTCTACGATCGAAATTGATTGCGTGAAGACCAGCTTGGAGCTGGTGATCCGTTTGAGCAAAGGCATGGAAACGATCGCGAGGATGATCACCAGCGATGAATCGATGATCTCCAATCGCCAAAGAGACGGGGTGGCATAGAATCCGCCCAAACAAATCCGTTGGTAAAGCAAGTGTTCCGCCAAGTTCACGAGCGTGATTGCGAGCACCGCGAGGCACATATCGTTTCGGCGAGGAACAAACCAGATCGTCAATCCCAGCAAACAGACGAACGCCAAATCGTTGATCCCGCGATAAATCAAATGATAATATTCCCAGTCCGCACCGTAGACGATTTTGCCGCTGGAATGCCAGAGCGTGCAAACAAAACTCGCGATGATGAGTAGACAGCAGGCCCCGTACATAACCCACCACGGATTGCGCCCTTGTTCCGCAGGTTTGTCGCCAAACAAATCGTCTTGAGCCATCCCAGTCTCCCTATCCTTCATCGGCGTCAGCCACAGGCTCTCTGACCAACCGCTTAACCAACACCGCGACAATCACCGAGAACACAATGGCCGCCAGTCCACAGATCAGCGCTTCGCCGTAATGCTGGAAAATGATATTTCCAATACAAGGCAACACCGAGTAAACAATTCCCGTCGCGCAGATCGCGGCGAAAATCGAGAGTCCGATGTCTTTATCCGTTTTCACACCTGGATTCCGCTCGGCCACAGGTTTCCAAAACGGACCGCCCGGTCGAACTTTGCAATAAAACGAATCTAGAATTTCCTTCGATTCCGGCTTGGTGACAAACGTCACGATCAACCAAGTGACAATCGTCAAGACTGCCACGACGAGCATTTGGACTTCCGATTTCAACGGATCAAAACTCAGGGTCATTGCATCGGTCAACTCACCCGACAAACTATTGGTGTACAGAAATCGAACGGCGGGTTCGTAAGCCAAAAAGAACACCAACGATCCAACCATGGATGAAATCTCACTCCAAGCATTGATGCGCCACCAAAACCATCGCAACATGAACACCGCTCCCGTGCCTGCTCCCAGAGCTGCCAGAATCTTCCATGCAGCATCGACGGAAACGTCAATCATGATGACCGACGCGACGGCTCCCGCACACAGGATCAAAAACGAAGCCACGCGTGAAGCAAACGTCAATTCTTTATCGGTGGCCTTGGGCTTCATGAATCTCTGGTAAACATCTCTCACCAGATACGAGGCACCCCAGTTCATCTGTGTACTCAAAGTCGACATGAACGCAGCAAAGAAAGTAACTAACAGCAGACCGCTTAAGCCAGGCACGCTGAGGTCCCGCATGACCATGGGAAACCCAATTCCCGAATCAAAACTCTCGTTCGCAATCTCACCTGCTCGCAGCTCCGGATACATCGCCAACGCCGCAAACGCCACGATCAACCAAGGCCAAGGGCGAATGCAATAGTGAGCAATCTGGTACCACAGTGTCGCCAACAACGAATGACGCTCGTCTTTGCAAGCCGCCATTCGCTGGACAACATAGCCTCCGCCACCAGGCTCAGCCCCGGGATACCAAGTCGCCCACCATTGTACGAGCAACATGATCAAGAATGCATAGGCTGGAAGCCAAGCCGTTTCCGAAGTAATGTCCGGGATGAATTGGAATGCCACGGTCCCATCGTCGCCAAAGTTCTCGATGACTTTAGCTTCCAGCTGCGGGGCTCCACCGAAATGATTAATAGCCAAATAAGCCAGTGCAATACAGCCGAACATCGCAAAACAGAATTGCATGGCATCGGCAATCGCCACGCCCCACATCCCCGATAGCATGCCGTAAAACCCAACCATCACGAGCGTTGCACCAATGATAATCCACGGGCGGAAACTCAGGGCTTGCGTTCCAAACAACTGAGTCTCGACAGCGGTCGCCCCCACATTGTAGAGAACCGTTTGATTGAGCACCGTGACCATCGCACCGGTCACCCAGCCGATGATAATTGGATTGACGATCAAGGCCACATAAATCGCCCGGGTGCCTCGCAGGGCCGCCGCAGGCTTGCCTGAATAACGCATCTCGACCAACTCGACGTCAGTCATGACTTCAGCTCGACGCCAAAGTTTTGCGTACACAAACACGGTAACCATTCCACCGAGGGCAAACGCCCACCAGAACCAGTTGCCGGCCATGCCGTGCTGAATCGTTAGCCCGACCACCGCCAAAGGCGTATCGGCCGCGAATGTGGTGGCCACCATCGAAGTCCCGGCGACCCACCAAGGCAGCGATCGCCCCGAAATAAAATACTCGCTGATGTTCTTGCCGGCTCGATTACGAAACCACAACCCGATTCCAACCACGATCACAAAGTAAGCCGCAATGATGAGGTAGTCGATCGTCGTAAGATGCATGGCTTTCCTAAGATATTATCGTCACGTTACCGTCCACCAAGGCTACCCATGGCCGTAGCCCCCATCATAACCAAGCCCTCTAGCAAGCACACCCATAGCAGACCGCAGTAGACATAGAACGCAGTAGGCACAGGCCCAGTGCCGTCGCCATTGATTCCAACTAACCGTCGGCTGCGACACAAGCCGAGTGCGCCCAAGAAGAATCGTGCGATATACCTAGCTCCTGAACAAACCAAGACCGCCAAATATCCTGATCAACATCCGCCCAGTCGCTGTCCAGTCGCTGTCCAGTCGCTGTCCAGTCGCTGTCCAGTCGCTGTCCAGTCGCTATCTCGCGGTTGCTTTGGTGAACTGCAGGGGCAGTCCTATGCGAATGGGGTGTCAGATTGAAAGCGAACGGCACAGGGCCTATGCCTGCTAACGCTAGCGAAGGATTCCGTACAACATGCCTGCAATGCAGGCCGTCATGCATGCGGCTAACATGCCGCCGAACATGGCTCGCAAGCCCAACTGGGCCAAGTCGCCTTTGCGTTCTGGGGCGAGGGGGCCGATCCCCCCAATCTGGATTCCGATCGCACCGAAATTCGAAAACCCACACAGGGCATAAATCATGATCGTCCGGGTACGATCACTGATCTCTGACTGTCCTGACAATTCAATGTAAGACAGAAACTCGTTCACAACCATCTTCTTCCCCAACAAGTCACCGGCGACGAGACAATCCTTCGACTCGATGCCCATGATCCATGCCAGCGGATAAAACACCACGCCGAAAATTCGGCTCAACGAAAGATCAACGCTGATCCAACCGCCGACGCCTTGCAGCAGGATGTCGATGAACATGATCAACGCCAGGAACGCGATCAACATGGCGGCGATATTAATCGCCAGCTTCATGCCCTCGGTCGCGCCATTGGCGGCGGCTTCAATCACATTCGAGGCCGAATGCTCGATTGCTTTTTCAGAATCTTGCAATGGAACAGGCGTTTCCGTTTCTGGCTGCATGATTTTTGCTAACACCAACGCAGCGGGTGCTGAAATCAAGGATGCCGTCAGCAAGTGCCCAGCACTGACTCCCATTCCAGCAAACACGGCCATCAAGCTCCCGCTAATCGTGGAGAAACCGCCAACCATTAACGCGTTCAACTCACTCCGCGTCATGTTGGCAACGTACGGCTTGACGACCAAAGGCGCTTCCGTGTGGCCGACCAAAACATTGGCGGCCGCCGCAAGGCTTTCAGATGGCGAAGTCCGCAACGTCTTTTGCATCACCCATGCCATCGCGCGAATCAGTTTCTGCATCAATCCGATGTAGTACAGCACACTCATTAACGCTGCAAAGAAAACCACCGTGGGCAAGATGCCAAAAGCGAACGAATGCAACAGCGCCGTGGTGCTCATTTCAGGGTCATAGTCCGGATTGCCATTAACGTTGAAAACGAAACTCGCCCCGGCGTCGACGCTACGTTTGATCACGCTAAAAAATGACTCGACGCAATAGAATACGACGCCGTTTTGAAAACGGGGAACACTGACGCCTTCGGTGCCGATCGAATACTGCGACTTCAACTCCTCCGCAGTAATCTCATTCGAAGTCAGCTGGTCAAACAGTGGAGCAAACTTGACGCCAGTTTCAGAATCGGGAATCGCCGTCGGCTCAAGGCCCGCTTGGCAAGCTTCGACGACGGAATCGAGACGGGTAAACTGTCGATCAAATGTCCAGCTCTGCGAGTTGAAAAACACCGCGGCCAAAACGATTTGAAGGAGTACACCGATGCTTACCAAACGCCAGTCGACTTTGGATTTGTGCGAACTCATCAACCAAGCCAACGCCAACATTGCGAACAAGCCAATAGCGCTGATGAGGTTTAAGTAACTCGCATTTTCAAACATAGATTAAAATCCAGCGTACAAAGTGAAAGTCAAGGAAGGGCTTCAGAAAGCACCCGCCGCACCGACGAATCGCCCAAACAGCGATTCAATCTGACTTTTATACCCGAATTTCAGTATCGATGCTCCCTAGCTGGATGCATCTGAATCGTGATCGTCATCAATGTCGACTGCTGGCCGGACCGCCATCGGCTCCTGAACTTGCGGAATTCCGTTTTCATCGGATCGCAAAGGCGGCAATTCGTAGGTTCGCTTCTCTTCCGAGATAAAGATCTCGTCCATTTCTGTCTCGTCGACGTCTTTCCGAAGCAATAAGTATACGGCCGAAGCCATGCACCAGAACAAGCCATACATGAACGCCGCTGCCACGGTCTTCAAAAGGGAGGTCCACAATGAAATGAAGTTTTGCCCATATCCGATCAAGGTCTCGGAGCTATCGTCCTTCACTGGATTCGCGTCCAAGACCAATTGGATTCGATCGGACGAGGTAATGTTGGCTCCCCAAGACGTTGACCAGTAGGACAACCCGATGATGCCTTCGGTCAGCCCCGCAACGAGAACCCAGCAGAAACCGCCGAATACGATCGCCAGCCCCCCATACAATGCGTACTGTAAAGGCTTTTGAAAAACGTAGGCATAGGCACGTGTCATGGCGTCGAATGAATTTTGCCCCTCGCAACCGACGCTGGAAATCATCAAGGGCCAGCCGAACATCAGACCAGCCAGCAACAGCCCCATCCCAATTGAACAGCCCAACACAACAAACCAGAGGACACCCGCCACAACCACTCCGAGATCGAAACCCATCAAGAGCCCAATGAGGAAGGCGGGAATGCTTAGCAGCAACACGGCGATCAACGGAATCCCGATTGCACCTGCCGTCGTCATCCACTTGCTCCAAGCGAATTCGAAGGCGTCATCGATCCCGATTCGCTCGTTTCGAGTCAGCCGCAACAGGCTGACGCGTGTGATTGCGACTCCGACAAATGACCAGACAAAAATTGACCAAACACAACCGATCAAGAAATACAGAAACCTGCGGACACCCGTCTGGCGGGAGAACAGCAATTCAAATGGTTTCACAAATTGTTGAAACACGGCACGTGGGCCGGTGCTGGGTGACTCCATGAATTTCGGCAAACCAATTTGGTTTCCCGTCGCGCTAAAAACTCCCAAGTAGGGACTACGGTTGATCTCAACCACGCGCATCAACGCGTGGTCTTTTTTCAATTCGTCGTTGATCAATAACGACTCGCTCAGCAACCACCCCATTGGCGTCAAGACGACGCCTAACACAGCAAGCACCAATACGGTGATGCTAGACGCGACAGGAAAAGTTTTGAAAATCAGCGTCCAAGGGCAGAGGTCGCTCCACGAGATTTTTTGAACGATTACAGGTTGCTCAGCCATTGATGAAATTCCGGTGATGGGGCGAATCAACAGCCAAAGATGCGACAGATGTCCATGATTGGCCAATCAGAAGGCCAATTATAAGGAAGCAAGCCGTCTTTAGAACCGCCATGGATACCGATTTCTCCCAACTTCACAGATTCCCCAGCTCGACCTAATACTCGTCGGGGTCGTCCACGACACCATAAGTATCAAGCGAAGATTCGCCCTCGCAAGGCAGGCTGTAGCCCTCATTGAGCCAGGTCCCCAAGTCGATCATCTGGCAGCGCTTGCCGCAAAATGGCATGTGCTTTGACTCCGCCCGGTCAAACGACTGTCCGCAATAGGAACATCGGTGCAGCGATGCAGCTGGTGCCGGGCTCGAATTTTCAGGGCCCGAATTGGATTGCTTGGGTTCGGTCGGCATGGCGTCGTCGGAATTGGATCCTCCCATCGAATCACCGCTTTCATAATCGCTTGACTGGTCGTAACGCATTGCTTTAATACTCAAAACACAAAATCTGATTCAATTCTCGTTGCGTTCACACAACGCCAATTTCCCACCGCTGGAACCCTCAAATATTTCCAAACACGTTTGCAACGTCCGGAGAAGCGGCACGCTGCCCGTCTTGCACGCATTCTACACGCTCCCCTGCAAAAACTCGCTCGGGCAAAAGTGCCCAAGCTACGTAGGCACGCTCCAATTAGACAATTTTGATTCGAAAGTTCAACCTGTCGTCCGCTAGCAAGTTCTCAGTTCGCCTTTCCAACATTAGAAAATCCTGCTAATCGTGGAGCCTAACAGCGAAATCAAGCTCGCGATATCGAAGGAATTGTCGGCACCTGCCGACCCAAAAACTTAAACGATCGTGAAAAAGCTTAAGGCCTACATCCTGAATCGTTATGCTCGCAACAGCTCCAACTACACGAGCTGGATGGCGGACTGCCCGTACGAATGCAAGATCATTGATTCGTTTCCGCCGGACTGGCAGCCACCCGAAGACGCCGGAATCGTCGTCACGCATTTACACTATCGATGGGAAGAGATCGCGACGTTGCGTCGAATCTACGAAGCCCGCCGTGTGCCGATCTTGATCCTTGCTGACGGTGTCCTCGAGTACCGAAACACCTGGCAAAATCCAAATCTCGCCGACGGAGCCGTTTTCCAACCTCTGTTCGGCCATAAGATGGCCTGCCTTGGGGCCGCCCAAGTCCGCACGATCGAGCGCTGGGGCAATTCAGGGAAATGCGAAATCGTTGGCCTTCCCCGATTAGACACCCAGCTGGATCGCGAAACCCCACCGACCAGGAACGCTGGACCGTTTCGACTATTGGTCGCCACCGCAACCACACCCGCGTTCACGCTCGATCAAAGAGCGACCCTCTTGAGCTCATTGAAATCACTTAAGCAAACCATTGAATCAAATCCGGTCTCTAATGGACGCCCCTTTGAAGTCACCTGGCGCCTCACCGACGGACTGGATAAAGAGCTCGAAGTCGAGACGGAATCAAGCCAAACCGGAGCCTTACCTGCCCTGGCAACCGTCATCGATGCGGTGGACGCCGTCATCACCACGCCCTCGACGCTGTATCTCGAGAGTATTTTGCGTGACCGCCCCACCGCAGTTCTGGACTTTAGCAATAGCCCTGCCTATGTCCCTGCGGCTTGGACGATTAACGCCGTTGATCATTTCGCGATGGTGCTCAGCGAACTCAAGAATCCGCCGCCCGCCAAAATGCGGTTTCAACGGTCAGTGCTTCGCGATCAACTCGCAATCCAATCCCCCGCTGCTCCCCGGCTCATTGCCTTGATTCAAGCGATGGTCAATGCCGGCGTTAAGTCACGTGCGAACGCGACAGCGTTGTCGTTTCCCGATCGAATCTTGCCGGCCTCGGAACTCGCGCTGGCCCCACACCCGCCGAAAACTGAGTTGGTGAAACTTTACCCAGAAAACCCTGCATTTCAAACGACTTCGATTCCTCATTTGCAGCAAGAACTCAACCACGCCGTCGCTCGCCTAGCTCAGTTGCCGCGGGACCTTGATCAACGCGATGCCGAATTCTGCTCACAAAATGCGGAATTGGACAACAAGAGCTTGGAGATTGAAAACCTCTTGGGGGAATTGAAAACAGTCATTCGAACAAAAAACGCTGACCTACAGAAAAAAGATCAGCATATCCAAAAGCTGATGGAAGAAATGACAGCGCTTTCAAATCAAAAAAACGCAGTCATCAAACAAAAACTTAGTCACATCAAAACGCTAGACGATCTGTTTCAAGCCACCAACTCGCGAGCTAAATCTCTTACCGCCCAAATCCATTCGCTGAGCATTCGCCTAGCCAAACAGGCAGCTGCGCTTTCGCAAATGAATCAAGCCTATGGGATCATTCCAGTTCAGGCCAACGTCGCTCCCGATGTGTCCCCCGCAAAAAAAGCTGCCTAGGTCTTTAAGACCGGTTGCCACGAGCGAATTCTACTGAGCTGGCTGGTTGTATGGTGTTGAGAAAATCCCAACGCAGCCATCGGCATCAACGCTTTTCGATATCCCGCTGAATCCAACAGATGCTTGGCTAACGTCAGCTATTTGAAAGACTGATCAATGGGTTAATCAATACTTTTGGACGTCAAAACCAGGCGTCCGACATGTGGAGCTACTTGCAAAGGCGTGGTCTGGGTAAGCCCGGAATGGTAAAATCGATTTCAGCCAAACGCCCAACTATCGGATCACCTATCCCATTCCGGCTCAAGCCGCTCCGAGTATTTCGCCTAAGAGTTAGCCCGTACGAGTTTGCCCATGACCACTGACAATAACATCGACCGGCTGGCAATCGCCAGAGACTGGCTTCCTCGTTATACCGGGATGCCGATCGACCAGTTTGGTGACTATATTTTGCTGACCAATTTTGACTACTACGTCAAACAGTTTGCCAAGAAATTCGACTGCAATATTTACGGGATCGGGAAACCGATGCAAGCCGCAACCAACTCGGCGGGACTGTCGATCGTCAACTTTGGGATCGGCTCCGCCAACGCCGCCACGATCATGGATCTCCTGAGCGCCCGCGCTCCCGAGGGTGTTTTGTTTCTCGGGAAATGCGGCGGCCTCAAAGACTCAACGGAAATCGGACACTTTATTTTGCCGATCGCTGCAGTCCGAGGCGAAGGGACTAGTTCTGACTATTTCCCACCCGAAGTGCCCGCCCTCCCATCTTTCAAGCTGCACAAATTCGTCTCAGAAAGACTTGTTGAACGTAACATTGAATATCGAACGGGTGTCATCTATACAACCAACCGACGTCTTTGGGAGCACGACGTTGCATTCAGGAAAAAGCTCGAGAACCTGACTTGCATCGGCATCGATATGGAGACCGCCACGCTCTTCATCGTCGGGCACTACAACGCCATTTCGCGCGGGGCCTTGCTCTTGGTCTCGGATGTCCCAACGACTCCCGAAGGTGTGAAGACTGAGGCTTCCGATGAAATCGTGACTAACAATTGGGTCGATATGCATCTCGAGATCGGAATCGAAGCCATGACGGATATCGGATCACGCGGCGAGCAAATTCGCCACTTTAAGTACTAACGCGTTAGGATAGGCCGATTGCCGGCCAAGAGTGCACTTGACGTGTGTTTCCACAAACTCGCTCGGCAAATGCGAGGCGTCTAAACTGCGTCCCGGGAGGCGGGGCACGTTGCTCGTCACGATCGCCAAAGTAGATTCTGATTCGCTTTTAATCAAACCCAGGATCGGTTAAGGTCGTGGCAGTCCGGTTACGAAATGTTCATTCAGAAACATGGTTTCAAATGAAACGAATTATTCACCGTTGCCCGCATCTCATCTTGGCCGTTTGCTTGGCAATCTCAGGCCTAAGTTCAATCGGCGCCGCACAAGAAAACAAAACTCTACAACGAGTCACGCTGAAAGTACTCCAAGCGGCGGCGGCAGATTCAATGGCCGCTGGCAAACCGGTAATGGTCTACATGTTCGACTCAATCTGACGACGGTTCTGCAAAGGCTTGGACAAGTCTCCTTCCGAAAACGAAGAGTTTGCTAAATTGACTCGACGGTTTCAGTTTTTCCAGCACGACTCCAGAGACAATGAAACCGCAATCACTCGGAAATACGATTTTAGATACAACCACGTTGGTTTTTTGTTTCTTGACGACCAGGGGCAGGAATTCGCTCGAATTGAAAAACGAGGAAGTTTTGTTTTTGATGCAACCGTCATCAAGGACATCCAGAAAATTGAAAACGAATACCTGCAAACACAAAGCTTGTTGGTTACCTATGTGAATTCGATGCTTCAACCCACCCGAGCGTCCCAGCAGGATATGGGCGATTTGATCGACCAACTGGCAAGCGAAAAATTTGAAGCCCGCCAGGAGGCCGAACACCAATTGCTGCAATTAGGCAGCGGCTCCCATCAATTTCTCATCGATTCAAAACCAGGTCATCCGGAATCGCGACAACGAATCAAGCGAATACTAGCAAAACTCGCCCCGCTCAAAGCCACCGTGGCGCGGCATGAACTGACTCGCAACGTTCCATTCTTAGCCCGTCACTACCGGGAATTCGAAGCCATCGCGTCGCGATTGCAGTCGATACTGCCCAACTCCGAATTGGAATCCATCGACGCCTGGTGGGAATCGCATAGCGGCGAGTACCAATGGAACCGTGACTCCAACCAGTACATGCGGGTCACGCCAGAATCGTTGGATCAATCCAATCACAGCTTGTGATTGTCAAAGCTCAATCCAAGGATAGCCGTTTTAAGGCGAGCCAACGCTGGAATTGAGACAACCGTGGCGAGCGGTAAAATGGCCGGACAATCGCTCCGAATCCCAAATCCAAATAATAACTAATCGACGCTAGTCAAAAATGTTGCCGTAGCGATGAACGGTTTCCGAGATCGCTTGCTCTCTCAAGTAATTCAGCAATTCGACCCTACCGTTGGCCATCGCCGATGGTCTGAGGATGGGCAAGTTGCCGATCTCAGATGGCGAAAACTGCGTTGCATCGTAGGCTCCAAAAATTCTCATTGTCCCGCCACGTAGTCCTTTTAAGCGGACCGCTAATTGGTCAGCGGACTCAACCTCCAAGTTGACGCCAATCGATTTGGCAAATCGGATGGCTTCTTCGGTTTTCTCAGGAACGCTGACCATCAACGGCAGGCCGGCGGTTTGGCAGGCCAAAGCGATCAACGCTGGATCCTCGAAGTTCTTCATGTCCTCAATCGAATGAAATCTGATCAGGTGCCACGGTCGGGCACGATACCGGAAATCATTCGTCTCGCCATGAATCTGCGACGGGTCGTGTTCACGGACGAATTCGTGGTCCCACCAAAACGCATAGCTCTCAGCCGCTGCCTTCAATCTCGCCGCGGATGCCTCGCCCAGCCAAGTGCATAAACGGCTAAGCGTAGAGCGAACTTCGCTGGCCGGAGTCGCACTCAGAGTCGGCAAGCTGTCCTCTGCCCAATCTAAAAAGGTCGAAACGTAACTGGGGCCACCCGCCTTGTGGCCTAGCCCCACGCAGGAATCTTTCCAACCGCCAAACGGCTGACGGCGCACAATCGCACCGGTCGTCGAGCGGTTAATGTACGCGTTTCCGACTTCGACTTTTTCTCGCCAAATCGCAATCTCTTTCGGATCAAGCGAGTGCAGTCCACCCGTCAGACCGAATTCACTACTATTTTGAATCTCGATGGCGTGCTCAAAATTTTCGACGCGAATAATTCCTAACACCGGGCCAAAGCACTCCGTCGTGTGGTACCAACTCCCGGGCTTGACTCCCATCCGAATACCGGGGCTCCAATGGCACGGGTTGCTATCGATCATCTTTGGCTCGACCAACCACGACTCGCCGGCCTGTAATTGTGTCAGCCCTTTTTCCAGGTCCTGATCTGGCTTTCGAATGACCGGTGTCACGGTAGCTGAGGGATCCCATGATCCACCAATTTTCAAACTCTCGGCAGCGTCCTTGAGCTGCTGAATGAACTTGGGGCTGTCGTAGACTTCTTTTTCAACCAACGCCAAACTCGTGGCCGAACATTTCTGACCGGCATGGCCAAATGCGCCGAGGACGAGATCTTTGATCGCTAAATCCAAGTCGGCGGCGGCGGTCACGACCAAGCTGTTCTTGCCGCTGGTCTCGGCGTACAACCGAATGCCCGCCCGCCACGACTGGAACATCTGAGCCGTGAAAACACTGCCCGTCAAAATGACTGCCCCGACCCGCTTATCAGCAACCAGCGCTTTGCCCGTCTCCCCATTAACCGTGGGCGCGAATTGCAGCACGTCTTTGGGAACGCCGGCTTCCCAGAGTTGCTGGACCAGCATCCAGGCGGTGAGCACCGATTCTCGAGCAGGTTTCAAAATCACGGTGTTCCCACCCGCTAGCGCCGCCAACACGCCCCCTGCCGGAATCGCGTAAGGGAAATTCCAAGGAGGCGTCACCACGACTACGCCGCACGCAGTTCCTGAAGTTCCATCATCCCAACCCGGTTCATCTAAACTCAAGGCGTAGTAGTTGGCGAAATCAACGGCTTCGCTGATTTCAACATCGGCTTCCCGGATGTTCTTCCCGGCGTCGAGCAGCATCGCTCCGATCGTGTCACCACGCTGGGCCGCCATCACGGCGCCGGACTTTCTCAGAATCTCACCTCGAGCTGCGACGCCAGCTTTTTCCCAACCGGGCTGAGCTTCGACGGCGGTCTTGAGCGCTGTTTCGATGTCGCTTCGATTGGCCTGACAGAAGGTATACGCATTGCACATCGGCCGCGAGGGATCTTTGCCTTTACCGGTGAGATTCTCCGACTGGAACTGACCGCCGATCTGGATTGGAATTGGAGCGAGTTCGATGTTCTTCCATTTCCCCATGATCTGTTCAGCCCAGGTGCGATTCGCAGGAAGCGAGAAATCCGTGTTGGGCTCATTGCGAAACGGCTGGTCAGCCGGTTGCGGCTGTGGCGATTCCGTTAGCCGATTTTGAATTCGGTTGGGCCCCGTGCTGAGCTCGGGATCCAAAGCCAAATCAACCGCCGCCAGAAACGCATTTTTTTGCTGCTCCCATTCCGCTGTTCCTTCCCTGAGCGCAAACAACGCGCCAAGAAAACTTCCAGGGGCCGTATTCTCGTCCAACCGTCGCACGAGGTAGGCGATCGCGGCTTCGAATTCGGCGTCCATCACGACCGGAGCGTACACCAGCATTCCACCGGTTCGCTGACGAATCTCTTCCGCTTGCGCATTGGCCATGCCTTCCAACATTTCGAATTCAATTTGACTCTCCACGTCGTAAAAATTACGCAAGAGCATGGCGAACGCGATGTCAAACAAGTTGTGACTTCCAACGCCGATTCGGATGGCTGCAGCGTTTTCTGGCTGGCAAGCAAATTCAAGCATCCGCTTATAGTTGGCGTCGACTTCGAGTTTGCTCCCGTACGGTGCCTGTGGCCAGTCTTCACGCGCAGCTTCCACCTGCTCCATCGCAAGGTTAGCGCCCTTTACCAACCGAATCTTGATGCCCGTTCCGGTCCGCTGCTTCCGCTGCTTGGCCCATTCTGTCAAATCCTGCAGGGCAATATAGGAGTCGGGCAGATAAGCCTGCAACACGATCCCGGCTTCGAACTTGTCAAACTCTGGCTCGTCCATCACCAGCTTGAACACATCGACGGTCAAGTGAAGGTCACGGTATTCTTCCATGTCCAAATTGACAAATTTGGGGCTGCCTGGACCACCGCCCGAAATCGCAGCCCGATAGATCGCCCGCAACCGTGGCTTGATCTCCTCAATGGTTTGCTGGTATCCGATCAAACTTATCTGGCTCGCGATCGCCGATAACTTGATGGAGATGTAATCCACGCCCGGATCAATCAATCGCTTGATGTTATCACGAAGCCGCCGTTCGGCTTCATGGTCGCCTAAGACCGCTTCGCCCAACTGATTGAAGTTCACTCGAACGTTGGCCTCTTTCCGCCAGGAAAGGTATTTCGAGAACTCCTTGTCCTCAGCCGAAATGATGACGTGTTCTGAATCCTTGCGAACTCTCTTTTTGACTTGGGGCATCACAGTTTTCGGCAGCCAGTCCGCGACTTGATTTCCAATCCGCAACGCCGCTTGATCGGCACCCGAGAAATACTTTGGCACACCGTATTCGCCGATCAAGCGATTCATCCGATCGGCGGCACGAGCGGGACGGTTAATTCGCAACACTTGATCCGCCATCGCCAGCGTAAATTTCTTGCCGGGCTCGTCACGCATCATCCGAGCCATCATCGCCGAACGAGAGCGTTCCTGAGAAGTTTCCTTATCTCGCGAGGCACTTAAGATATCTGCCGCCAAATCAACGGCCCGTTGTGCCAATTGATTGAAATCGAGATTGGAAGAATTGGCCATGGCAACTGCCTTTAAAGTTGAACGATTAGGAACGCCGAAAAACAAGAAACGCCGAAAGATTGGGGACACCCAATCAGGCCAAATGATTGGGAACGTCCAATCAATCATGTGATCCCATTTTGCCAGTTTGCTGCCAGCATTTCTTGAAAAAAAACTATCTTCAATCAGATAGTTTTTGACTATTTGTCTCCGTTAATTTCTACTGGTGGCTCAGCGATTGCTGATCCGAGAGACTTGCCAGGCCTCAGCATTGAGGATCATTCCGATTGTCTATCGGCAGCATTCTCTGCTTTCAACGACATTCAGCCTCAGGCTAACCATGGAAATCTTCAACCCCAAACCGCGAACACCGACACCCCGACGCCAAGGGGTTTCGAATTGCTCCTCGTTCATTGTTGCGGTTGTGTTGATCGTCTGTGGTGTTGGTGGAACTGGGATCGCATTCCCCAAAACGCAAGACACCGTCAATTCTTCAAACGCTCTCGCTAAACTCAATTTGCAGCCCAACCCGATCGAGAGCGTGCCTAAAAACAATCAGCAAATCATGCCGGACGTGCCGGGGCCACGCCCGTCGAAAGACTCACACTGGATCCCCGGCTACCTCGCTTGGAATCCTTCAGACCTTGATTTCGTGTGGATCGACGGACACTGGAAAAGTCTTCCAGCGAATACGCGATGGGTCGCTGGGTATTGGAAAGATTCCCCGACAGGGTTCAATTGGGTCAATGGATTTCTGAAAGACGACCGTGCCCAGATTGCCCGCCCGACGTACCAGTTCAACAACCAACGGGCGTCAGGCTCGACAGGAAACTTTTCACCCAACAGGTCGATCGGACAAACATCTCCCTCCCCATCGACTTCAGTCGATCGAGCTGCATCTCCGGCGGATCGAAGGCCGGCACGGAATCTCCAGGTCGAACAGAAACTACGGCGGGGTGAATCCGTCGACTCCGACTACGGACTAGCTTCCAATTTGACATTCAGCCAATCGCAAGCCAATCAACGAGCTTACGATCAAGCCAGACGTCGGGAAGAGCAGCGTCTTGCCACCCAGCTCAATCGCTCAAATTTCCAACGATTGAAACCTAGAACAGACTCAACCAATTCGTATGATCGCAATCGAAACTTGCAAATCGACGCCACCGAACTTTCGGCCCGTCGTCAGCGAAACGAGGTTGCGCGGGCACGCGAAGAACGAGTACGCACCGAGCAATTAAAACTATCGACAGAGCAGGCCAGGCTACAAACACAGCGAGCCGAAACCCAACGCAACCGGGAGGATTTCGCCCGAGCTAAATCGCAGAAGGAGCGACAAGCGGAAATGGCGGCTCGGCAGGCTCAGGAGCGTACTCAACGAGAACAACGAGAACGCGCTCAAGAGCAACAGCGACGGACCGATCAAGCAAATCATGAACAGGCCCAACGTGCTCAACGCGAACAGGTCCAACGAGATCAACAGCGTCGAATGGCCGAACAGCAGCGGCAACAAGTGCAAGACGCTCGGCGGGACCGGCGCGACAAAAAGAACTAGCTCACGACTAGGTGGGAGGCGGCACCTCACCGAATTTGCTCTCAATTTCATCCAGCGAAACGCCAAACACAGATTCGGCGACCTCCGACAAGGCAGCTCGATCGCCCTCCATTCGCACGGTCCGATGGACATGCGTGTACGATTCGCCTGGGCCAAGCGACAACGCGGGACTGATGGTTTCCAATTCAAAAAAACCGCCTAACTGGCCGCCCGACTCGTTAGGGCCATCGTTGTACCCGTTGATCACATCGCCAGAGTATGGCTCGTCTTGTAGCTCCCACAGATTATTGTTGTAGCCCTCGGGCGCTGACTCCGGCAAGTTGAACTGAACCACCGACAGCACGCCGCGATTCTTATCCCAACTGCCCAACCAAGGCTGAACCCGCTGATAGGACAGGCCCAGCTTGCTCCGCATCTTTCCGTCGCCGAGGAAGTAAATTAGGCCCTGTGATTCGTCGACAAGCAACCGGGTTTCGTCAAGCTTGCCAAAATAATCGGCGTTGACCACTGGCCCCAGCGACTCGACCGGCCCTTGCTTGAAAGGCACCAACAGCGTCGAACCAGGCGATGGCTTGTTCATGCAAAGCATCCAGATTCCGATCAATCCGGTTTCCGATGCCCAACTCACCTCGCCTTGATTAGTCAGCGTATTGCGACTTTCGTGAGCGACGAATCGTAATCCAACGAGCGAAACGCCCAGATACTGACTGGCGACTTCCCGGCCCAAAAGCACGACTTCTCGGTCCATTTTGACCGCGAATTCGGTCTTGCTCCAATTTACCAATGTGGCCTGACGTGAAAAACTCGCCGAGCACTCGTCTTGCTTGACCAACTCAAACGGCTCGGAATCAAGACACGCCGGCGTCCGCCAATTCGCATACGACATCTCAACATCGGGATCAAAAAACACTGAGTACTGGCCACCTTCGGGAGAGATCCACATCCGATCTTCACCACCGTACAAATTGATTTGCGGGTCGTGAATGTCGCTCGAAATGGCTGAGTAGTTGATGTACCCGTAACT
>JBLINZ010000008.1:0-36403 GCA_047639375.1 Mariniblastus sp. | reverse complement strand
AGCCCCATGAATTTCAACGAACCATAGCGGTGCTCAATCATCGTGCCAAACAGAAACAACCAATACATATTGAAAAGGAGATGGAACACGCCCAAGTGAATAAAGATCGTTGTTACCAGCCGCCAGACCTCGCCCCGTTTCAAACTAGCAAAACGCAGACTCAGGCTATCAGGAAGATTCGCCGCATTCTTTTCCGCATTCTTTATTAATTCCAAGCTCGCTGGGGCCGGGACATAAACAAATTGCAACGCTTGATAGACCTTATGGGTCTGACTGACACCAGACTCCCCAAATTCCGTCGCTAAGGCAACCATCGCACAAGCTCCAATCAAGATCACCGTCCACCGGCGACGGCGAGGCAAGTTGCCGCCTGAGACCTTGACGATGTTCTTCTGAATCTTCTGGCGTTTCTTGTCCTCTTCTCTGACAATCGCTTTGGCCTGCTGCACCGACGACACGTATTTTGCGTCGGAAGGGTTCTGCTGAAACTCTTTGAAATCACCCAACGCCTCTTCGAACCGGTCTTCGTCCTTGGCCCAAATTTCGATCTGAGCGTCGTCAGCGTCGACTTGAGTTTCGATCCCTTTGACCAACAGAAAAGCCGCGAAAGTTTCCGCTTGTTGTGAATTGCTTAAATCGCCAATAAGTCGCATTTGAAAGCCAAAAAGATAAACCAAAATACCAAGTGGTCAGCCCGTGCTATCACCACTTTATCTCGACACCCACGTTGCCCACGAACGTCGATTCCGCAACACCCCAAACTACCATTCTCCGCCAATCCAACCTTCTATTCGGTCCGATGTGGCCGATCTTCAATTTCTGGTTGATGCTGTCAAGCGATTAAAAGGACGCTCGACACAATCGAGGTTGTCAAACTCCCGGAATTTCGGGACAGTTCGCCGCTGCGTTGATTATCACGCAAACATGGTGTAACTGTCCATCGGCATTCGAGACGAACTGCGGTTTAGATGACACACGATTCCCCCAGCCAACCCGATTCCGACGGCGTCGCCCCAATCGACACCGACAATCCCCAGTTCGATTCTGTGCAGGTTCCCACACCTGAACCGGATAGCTCAAACGAGATCCCCAGCCGGTTCAAGAATCGGCCAAGCAAGCCGTCGCATGCAGCGGCCACTCCCCACGATGACGTCGATGCCCAACTGGTTGACCAAACCAAAAATCAGATTCGTAACCTCGTCCAGGAAATCGCGGACCTCGCGAAATCAGACTGCAACGTTGAGGACTTCTATGAAGGGTTCCTGACCCGCACGACCAGTGCCCTAGCCTCGATCGGGGGAGGGATCTGGATTCGCGAGTCAGCCGAGTCCCCTCTCAAACTTCACTATCAAATCAACCTCAAGAAAACAAAACTCGCCAAAGACAAAAAGGCCCAAGCCCGACACGGCCGGTTGTTGCAGAAACTTGCGGATGCCGGCGAGCCAACTCTGATCGGGCCAGACTCGGGTTCCAACGGCGATGAACTTCCCGGTAACCCGACAGAATATCTGCTGATCGTCGGCCCGCTGAAGATCGACAACACCACCATCGGGCTGGTTGAAATATTCCAACGACCCGGCGCCGGCCCCACGACCCAACGTGGCTACGTTCGGTTCTTGATGCAGATGTGTGACATCGCCAGTGACTTTTTGCGGAACCAGCGGATTCGGTCCTTCGCCGAACAACAGTCAATGTGGCAACAGCTCGAACAGTTTATGCGAATTGTCCACCAAGGACTCGACACCGAGCAAACGGTTTACGCAATCGCCAACGAAGGCCGACGACTGATCGATTGCGATCGAGCGAGCGTGGCGATTGGAACTGGCCGACAGTGCCGAATCAAAGCCGTCAGCGGTCTCGATTCAATCGAACGACGAGCCGAACAAGTCAAAACGCTGGGAGACTTGGCCGCAACCGTCATCAAAGCCGGGCAACCGCTTTGGTACACCGGTGAAGACGGCGACCTGCCGCCGCAAATCGAAAACAAGATGCATGCCTACGTGGATAAATCGCATACGAAAATGCTGGCGATTATCCCCTTGATGGAAACGATCATCGAATCTGACGATCCGAAAATCGCCAACCAACAAAAACGCAAAGCCATCGGAGCGTTGATCGTCGAGCAACTGAAAGACTCGCGAATCACGCCGGCAATGGAGAAACGAACTGAGATCGTCGTGCAACACGGCCAAACGGCTTTGACAAATTCAGCCGAGCACAACAGTATCTTGCTGATGCCAGTTTGGAAATCGATCGGCAAAATGACCTCGGCGTTTCGTGCAGGGAATCGCGCGAAAACTGCCACCGTGTTGCTTGCGATTGCCACCGCCGGTGCGTTCTTTTCGCTCTTCCCCTATGCGTTTGGACTGGGCGCAAAAGGTAGCCTGATCCCGGAAACTCAACACGAGGTCTTCGCCAAAGTCGACGGGACCATGGATGAGATTTATGTCTCCAACAATGGCGACACGATGGTCCAAGTGGGCCAGCAGCTGGCTGTTATGAGAAACAACGACATCGAATTGGCGATCAACGATATCGATGGAAAAATCTCAGTACTCAATCAAGATATCGCTTCCAATGGCAGCCTGCTAAATTCCGGACGCTTGAGTACATCGGAAGAAACAGAAGTCGCAGGCAAAATAAGATACGCCGAAGCAGAAATCAAGAGCCTCATCGCCGAGCGCAACATTCGCGTGCAAGAACAACAACTGTTGACCATCACCAGTCCGGCCAGTGGGCGAGTCATCAACTGGAACGCGCGACAAAATCTGATGCACCGACCTGTCACGCGTGGCCAAAATCTGATGACGGTCGTCGACCCGGCAACGCAATGGCTGGTCGAACTGGAAATGCCAGAGCGTCGCCTGGCCCATCTCATCAAAGCCAAACGTGAATCTGACACGCCTCTCAAAGTCACGTTCGGACTCGTCTCTAACCCGGGGACCGAATACGAAGGAATCCTGCTGGATATCGATGAAAAACTCGATGTCTATTCCGATGATGGAAACACCGCGTTGATTCGCGTCTCATTTCCCAATGACAAAATCGACCCGGAACTACTTCGCTCCGAAACCCGAGTCACGGCCAAAGTCCAATGTGGCACACGTTCAATTGGATATGTCATCTTTCACGAGATGTTTGAAACCATCCAATCTAGTTTGATGTTTTGGTTTTAGATTCCCAAGATCTTGCGAGCAGAAACGAATAGAATCGCTGGCTCTGACTGATCCCTTGAGTGATCGGGGAGGCCACGTTTCGACGTCCAACATCTTATATCGCAATTCATCGACGCTCAAACCCATGATCTACGTTTGGCTAACTCTCTTTATCCTGGGCATCATGGCGGCCTGGGGTATCAATTTGATTGGAATGCCAGGCAATTGGGGGATCGTTGTGATCAGCCTCGTGTGGTTCTTTCTTAGCCCCGCCAGCTATCAATTCTCGTGGATGGTTATTCTGGCACTCGTGCTGCTGGCTCTGGTCGGAGAAGCGATTGAATTCGGGGCCTCGGTCTTCGGAACCAAAAAACTGGGGGGTTCCGGACGCGGTGCAACGCTGTCCGTCGTAGGCTCAGTCATTGGAGGAATCGCAGGGGCAATCTGTGGCATTCCAATTCCGATCCCACTGGTCGGCATGCTGATCGGATCCATTTTGTTCGCATGCATCGGGGCGTCCGTCGGGGCAATGATTGGGGAAAATTGGGTCGGTAAACCTATGAAGGAAAGCGTCAAGATTGGCGGCGCCGCCTTCGCTGGCAGACTGCTAGGAACCGTCGGCAAGCTAGCGATCGGATCAATCATGGTCATACTGTCCATCTTGGCACCCTTTATTTTTGTTGGCTAACCACTCCAATTAACAAAAATTGTCTCATTTCTCACGCCGCCCACACGCTGCTAGCTCGTATAGTTCGACATTCCGGCTTAGGCTGCGCTGCCTCAACATCTCGTCCAGTCGTGCCGATTTTGATGATGCTGCGGTTTATGAATTACTTTTTTATGGCTTCCGTTTTCCTGGTGAAACGCTTCCGTTTCCCTGGTGAAACGCTTCCGTTTCCCTGGTGAAACGCCTCCGTTTCTTTGGTGAAACAGCTTTTTTGTGGGTGTCCGATGACGAATAGTTCAATGCTTCGAATTTCCAGCCTCGCGTTCTTATGCGGCACTGCCGTTTTTATGTGCAACTCACTGCATGCACAAAACTCAGGCGGCAATTCCCCAGCCCCGATTGTCAGTCATGACTCTGGTTCCACTGGGATTGAAAGCGAGACGGGTTCTCAGACGACCACCGCCCACCCCACACACCAACAGATTCCGTTTCGATCAACTAAACGACCTGCGTTAGGGCCAACCAATCGGATGGCACAGTCGACGCTGCAACCGCTTAGAAAAACCCAGCCAATGCAGCAACGACAAACTCCCGGGCAGTTTCCCAGCCCTCCGGCCAACGGCCAGTTTCCAGGCAGACCAGTCAGCTATTCAACGCCCCCTCCCCGACAATCAATTCAGGACACGTACACCCGCAGCCAAACGGAAGGCAAATTCGATCTCGCGGGAACCGTACAAACTATCGATGAAATCAAGCTACCCGCGCAAGAGCCGGGCGTGATCCAGTCGCTAAGTGTTCAAGAGGGCGATTCCATCTCAGCGGGACAAGTCATTGGCAAGATCGATGACTCGCTCGCGCAACGGGTCCTGGAACAAGCAAAACTTCAATTTCAAATCGCCGATCGAGCCGCCAAAGATACGATCGGGATCCGTGCCGCAGACAAGGAATATCGCGTTGCAGATATTGAAGCTATAAAAATCAAACGACTTGCTGAGACCAGGTCGAAGTCACCCTCAGATGTCCTCATGGCGGAATACTCGCGAGATATCGCCAAACTGAAAATGGAAAAAGCGAAAGACGAGCAACTGGACGCTGGGCTCGAAAAACTCATGGCCACCGCCAGAGTTCTCGAAGCAGAAACGCATATCAACCGCCACGTTTTGAGGTCTGAGTACGATGCTTACGTCTTGGAAGTCTATAAGAAGAAACAAGAGTACGTCCAACCCGGCGACGAAGTGATTCGAATCGCCCGCATGGATGTCCTCTGGGTCCAGGGGACCATCGCAAGTTCTGAGCTCAATCCAGCAGAATTCATCAATCACCCCGTCACCGTTACGGCGAAACTTGCTCGCGATCAAACCGCAACTTTCGAGGGCGTCATCTCAAATTGCAAGCTGGAAGCCGTGGGCGGATCAAGGTACTTGGTCAAAGCCAAAATCCAAAACCGCCGGGATGGCGAGCAATGGGTGTTGCAACCGTTGAGTGGCGTTGAGATGCGAATCCACTTGGATGCCGATCCGATCCAACCGCGCAAGCCAGCTCCCCGCGGATTCAACGCCGCTCAGAAATAAGCCGGCTGCCAACGCCCCCTACCGCACCGACAACCAGAGAAACGGTTTGCCCGTTTCATCTAGCCGAATTTCGTAAAACATCTTCGGCTTGGTCTGCTTGAGGGCCCGTGAAACAGCGGTCAGGATCGCAATCTTTTTGGAAGCCACCGTCACTTTCACATCGGCTAATTCAATGCCTTCCCGGGCCATGCTATTGTGATCAAAAAAGAACGGCACTTTGGCCCGTTTTTCCAACGCTTTGAGCACGTCTTCCAGAGGAAAGTTTTGAATCTGGATTGGAATTTGAACGAATAGTTTCGGCTCGACCGAAACCGGCGGCTGTTCGATCGGCCAACCAATCGGCCAGTTCTCGGTGCTTCGCGTGGAGTCGAGCAAGTGCACCTCAATCGGCTTGCCTTGCTCACGTTTCGGCTCAACGACCAATCCCAAAGGACGTGCGATGGTGGCCAAAGCCATCCCGATCGACATGCCATTGAGTTCTTCAGAGACAACTTCATCGCCGCTAGCCGCAGCCCGGGCAGCCGGATCAAGCACCAAATTAATGCCTGATTTCGCCACGAGCTTTCCGATGACTTCGCCCGCGTTTTGACCCTTGGTGGAAAAATCAACTCGTTGAGCGAATTTCTGGTGCAAGTAAACCAGTTGTTCCGAAGTCAATCCAAACGCTTTTTTCTCCGCCAACGCGACCCGAGCGCCGTCGTCCCGGATTTTCTGAATCAAGTTTCGAATCCCGGCTTTGTCTCGCAACGAAAACGTGCCGCCTGGCAGTTTTAACTTGGTTCCCTCAATGAACCCCGTCACTGAAACGACCGTCCCACGTGTTGTCTCGGTTTCTTTGACACCCGCAATGCCCAACCTAGCCGTTTTGGAACTCACTCGATCGGCCCCCACGCCCTGTAGCATCTCAATCCACTCTTGCTGTGAACCGACCCTGGCTTTTGTGTCAGCGGAAATGGACAGGAACACCATCCTGCGTTTGTCACTCTGAGCGAACGCCGACTGGAGGCAAGTCAAAACGGCCAACATGATGAAGGCGAGCGTAAGGAGTCGAGATTGCATTTGTTCCTCGGGTCAGACCAATTCCATCGCAACGACGTGTCGCCGAATGCACACTTAGCAATCCATTGTTGCTCGCCTTGCACCTGAGGCAAGCGAGCCAGAATCCGCCGACGAGATTTAGTCGGAAATCCCGTAACGGCCAATGCAATATATCGCATTGATCAGATCCTTGACGCCGATTTTCTTGCCTTCGTCGTAACCGCGACTGTCGTAGGAAATCGGCACTTCGGTGAACCGATAGCCACGCCGGGCAAGTTTTGCGGTGATCTCAGGCTCGATCCCAAATCGGTCTTGCTCGATTTCAATGTTCTTAATCACTTCTCGTGTGAAGGCTTTGTAGCAGGTTTCCATGTCGGTCAACTTGAGACCGCTGAACAGATTGGAGGCTCCAGTCAAGAACGCATTCCCAGCCCGGTGTACCCACGACTCATCCTGAAGCTCCTCACCGATAAAACGAGAACCGTAAACGACGTCGGCTTCGCCCCTCAACAACGGTTGGATCAAGCGGGGGATGTCTCTCGGATCGTATTCTAAATCGGCATCCTGGACGAGGACATAGTCGCCTCCAAAGTGCTCGAATCCAGCCCGCAACGCCGCACCCTTGCCTTGGTTTTTCTCCTGAAGAATGATCTTCACATTCGGCAATCCGACGAGCTGGTTTAGTACTTCCCGTGTTCCATCGGTACTGAAATCATCAACGATCACGAGTTCGAGATTTAAGGGCAAGGCCGCAACCCGTGCCAGAATCCGACCAATCGTATCAATCTCGTTATAAACGGGAATCACCACAGACAAGAGATAGTCGGTGCGAGGGCTCGCGTTTTCACCAGAATCTGCAGTGGCATATTCCGCCAATTCATCCTGCACCCACATCGCACATCCGTCGATCCGAGCCAACACCTGATCCAAATAATCGGAACGCGGAGTCGAGGGTTCTGAATTCGAATTTGTGGCCGTTTTGGCTGGCCCCGTCGAAGCGACCACTTCGGCAGAGAACGGCTGGCAAGAACCAGAACCAAGGTTAGGACTGTTCACGAGGACCTCGACTTCAAAGTTAAAAAGACACCTTGTTTGTTTTCGGAAGCCAACGTCATGATCGTGATCCGATTGCAGTCCTTACCAGTTATTCCTATCAAGACGGCGCAGTGGCAACTAGGGATTGCGCAATCGTGACAACCGCTCCAAGAAAGTGGCTTGGCTTGATTGATTGATTATGTGCCCGCGATGGCAATCGCTCAGCGTTTTTCACCGACGCCTGCCGGCTAATCGTTTAGGTGCGCTCAACAAACTAAACCCCTGTTTGGGTTTTGCGGTTAAATGAGGAAGTCGTGCCTGATTGTCAAATCTGATGGTCGTTTTTTAGTATTGAAATCTGCCATCAACTCGAGTTTCATTTCCCGACTGTGCCCAAACGAACGAGTGCTTGTAGCGACAGTCGTCAAGACTTTCGGAATTTTGGGCTGCCGAAACTCTTGACGAGTCTCGCTACCGCGGATTGTCGAATGCGATGGTGGTTTTTTCGTTTTGAGATCTCATAAACACGGTATTTATTTCTCAACTATCCATCGCCTCGAATACTAAATCAACAAGCCGCTAAGCCAAGTGAAGATAATTTCTGTGTCCAACTCACCTACGCGCCGGGTTTTCAGTAATCGCCGACCTTATCCCAACCTTTAAATCACGGCCCAGTCCATCGAAACATGAGATTCCGCGCGCAAAAAAGCCGCTGCGATGACGCAACGGCTTAATGATTAAAACTCTTCAACGCCCATCAAAAACAACTTGATCGGCGATCAATGATCCGTTTACTTATTCCAATCAAGCTGTCCGCCCGCTTGGTATTCGGTCACACGAGTTTCAAAGAAGTTCTTTTCTTTGGCCAAATCCATTGTCTCGCTCATCCACGGGAATGGGTTGGGACTGTCGTACTGAACAGGCAATCCAATTCGCTCAAGACGACGATCGGCAACGTGCTGAACATAGTCACGGAACAAAGTCGCATTCAAACCAAGAATTCCGTTAGGCAGGCAATCTCTGGCGTATTCCAACTCAAGTTCAACCGACTCGCGAATACGGTCAACCATTTGCTGTTGGAACTCGGGTGTCCATAGCTCAGGATTCTCAGCCTTAATTCCGTTGATCAAGTCGATGCCAAAATTAAGGTGAATCGACTCATCCCGGAGGATGTACTGGAATTGCTCGCCGATCCCCTTCATCAAGTTCCGGTTGTGGAATGAAAGGATCATCACAAACCCAGTATAGAAGAAAATCCCTTCCATGATGATGTAAAAACCAATCAAGTTCTTGAGCAACGCCTGAGCGCCTTCAAAGGTTTCCGTCGTGAAATCGGGCTCCATGATCTCTTTGGTCAGTTCCATTTCAAACGCGTCTTTACGAGCGATTGCCGGAACTTCGTTGTACATATTGAAGACTTCGCCTTCGTCGAGGCCCAGACTTTCAACGATGTACAGAAACGTGTGCGAATGAACCGCTTCTTCAAACGCTTGACGCAGCAAGTACTGGCGGCACTCCGCATTAGTCACATGCTTGAAAACGGCCAAAACGAGGTTGTTTCCAACCAAACTTTCTGCCGTCGAAAAGAACCCCAGGTTCCGCATGATAACCCGACGCTCGTCTGCAGTGAGCTCATCGGATTTCCAAGTCTCGATGTCCTTGTTCATTCCGACTTCGGTGGGCATCCAATGGTTAGCACAACCGTTGTCATAGTGCTCCCACGCCCATTTGTACTTCAGCGGCATCAACTGATTGACGTCGACTTGCGTACAGTTGATCAAGCGTTTTTCACTTGCTTCAACGCGACTCTCTTTACCTAATCTTGATTCTTGAATATCCGTAGCCATGATTGCGACTCCATGCAAAAAAGGTTTCTTATATGAACGACTGAGGTTTGTTTGGCTGCCGAATTCTGCCGTTGTTTTAAGAACGAACATCCATGACATTCTTTCCACGTCCAACGGCTCAAATCAGGTAAAACGAAGACTCAAACCAAATTTCTTCATTCCAATCCGACCCTCCTCAACCACTGAAGATCAGCCGTACGAGGACGCTGAATTTCACTGGCATCAAAAGCCCGCCGCCCCACAGGGACGGCGGGCATTGATTTTAATCTACTGGCAAGCTTCGCAATCAGGAGTGTCGATGCTGCACTGCTGAACCTCAGGCTGACGCTCAACCTCGATCTTCGCTGAAGAGCTTGCGTTTTTCATCCAACGAGGCTGAACACCAAACTTGTTGATGTCGACCGTCGACTTCTCGACCTGCGTCGCACTTAAGGAACGCAAGTAATAAGTCGTCTTGAGACCTGACTGCCAAGCCAGACGATACATCTCGTCAAGCTTGCGTCCGCTAGGCTGCCCCAGATACAGGTTAAGCGATTGGCCCATATCAATCCACTTTTGGCGGCGACTGGCACAACGAATGATCCAGCTAGGATCGATTTCAAAAGCGGTTGCATAACGGCCTTTGATATTCTCCGGCAAACCAGGAATCTCGCCCAACGCACCATCGTAATACTTGATTTTCTCAAGCATATCGTCATCCCAAAGCCCAAGGGCCTTGAGTTCATTGACGAGTTTGACGTTGATTTGAACGAACTCTCCAGACAAATTGCTTTTTACAAACAAGTGCTTGTAGGTCGGCTCAATCGACTGCGTCACACCGATGATGGTCGAAATCGTCGCTGTCGGAGCGATCGCCATCACATTGCTGTTGCGAATGCCGTGCTCAGCAACCATCGCCCGGACTTTATCCCAGTCCATCGACGTGCTCTTATCCATGTCGATCGCCATCCCACGCTCTTCTTCAAGCAACGCAACCGTGTCGATCGGCAACAGGCCGCGATCCCATTTCGAACCTTCGTAGGTCGAGTAGGTCCCACGTTCTTCGGCCAATCGGCTAGACGCCAAAATCGCAAAGTAAGAGATGGCTTCCATACTCTTGTCGGCGAAATCAACCGCTTCTTCGCTGGCGTAACTAATCCCGCAAGCCGACAATGCGTCTTGGAAACCCATCAAGCCCAGCCCAACCGGTCGGTGACGATGGTTGGCGTTTTTGGCTTCTGGAGCTGGGTAGAAGTTAATATCGATCACGTTGTCGAGCATCCGAACAGCCGAGTTGATCGTCTCTTCCAGCTTCTCCAAATCCAGCTCGCCGTCTTTCACATGATTGAGCATGTTGATCGAACCGAGATTGCAAACCGCAATTTCATCGGCCGAGGTATTCAACAAGATCTCAGTGCAAAGATTGCTGCTGTGCACGACGCCCGTGTGATCCTGGGGCGATCGAACGTTGGATGGATCCTTGAAAGTGATCCAAGGATGACCCGTTTCGAAAACACGTGTCAACATTTTTCGCCACAAATCCAAGGCCGCGACTTTGCGTGTTAGCTTAATCTTTCCGTCGGCTGCATCCTGCTCGTACTGAACGTAACGCTCTTCAAACGCTTTGCCGTAAAGATCATGCAAATCAGGAGCTTCGTCAGGACTGAACAGTGTCCAGTCTTGCTCGTCATGAACCCGTTTCATGAACAAGTCGGGGATCCAGTTCGCGGTATGCATGTCGTGGGTCCGACGACGCTCATCGCCCGTGTTCTTACGCAGGTCAAGGAACTCTTCGACGTCGAGGTGCCATGACTCGAGGTAAGAACAAACGGCACCCTTGCGTTTTCCACCTTGGTTGACCGCAACCGCCGTGTCACTCACGACTTTGAGGAACGGAATCACACCCTGGCTTTGTCCATTGGTGCCTTTGATGTGCGAATTGGTCGCTCGCACATTAGTCCAATCGTTGCCTAATCCACCCGCCCACTTAGAAAGCTTGGCATTGTCACCAATCGCTTTGAAAATACTATCCAAGTCATCGGAAACGGTGCTCAAGTAACAAGAGCTCAACTGCGGATGCAGCGTTCCCGCGTTGAACAATGTCGGTGTCGCCGAGGTGAATCGGAAACTAGAGAGGATGTTGTAGAACTCGATCGCTCGATCTGTTTTGTTCTCTTCTTGAATCGACAATCCCATCGCGACCCGCATCCAGAAATACTGGGGAGCCTCGAAACGACGACCTTCGATGTGTAGCAAGTATCGATCGTAAATCGTTTGCAAACCCAAATACGGGAACAGGTTGTCCCGGTCGGCAACCAACGCATCGGCCAACTTGTCGAGCTCGAACGTAGCCAATTCTGGAGAAATTCGCTCCGCTTCGATGCCGGTCGAAATGTACTCAGCGAACTTCTCTTTATAAAGAGCCGCCACATCACCACCCGCCGCTGATTTCCCTAACGATTCGCGGTAAATGATATTCAACACGAGACGGCCAGAAACCGTGTCATAATCAGGGTCACGCTCAATCCGAGCACGAGCCGCCAAAACCATGGACCGGCCGATCTCTTTGGGGGTGATCCCATTGAAAAACTGCTTTTCAACTTCTTCCAAAAGCTCCGAAGACGAACAAGTCCCGTTCAAGCCTTCGCAAGCGTTGGCGACCTGGCTTCGCAACCGATCAAAATCCAAGTTCTCGAGTTGGCCATCGCGGCTAACCATCAATTCCGGAAATGGCTCCGTACTATCCATCCGCTCTTCAGCACGCAGCTGGCGGATCTTGTTGTGCTCTGCACGATAAAGAATGTAACGGCGAGCAACCGAAAAATGCTCCCGTTTCATCAATTGACGCTCAACAACGTCTTGAATGTACTCAACCGAGACGCCCTGATCGGTGGCCGCTTCGGTTTTTACGTCTTCAATGACGCTCAAAGTAACTTCGTCGATCTCCCCCAATAACTTCTCACTCAGCTCACTAATATCGCCAAGATTTCTCTCAGCACAAAATGCCTTTTGAATGGCGCTCGTGATCAAGCTCCGCTCCAACGATAACACTCGGCCATCGCGTTTTCTTACATTCAATTCCTGTTGAGTCGCTTTCAACATTCCGTCGCACTCCTGTTAGCTAATTTGTCCATGACTTGCCGAATTGTCCAAAATCCGGACCGTCTCTTATGCCAAACTGATGAAACGCTCGATCTCGCAAACCGCTTGAACCCTCCAACTGGTTCAATAGCCGCTTCATCAGGTACTGGAGTAGCATCATTCAGACGAGTGACACATCTGGTCATTCGCAGTAGAAATCAATCCTTCGTTGCAGCCGTCGACACACAGGCATCCGTGCCGGCTTCTGAATTCCCAAGTTAGATATCTAGTGTTCGTGAAGAAATTTCGTCCTCCCGATACAACCCCATTCTCTGTCCCACATCGCGATCAAAACAAGCTAACCAAAAGTTTTACCCAAAGCCCCGAAACTGCCTTTTCCCGTCGACTGGGTGGTGACCTGAAGCATTTGCATGTCGCTCTCAACTGTGGTGGGAGCCCAATATATCGATGCTCATCATTATGTCAACACAAAATGTTGTGCTTTGTTTTGCTTGCAGTTGTATCGTTCATCTGGCTTATCTTCTTCAAGAAAACCTAAACACTTGCCCAACAATTACTCATTGCACCGCTTTTCCTAAGGCCCCAAACAAAACAAAAATCCCTAAAATCTTGCCAGCATTGAAGTGCATGCAAGACACAAGATGTGGGATATCCAGCGTTTTAGAAAATTCAATTTTAATCTTTCATTGGCTCCAATTCGCAGCTCAAATTACCAGGCTGCGAATCCAACTTGAGCATGATCCCGGCCACAAACAGCTAGCTCCAAGTGACACCACAACTGCGGGCTCCCGCAATGACTTATGCGAATCTAAGAAACGGTAATTCTCTTGCAATATTTTGACGAATCGAACTTAGTTGATCTAATCAATTTCGATAAACTGCGAGAAACTAGACCCCATGATTTCCTTCATGAAAAACGCAGCCGAAAACAAACTTTTAAACATCATCCGTCGACGTCAACTCTCGTCGGACGCCAGGCAAGACGCCGCTCGCTCCGTCTATCAACACATGTTGACCAATTCGAGGCTTTGCAAAGATGGCAACTTCAAAGAGATCTGCAACGCCGATCTTGGGTTGCTGTTCCACGTCACGGACGAGCAATATTTTGACGGCCACGTCGGACGGCTCTGTGAGCAGAAAGCCAGCCGCCCTCTCTCATTTCGCCTCTCGACGCGCATGACCACCTCAGGGGGCATGACGACCATGCAGACGCTAAAACAACGACACAGCCGGTCTGTCGAGTTTGAGATTGCGATCGCGACGACGCCCTTGTTTGCAACTTTCCAAGACGAGACAACCGCCCTCGTCAGCGGACTGGCCTGCAAGGACCGCTTGGAAGCCCTCCAACGGATCATGGAGCATGAGATGGTCCACCTGATCGAAATGCTGATCTGGAACGATTCAAACTGCTCCGCAAACCCCTTCAAGACAATCGTCAATCGGTTCTTTGGCCATACAGAATCGAATCACCAACTAATGACACCGCGTGACATCGCGAAAAAACGACTGGGCATTTCACCAGGCGATGTCGTGACCTTCAAGATGGAAGGCCAACAGTTCAAAGGGCACGTCAATCGAATCACGAAACGTGCAACGATCCTTGTGGCTGACCCCCGCGGAAAGCTCTACGACGACGGACAAAAGTATCACAAATACTATGTGCCACTTCAAAACCTGAAACGCGCTTAAGTCCCATTAGAAACCAAACGCCTAGCCATCTAAACGCCCACGGTTTCACAAGCACAGACTTAAAGATCCCAACAAACTCGATGCCTCAACAGACTGGCCGCATCCGGTGGCCAGGAGCGTCTGCAGCAACCCACACTGCATTGACCCCACCATCACACTATCTAGCCGGGCCCTAGCTGCCAGTCGCGCTGCAGAGCAATGAGCCGTCTTGCTGCCCTGCAACAATGACCCCGATTGGGCGAAAGCCAGCCATGCCTTCTGAACGATCGCAACGGCACCTGCCGGTCATGAGCAGAGCGACTCGACGGCAAATATGATGCGCCCAATCCGCTTGGGCATTCACAAAACATCGCTCACCCACGCAAGCGAGTCTCAACGAGCGCATAAAAAAACACCGGACGAACGCGTCCGGTGCTAATGACCTTGATTTTTAGGTTTGAAAACCTAAAAGCTGCTCGGCGAAGCAGGACTTGGATTGTTATTGTCAGCAATCGCTGCAATTCCGAGAGCTAAACCGGCAATACCCAAAAGTCGTCCACCGCCACCGCCACCGAATCCACCGCCGCCGCCACCAAACCCACGACCGCCGACTGGAGCCTGAGAAACAGGACCGAAGCTGCCACCGGCACAACCGCACCCGATCGACTCACTAGCGTACTCGATAGGCTGGCAACCCATGCCCATGTCACCTTGGTAGGCCATCTGATCAGCGTACTGAACGTCTTGACGATCAACCATGTAGACGTCAACGCTAGACGCTGCTACGGGTTCTTGCACGAGCACTTCTGGATTAGTCGAGACAAAAGTGAACTCAGATGTCTCTGCGTTAACTTGCTGCTCAAATCCTTCGACAACTTCAATTGCAACAGCTGCGATTCCATAAGGACCGGCTGCAACAAAATCGTAAACGCCAGCTTTCACTCCAGGGACTTCAAAATCGCCGTTGCTGTCAGCTTCGACCTTAGCAACTAGGATGCCATTCTGAAGAATGTGAACGTAAGTCTTTTCGAGCGAAACAATCTTGCCTTTGGCTGAAGCCAAGTGGCCTTTGAGAACGCCGTTGGTTAGAGCAACGCGACTTGAGCCGTTAACAGGCATCTCATCGCCTTTGACAACGCTCGAAGCCGGAGCAGAAGAACCAGCGTTGACGATCTTCTGAACTGCGTTGAAGCTAGGAGAAACCGCGATGGCTTCCATTCGCTTGCTGACTTTGCCAGATGCGTCTGAAACGACTCGCACGCCGTAAGCAGCGAACGCGTTGTCGCCTTTTGCAATGAAGGAATAAACTCCTTCAGAAATGCCATCGATAACAAACGAGCCGTCGGCATCTGTGAATGCTTCTGCAACTACTTTACCGTCTTGAACGAATCGAACGTTCAGCCCAGCAAGACCCTGTGTTGACTGATCGCTGTTAAACGACCCGACACGGCCATTAACAGCACCATCACTGTCAATTGCTACCGTGTGAACTCGCTCGTGACTAACCGCTGTAGTCGAAGCAGGAACTGAAACAGAAATGACTTCTGTTTGGATCATCTGTTGATGAGCGGCCGCTGCAGCCGTCGCTACGATGGGCAGCGCAAAGATTGCGACGCAAAATTTAAACGTTTGAAGGCTTTTTTTCATTTCTTATACACCAAAGGACAAGCTGTACTATCAAGGTAAGTTTCAATCTCAAGACGGTCTTAATTACCTATCTTAAAGTTGATGGTCGAATGTATCATAGTAACGAAGATTTGGGGTGTCAACGAATATCATCATATTTAACGAAATACTCACATCTTACCAATCGACAAAAAAACCCTAAAAAAACAGCATTTCTAATCGTTATCGCGACGGATAGCTTCCCCCATACTGGGGACAGTTTTAAGAAAAACTGCCGAACTCTGACTATTCGGCGTTTTCGTCAATTCCAGAGCGAATTCCAGAGCGTCAACGGATGGTTATTCAAAGCAACTCCAGCGCTGTCGCCATCCGAATTCGCTACGATTCCCACTGCTAATTCGGCAAAGTAACGCCAGACGCGACATGCGCGAACCCCAAGCCCGCCGCCGTACGAACCGCCTCCAAATGAACCGCCACCACACAAATGCTGCTTGAGAACCCGCGATCGCCGGAGTATCCACCAGAGCCCCATCCATAGCCAATGGAATAGCTAGCGTATTGAACCGGCGACAAACTATCACCCAAACTCGACGATTGGGAATATCCACCGTCAAATCCCGATCCCATGAACCCGCTTATCCTGACTGGACGCCAAATCGATATCCTTCGAGTCCGAATACTCAAACGATCGGTCCAGCACGCGGACCTCCTGGTACAAACTACACATCAGGTTGCCAAGCGGCTAAATCCACTTGGACTGCGGTCGATTGCACTAATAAAATGCGGCCCAATACTGCCGCGGTTGCCGCTAACAGCAACAGTAAAAGCACCAATCCAAGACGGATCGGTCTCCCGTTATTTCCTTTGATTGAATCACCAAAGTAAGGCAGGAAAAGGGCTGGGAGCCGGTCGGAACGCCCCAGAAGGGCTCGACAATTCAGGTGGAATGCACAGGAGCTTTCCACCCCCTTCCCTGTCGAGTCAACAATCCCCTCAGATTGCAACGCAAAATCTAGAGCCGACTCAGTTGTCAAACAAACTGAAACCAACCACGATTACGTAGATTTCTGGGAAATGACACCAATTTCTGGCGAACTTGCCGACGCGTACATCGACCGCGGAATCCGGCCACTCTTGAACGCATACCGCCCCGCATCGACGCCATACCTCATCGCTTTTGCCATCCCAATCGGGTCTTGAGCCCGAGCCACCGCGGTGTTCAAGAGAATTCCGTCAAACCCCAACTCCATCGCCACAGCAACATCGCTGGCGGTTCCAACTCCGGCATCGACAATCACTGGATAATTCGGATCGCCGCGCTTCAAGTCATCCAGGATCATCCGTAGGTTGTTGGGATTGAGAATCCCCAACCCAGAGCCAATCGGACTGCCTGCCGGCATCACACTGGTCGCCCCCGCGTCCTTGAGCCGCCTTGCAATAATCGGGTCATCGCTCGAATAACAAAGCACCTGAAACCCCTCAGCAACCAGCTTTTCCGTGGCTTTTAGCAACTCAATCGGATCGGGCAACAGCGAACGGCTATCCCCCAACACCTCAAGCTTGACCCAGTTCGCGCCGGCGTTCTCAAGCCCTTTCAAGATCTCGCGCCCCATCCGAGCGCAACGAACCGCCGTTTCTGAGTCGTAACAACCCGCCGTATTGGGCAGCAACACCAGCTTTTCAGAATCGACAAAATCCAGAATATTGCGGCCTGCACTGTCGTGCAGTCGCTCTCGACGAACCGCGATCGTGACACACTGCGTGGCTGCCGCCTCAAACGACTCCCGCATCACCTCAAACGAGTCGTATTTCCCGGTCCCCAAGATCAGGCGGCTCTCAAAAACATGCTCGCCGATCCGAAACAAGTCCAGCTCGCTCGATGCCTGTCTGCCGCCTTCACCCTGCGGTTGCTGGCCGGTAGCTTCTCCTCCGGTAAGAATTGGTTCAGACACGTTAGCCTCCCCCGACAAGAGTCACAATTTCCAAGACATCCCCATCACCGACTTGGGTCGTTCCATGGGCTTCCCGAGTCTGAATTTCGTGATTCAACTCTACCGCCAATGCCCGCGTCTTAATCTCCAAATAGGTTAGCAATTCGGAAATCAACATCGGTGACTCAAGTTCGCGTTTATCACCATTTATTGTTACTTGAATCAACGTTCTATCACTTGTAAACCTTCCGAGTACACCTTACTGGGCAAACAAAAACCTGCCCACCGACGACTTGTTCAAACCCATCAAAAGCTCTCAGCCATATCCCGCGCGTGGTAGCTACTGCGAACAAACGGCCCGCTGGCGACCTTCTTGAACCCCATGCTCTTAGCCCTCTCGCCCAGCATCGCAAACTCTTCCGGTGGAACGTAGCGAACGACCGGCAAATAGCGATCTAACGACGGTTGAAGGTACTGGCCCAATGTCAGGAAATCACAGCCCACATCCAGCAAATCGCTGAGGACCTCGAACAGTTCTTCGTGAGTCTCGCCCAACCCAAGCATCAATCCGCTTTTCGTTTTCACCGCCGGATTCACTTCTTTGACACGTTTTAAAAGCCCTAACGTCCAGCGGTAATCAGATTTGGGGCCGCGGACTCGGCGGTAAAGCCGTGGAACCGTTTCTGCGTTGTGATTGAAAACCTCGGGAGCCGATTCAACCACCCGGTCCAAAGCCGCACGATTGTGGATAAAGTCAGGCGTCAAAACCTCGACAGAGGCCCCCGTTTTCTCACGTACAGCCATCACACACTGGTAAAAATGCTCGGCCCCGCCATCCGGCAAATCATCTCGCGTCACCGATGTGATCACCACGTGCTTGAGCCCCAACCGGTGAGACGCTTCGGCGACCCGAGCTGGCTCATCTGACTCCAATGCTTCAGGTCGTCCGCGGCTGACGGCGCAAAATCCGCACGGCCGAGTACACGTATTGCCCAAGATCATAAAAGTCGCGGTCTGCTGGGAATAGCATTCCATTCGATTGGGGCATTTCGCATTGTCGCAAACCGTCTCGAGATTCAGTTCGTCAAGCAATTTTGCGGTCGAACCGACGTTGTTGCCTTTGGGGATTTTCTTCTTCAACCACTTTGGAAGACGTCCCGATGTCTCCACCGCAACCGGCGCAGCACCCATGGAACCACAAGAACCTCCGCCACAGGCGCCTTCCGACGAACTGGAGGCACCGTTGATGACAGGTAACTCACTCATAACTTCAATTCTCCAAAATCTGCGAACCGTGAAAACGGTTCGCCAATATCGAGTCGCCGCTTGGATCCATGCCCCGGGAACTTGCCCGCCGACGCTGAACCGCAATGACGCAAAAATGCCTCAATCAATTTTCAAATATCCAAAACTATCCTAGGCTTCGGCACCTGTCCGTGCCAGACTTAATCCAAGCCACACACACAGGAACGACCATTCACAAGATTTCAACTCCGCAATCGTTCAGTTTATTGAAGAATCACCCCCCTTCCTCAACGCCACAGAATCCACCGGCTGGACTTCCTTCGAGACTCTTTTGAAACCAACGCCTCCATCCAGCCTAAAAGTCTTGTTGGTTTGAAAATTCGGCTAGGCTCCCTGGCCTGTCGGAATCCCCTGTCTCGAGATACCTAGGCTCGTTTTGATGCTCAGCTTCACTGCCAAAAAGACAGGCGGGAAGCCAAACCCACTTCAGTAAAGCAAGCCAACCTTGTGTACCTTCGACCAAAAGTTGTGTAAATTTCGGGATTAGGTTCCACCAAGCATTACCATGGCCAATAAAAAAAACAAAAAGAAAACCGACAAGAAAGCATCGCCAGGAGACCAAAGTAAGGTCATTTCTGACAATCGACGAGCGACTCATCGGTATGAGATCCTGAATCAAATCGAATGCGGCGTGATGCTGATCGGAAGCGAAGTCAAAAGCTTGCGCGAAGGCAACATCTCGCTCAACGAAGCCTACGTCCGCGTCGAGAAACAGGAGCTTTGGCTGATCGGAGCCGACATCGCTGAGTACCGACAGGCCAGCTCCTGGAACCATAAACCCAAACGCTCACGCAAATTGCTGGTCCATCGCCAAGAGCTGGACAAACTCAAGGTCAAGGCGTTTGAGAGAGGCCTGACCCTGGTTCCACTTAAGATCTATTTCAACGCACGAGGGATCGTCAAAGTCCTCGTCGGCGTGTGCCGCGGAAAGAACCTGCACGACAAACGACAGACACTCAAAGACGCCGACAACCAACGCCGCCTCGGCCGAGAAATGCGAGCCAGAAACTAGGCCGTCACAAACATAGAATCAGCGGTTTCGATACTTTGAGGCCTGTTGATTCAAGCAACACCGGCACCATTTCTCCGATCCCCTATTCGAACCGAATAACTGTTCTGGTCGTAGAAAGACTTCCAGATTAGGATTTCTGGAATATTCAATAGCATCCCCAACTCATCAAACATGCTCAAACTGGAAAACATCAAAAAGAGCTTCGTTCAGCCGGACAAACAGCGAGTGCCAATTCTCGACATCCCCAGTTTCGAAATTGCCGCCGGTGAACAAGTCGTATTGATCGGCCCCAGCGGGTGCGGCAAAACCACAATGCTCCACACCATCGCCGGAATTACCCAGCCCGACTCGGGCAAGGTCTTTCTGGACAAGATTGAAATGACTCGCTATTCCGAAGCTGCCCGCGATCGAATTCGGGCAGATAAATTAGGCTATGTGTTTCAAACCTTCAATCTGCTGCAGGGATTCTCCGCCTACGAAAACGTACTCCTTGGCATGACGTTCGCCAGCAAAAAGAAATCACCCGAACGGGCCAAGCAGCTGCTCGAAAAAGTCGGACTCGGCCACCGCATGGGCAATAAACCCCACCAACTCTCGGTCGGTGAACAACAACGAGTCGCCGTCGCACGAGCCCTAGCCAACCGCCCTGCCCTCCTCTTAGCCGACGAACCGACCGCCAACGTCGACCCCAAAAACCAGCAACAGATCGTCGAACTCATCAAAGCCAGCTGCGTCGCCGAAAACATCGCGCTGCTGATGGTGACCCACTCGATGACAGTCGCCGATCAATTCGACCGCGTCGATCAACTAGACGAACTCAACCTTGTCGTCAGCCAAGCCCGCTCGGAATCGGCCGCCGAAACGACATGACTCAACACCAGAGCCACACTGCACCGACAGCAGCTGACGGCAGCTGACGGCAAACCATCACAAACCATTGATCAAATCACTCTAGCACCCCAGCCATGAACGTATTCAAAATAGCCTGGCGAAGCATCCAACACCGAGGGATCGGCTCGCTCCTGACCATCGTTTCGATGGCGCTCGGCGTCATGATGGTTGTCGCGGTGCTGACAATCCACGGCGTTGTGGCTCAATCGTTCCGAAACAACAATAGCTTTGGATACAACATGATCGTGGGCGCTCGAGGCGGCGGGCTTCAACTGACCCTCAACTCCGTCTACTACCTCAGCAAGCCAGTCGAAAACATTCCCTACGAGTATTACTTGGCTTTCTGCGACGCAGAAACCCGCAACCGGGAACTTCAAAATTCGATCGCCTTCAAAGCTCGCGAACTGAACGCCGACTCACTATCCATTGAGCCCGCGGGATCACTGGGACTGGGCGGGTTCGGTGCAGCAATCACCGACGCTTTGACGCAAGACGCGCTAGAATACCAGCACACGTCAACCGCCAAAAATAATCGACTGGGGCTGTACAAACGCTATACCCATATCGCAATCCCGCTGTGCCAAGGCGATTACTATGTCGACCCAGAGACACAGATGGCGTTTCGATGCATCGGCACCAAACCAAATTTCTTCACCGACCTAGTACTCGACATTGAAACCGAAGAAAAATTCCAGTTCTCCGACGGACGATGCTTCGAAGAAAACAACGCTGAAAATGGATTCTTTGAGTGTGTCGTCGGCGCCACCGTCGCCAAACGCTGCAACCTCAAAGTCGGTGACAAGATCCAAGCGACTCACGACAACCCGGAGTCAGAAGGCTCTCATCTCCATGAACAACTCTACACCATCGTGGGCGTGGTGGCCCGTACCGGCACGCCGAACGATCGCGCTGTGTTCCTGAACATGGAAGGCTTTTACTTGATGGAGGACCATGCCAAGCCAATCGAAAAAGACAGCATGATCAAAACCGAAGACGAAATCCAAGCCGATGCACCGCTCGACGTCGACCCACTGGGAGATGAGTTTTTTGACGACGATGGGGATGGCGCCCTGACCGATAAAGAATTGGCAAGCGTCAAAAATAAGACCACCCACGAGGCAGTCGAAGAAAAACTTACCCAAGAAGACGAGTATGCCCGCAAGGCTAATAACACGCGAGTTCCCCTACCAATCGAACAACGAGAAGTCACCTCCGTGCTGGTTCGGACCTCCCTAGAAGACGAAGTCGGACTCTTGGCCTACATCTTGCCCTCGCTAATCAACGAAGGCGACATCGAATCAACTTTGGACTGGAGTCCCTACCGTCCGGAACGATCCCAAAAAGCCGTCCAGGCAGTGAATCCGGTTGATGAAATCGCCAAACTGTTTGCAATGTTTGTCGATCCCATTCGCTGGTTGCTGCTCGCGTTGACCTGCATGATCTGCGTGGTTTCAGCGCTGAGCATCCTCGTGGGAATCTACAATTCGATGAATCAACGACACCACGAGATCGCCGTCATGAGAGCTCTGGGAGCCAACCGCAGCAAAGTCATGATGATTATTTTGTGCGAAGCCATACTGCTAGCTTTCGCCGGTGGAATGCTGGGCTGGATCGCTGGGCACGGCCTGAATGTCGCCCTCGGCCCGATCGTAGAATCCAGAACCGGCGTCCCGCTTAGCTTCCTAAGCTTCGCGCCGGCGGTTCCCGTCACCGAAATGACCGCTGGCTTCATCCCGGCTAGCATCGGTTCTTTTGGGATTTCCCCCGAATTTTTGATCATCCCCAGCTTGATGCTGCTCGCGGTCGTCGTGGGAATCTACCCAGCAATCTCAGCCTACCGCACCGACGTCTCGAAGTCCTTAGGGAAATAGTTGGGGGAAACGTTTCCTGCAATTCGTTGTGTATTTTGCCTTAAATTCAGAGAAGTAAGTGAAAGCTTATTCCCCTGTTCCACCACTAAGCGATACGATGGAGTTGGACTTAGTAACGAGGGCAACTTCCCAATCGCCCCGGTACCCATCATTCAAACAAAGAGAAATCGGGATGCATCAAGTCATCAAAAAAATCGCAATTCTCGCCATCGCAATTCTGCCGTTGGCTCTGATTTCGAATGCCGCTAACTCGGCCGCCACTGCGAATCATTGCGCTCGGAAGTCAGCCAGCTCCGCTTCGGCCAGCTCTGCCGCCTGTCCGTTTTGCTCCGCAATTGCGCTCACGTTCTCAGAGCAACTCGAAAGCAACGACATCGCCGTGGTCGCGACCCTCATGGAAATCCCACCGGTCAACAATAATCCCAACGCGGATTTCCCCAAGGCAACCTTTGAAATCACACAGGTTCTCAAAGGCCAAAAATTCGTGGCCGAGAAAATGGCGTTCAAAACCCAACTCGTCGGGACTTATCCGCTGGGACAAAAATTCTTGGTCATGGGGGTCGATCCTCCCAACGTTGCTTGGACCACGCCCATGAAGGCCTCTGATCGCGTCTTTAAGTATCTCAATGAGATCCAATCCCTCCCCGCAGGCGGACCGAAGCGGCTAGAGTTCTTTCAAGACTATTTCGAGGACAAAGAATCGGTCCTCGCGTTTGACGCCTACGATGAATTCGCACGAGCACCCTATGAAGACTTGCTCGCGATGAAAGACACGATGAAGCGCGACGAACTCCTCGGATGGATCAAAGACACCGATACCTCTGTCAGCCGGCGGCGTTTGTACTTTACGATGCTCGGTGTGTGTGGCAAACCAGAAGATGCCGAACTGCTCAAAGAATTCATAGAATCAGGCAGCCGAAAAAAGCGGGCGGGCCTCGATGCGTTGATCGCTTGCTACCTGACACTTAAAGGTGAATCGGGCGTCGATTTGATCGAGAAAACCTTCTTGGCAGATCACGACGCCGACTACGTTGACACGCTCGCCGCTGTGTCCGCACTTCGATTTCATGGCACCGAAGTTGACATCGTTCCCAAAGCAAGAATCGTAGCCGCGATCCGCCACTTATTGGATCGACCGAAAATGGCCGACATGATCATTCCCGACTTGGCTCGCTGGAAAGATTGGTCCGTCATGCCGCGGCTTGTCAAAATGTTCAAAGAAGCCGACGAGGAATCAAACTGGCTCCGCGTGCCCGTGGTGACTTACCTCCGTGCCTGCCCAAAACCAGAAGCCAAAGCCTACATCGAAGAGCTCCGAAAGATTGACCCAGAAGCCATCCAGCGTGCTGACTTTTTCCTCGGCGTCGGCGAAGGAGATGGCTGGGGTGACGATGACTCCGAGTCTGATGAAAAATCGCCAGCCGACAAGAGCGATGACGATAGCCAATCCGATTCGAAGACCACCGTTTCTGCCAACGAGCTTTTGCCCGTCGCTTACGTCGTCAAAAAAGTTTCCATGATAGAAGAACCACAAGCAACTGAGGACTCTCAAGACAATTCAGACGTTCAACAAACATTTGCTACCCACGCAGACATCAAACAACTAGCTGCCGCAGAGCAACAGACCCAAGGCACGGAAACCGTCGCCGTTGCGATTCCAGCTTCCGTCGAGCCTGCGTTGCCTTCATCGCCATCACCTGTTTCATTCGTATCGACCTCAGCCGACCCCTCACCTGAATCGGTCGCTGCCACCCAACCGAGTCCTCAAACCAACTCCGCCGCAACCGCAGTTGCGCCCGTTGCGGCAGCCACAATTCCAAACCTGACCCTCTGGATCATCCTCGTTCCCATGGGCATCTCGGTAGGCATCCTCCTCTTGCTATTGGCGGTGGTGAACGGATGGTTCGAGCGGCTGATTTTTTAGATAGCTCTGTCCCAACCATGAGGGTTGTAGATTCCTCGGAAAACGCGGGACAGGATTCCAGCATGCCCAGCCTATCGAAATCTTCGATCTCGGATCACGCAGCCAATTTTTGCCGCCCAAGCTTTTCTTGCGCAAACGTCAGCCGGGAAGCCCAACCCACCGTTGCCGGAATTTTCGCCGAACGATTCCACCCAGCCCCACGTATCACCTAGATAGCACCCTATTTCTGGATTCGCTACCCACGGTATCGGATTCGAATGAAACGAATTTTCGTTACAGTCGGAACCTGCTCCAGCCAGATTGGCTAAATTGCCCTGTGGTTACGACTGTCGTAGATACGCCAATGAACTCAAGGGCATAATTTACTTTCCGTTCCGCCGACCCAATCGCTCGCTTGTCACTCAACCCGCATACCAAGAATTAGACATGGGAAACCCCGCAGCAACCGAGACCTCAACCGAGAAGCCTTACGCGGCTCCAATGCCCAGCACCGCACAGGCATCCAACGAGTTCGAATACCGAACCTTTAGCAAGGCCGCGATCGCGTCGATCATATTCGCTTTCTTAGGCGCGTTGACTTCGTTCCTCGCCATGCAAATGGTCATCCTCCCAGCCCTCGCGATCGTTTTTGGACTGGTCGCGATGGGAAGCTTTCGAAAATTTCCTGACGAACTGACCGGTAAAATCTTGGCGAAAATCGGCGTGATGGCCGGTGCCATTTTTCTCGTCTCCAGCGTTGGCTACCACACCTACGTTTACAATACCGAAGTCCCTGAGGGTTACGTCCGAATTTCATACGGCGATCTCAGGAATAACAAACGAACCCAATTGCCATTCTCTGAGAAAGCCAAAGAGCTCGATGGCAAAAAAGTCTTCCTAAAAGGATACGTTCGTCCGAGTGCCAAACGCCGAAAGCTAAAGAACTTCATTCTCGTAGGCGATTTCGGTGACTGCTGTTTCGGGGGCAGTCCCGACCCAACCGAGATCGTGGCCATTCGTATTCAAAACGAGAAAACCGTCGACCACAGCTACATGCTGCGGCGCGTCGGAGGCACCTTTCGCTTGAACGCCCAAGGCAAGAACACCGGCGACAATGAAATTCCACCGGTTTATTACGAAATCGAAGCAGACCACATCAAGTGAACCGATAGCCGATGTGGCTTGCCATGATGAGCGGTAACAGCCAGCGATGTTCTTCCTCGCTACGCAACACAGTCCATCGCTTCTTCTATCCGGAGATCCTTCTTGGAATCCGGCTCAAATTTCCCAATCAATCCGAGAAAGTCTCGCCCAGACCGACTCTCAGCCAAAATCACCCGAGAATCGAGTCCATAACCAAAACTCAATGATTCCCCTTGCCGTGAATTTTGGCACTGCACCCAGCCCCGGTTTGACGTAAAATTTGATCGTTCGTTCAATCTTTCGACTTCGGAGAACAACGTGAAAAACCATCTCACTCAAGCCAAGCAATTTGCAAGCATATTTTCCGTCTTGGGATTGATGTTGCTCGGCACCGGGCAACACGTCAACGGCCAAACATCCGAAGGAACAGCAACCACAGCCCCCAAGAAATTTGACTTGTCGTTTGACGACCTCACATTTGAAATGGAAAAAGGTGGTGAGTTTGAGCGCACGATGCTGACCGAAAAGATCAACTCCTACCACGGCAACACGATTAAAATTCGGGGTTTTATCCGGCCGAGTTTTAGCCAATCGGGATTGACCAAGTTCATTTTCGTTCGGGACAACAAGGAATGCTGCTTTGGTCCAGGCGCCGCGATCTTCGACTGCATCCTGGTTCGACTAAAAAAGGGCCTCGATACCGACTACACCGTGCGGCCGGTAACGATCGAAGGCACATTTGCCCTCAAAACCTACAACGGCCCAGACGGCAAAGTCTGGTCAATTTACCGCATGACCGACACCGTGGTCCGGTAATTCCTATTGCAAAAGGTGGGATAGACTTCCAGCTGACAGCCTGTCATTTCCCCCAAAAAAAACTGGCTGAGTGTTTAAGAAAAGCAGACGCCGACAGGCGGGCAGCCTATCCGCCACGAAATCGCCAGTTGCCGCTGTTGAGTTTGCCTTCTAGTTGATACAATTCCGGTTCAAATCAACTAGAACACGACTCGCTTTTTCACGGGACATCATGGCGTTTTTGGACTGGGTCAACCGACGAATCTTCACGACGGTTCATGGCAACAACCTTGTTTACAACACTTGTTGGGAAGACCCACGGCTAGACCGTGCCGCCCTGGACTTTGGGCCCGATGACAATGTATTGGTGATCACTTCGGCCGGATGCAATGCCCTCGACTACGCTTTGGCTGGCCCTAACCACGTCAACGCGGTCGACATGAACCCGCGGCAAAATGCTCTGCTTGATCTCAAGATGAGCGCGATCCGAAACCTTGAGTTCGAAGACTTCTTCAAAATGTTCGGCGAAGGCCGATACCCAGGAATCAAAGACGTCTACGAGCAAAAACTACGCTCGACGCTTCCAGCCTGGTCGAAATCATTTTGGGACAAGCGAATCAAATGGTTCGACAATCGTCGTAAAACATTTTACGATCGCGGAACTTCTGGCACCATCGCCCGCATGATCCGAACCTATACGAATAACGTCATCCGCGTTCGCCCGCACCTCGATGCGATCCTCGAAGCCGACACGCTCGAAGAACAAAAGGAGATCTACGAAACACATCTCAAGAAAAAGTTCTGGTCGGGACTGATGAAGTTCACGATGAACCGTGACACCACCATGTCGATGCTCGGTGTCCCGAAAGCCCAACGACGTCAGATCGAAACCCAATACCAAGGCGGACTGGTCAAATTCATCCAGGACTGCATGGAAAGCGTCTTTGTCGAACTGCCGATGAAAGACAATTACTTCTGGCGCGTCTACATGAATGGCTCGTATACACGCGAATGCTGTCCTGAATATCTCAAAGCTGAGAATTTCGACAAACTCAAAAACGGTCTCGTGGATCGCGTTTCGACTCACACCGATTCCGTTCAAGGCTTTCTCGAAAAACACGATGGCACCATTTCTCGGTACATCCTGCTCGACCATATGGACTGGCTGAGCGACCAGTTCTTCAATTTACTTGAGTCGGAATGGCAAGCCATTATCGATCGTGCGGCGCCCAATGCGAGACTGATCTGGCGGAGCGGTGGGTTGCGGACTGACTTTATCGAAGAAGTGCAAGTCAATCGAAATGGAGAGATCCAGAAAATCAGTCCGCTCCTCAAATACAACACCGAGCTGGCCACCGAGCTTCACGTCAAAGACCGCGTCCATACCTATGGAAGCTTTTACATCGCCGAACTGGGTGCTTGATGCCCTCTTAAATGTGGGAAATGTGGGTTCTTGAATTCAAGACGAGACCTTCATTTTTCAGCCCAGCCTCACAAGCGTCCTTGATTTTTGACTTAGCCCCTTCAAGTAATCGATTTCCATGGCTTTTTTTTCCGACATGAAAGTTCTTTACCACATGCTGCTTAAACCAGTACGTGGTGATAGTCACGCGGAGCGAATGGAAAGCTTCTACGGCGGGCAAGCCAACGCGTACGATGATTTTCGTCGACGACTCCTCAAAGGCCGTGAAGAACTCATAGCTTCAATGCCCAAACCCGAAGGCGGGATCTGGGTCGACATGGGCGGCGGCACAGGATCCAACATCGAAAACCTCGCAGGAGACATCGACAAACTTGGCAAAGTCTATGTCGTCGACCTTTCCGAGTCGTTGCTGAAGGTCGCCAGCGAACGATTCCAGGCCCGCGGCTGGGATAATGCCGAAGCCGTCGCCGCGGACGCCACCAAGTTCCAACCCCCCGAAGGCCTCGCCGACGTCGTCACGTTTTCATACTCGCTGACGATGATCCCAGATTGGTTTTCAGCGATCGAAAACGCTCTCGCCATGCTCAAACCCGGTGGCCACATCGGTGTCGTTGATTTTTACGTTGGACGCAAGTACCCGGCCGCAGGCTTGAAGAAACATCGGTGGCTGGCACGGACATTGTGGCAGCCATGGTTCGCGACCGACAACGTGTTTCCCTCCCCAGACCACCTCCCGTTTCTCCGCAGCCATTTCGAACAAGTCCACCTTGTCGAAGAACGTAATCGAATGCCGTACGTGCCACTGCTGCGGACCCCTTACTACCAATTCATCGGCCGTAAACCAGAATAAAATGTGGCGGACACTCTTACTTGGCAAGCTCACTATTTCCATCCTGGCATCCTTGGCCGTGGGAGGACTCTGTCTCGCGCACCCCTATCAAACTGAGCTAGGTTTCGCTGCCGCCACTCGCTGGACTGGACTCGGCGTTTTCTTTCTGCTCTTGAGCGTTGCCCAAGTGCTGGCGGTCGTGCTGCTGTTCAGAAAAAAGTCAGCCTGAGCCAACACAAAAGCTGGAACCGCAAGCGACCACAGCATCCCCATGTGGCCGTGACTGAATGGGGAACACGACGCAGGGCTCTTTGATTTAATGCCCGGTTAAACGGCAACAACAAGCGGCAACAACAAGCGGCAACAACAAGCGGCAGTCATGACAGCCCGAATGCGTCAGCGAGGGAGAACCCTCGTTCGTGGTTCGGCCACAACGAAGAACAGGCAATTTGCACCCTCAACGTCGACTCGCAACGGCAAATGCGATTCGCCAAGCTACAGCCCCGACGTGCAACGACTACCGCAAACGCGCTAAAACTTTGTTCAACGCCTCGGCGAACAACTCCACTTCGTCCAGCGTGTTATACAAATAGAAACTCGCTCGGCAGCTCGAACGTATGTCGAGTTGCTGATGCAGCGGCATCGCACAATGGTGCCCGGCTCGAATGGCCACGCCTTGTTGATCCAGCAGAATCGAAAGATCCTGAGTCGAAACGCCATCGACGACGAAGCTCACCAACCCCGCTCGTCGATCGGCAGGCGGTCCGAGAATCCGCAGGCCGTCGACCCCCGAAATCGCTTCGATCGCAGCCGCAACCAACTCATGCTCGTAGCGAGCAATAGCGGAAACATCAATCGCGTTGAGATACTCAATCGCCGCTCCCAACCCAATGGCTTCGACGATCGGAGGCGTCCCGGCTTCGAATCGAGCCGGCAGCTCGCCCCACGTGAATCCCCCTGTCGTGACTTGATCGATCATGCTTCCACCGCCTAAAAACGGCGGCATCGATTCCAACAAGGCTTGCCTTCCCCAGAGGATCCCCACGCCCGACGGGCCCAGCATTTTATGGGCGCTGAAGGCAACAAAATCAGCGTCCCAAGCCTGAACATCCGTATCGCCATGAGGCACCGATTGAGCCGCGTCGACCACGGTGATCGCGCCTACCGATTTCGCCAATTGAACAAGCTCAGCGACCGGCGTGATCGTGCCGAGCACATTTGAGACCGACGCGAACGCGACTATTTTTGTCCTGTCGTTCAACTGCAACCTGAAATCATCGAGGTCCAATTCCCCCTCCGACGTAATCGTCGCGAACCGAACCGTGGCCCCCGTTCGTTCCGCCAATTGCTGCCACGGCACAATATTCGAGTGGTGCTCAAAAATCGTCAGCAGGATTTCGTCACCTGGCTTCAGGTTGGTATCGCCCCAAGCCCGCGCGACCAAATTTATCGAGGCCGTCGTACCCGATGTGAAAATGACTTCGTTGTTGTACTCGGCATTGATAAACGTCTGGACCAACGTTCTCGCATTTTCGTACTGGGCCGACGCCTGCTCGCTAAGCCAATGGATCCCGCGATGCACATTGGCATAGGTCCGCGAATAGCAATCACTCATCGCGTCGATGACAACTTGAGGATGCTGAGTCGATGCGCCGTTATCGAGATAGACCAACGGCCGGTCTCGGTGGATCCGTTGATTCAGGATTGGAAAATCAGCACGAATGGCTTGAGGGTCGAAAGTTTTTTCTTGTGGAGTATCCATTTTTTTATTTTAGCCCAGCTCCGATTGTTTGACTACGATCGAACGTTTTAACAACACGCGCCAAACAGTTCTTGAAGTTTAGTTGCCCAACTCGATCAAAAATACTACGTTAATAACTCGAAACGCAATTCAAAACGCGCAAACTAACAGCCACCCCACGGCAAATCGAATGAGCAATCCCTACGAGGCACCCACGTTTGACCAATCAGATGATTTGAAAAAGGCAAGCCACCCACTCGCGCCTGCGTCTCAAGGAAAACGGTTCTTGAACATGATCATTGATCAGCTTGCCCTTTATGGCCTGAATGTTATGTTGCAAACTGCCCTCGCCGCAGCCTTCATGGCGTCCCGCGAAGAAATTACCGTTCAGGAAGCAGGCGTGGCTCAAGTCATTTTGACCTTAATCGGATTCCTGTTTTCATTCGCGTACTTCGTCATTTTGGAGGCCGCCACCGGGCGCACGCTCGGCAAGCTGCTGACGGGAACCAAGGTCGTCGACCTTTCGGGCGGGCAACCCTCGGTTGGCCAAGTCCTCGGCCGCTCGCTGTGCCGCTACATCCCGTTCGAAGCATTCTCGTTCTTCTTTGGAGACTCTTCTCACCCGATCGGCTGGCACGATTCGATTCCAAAAACGCGAGTTGTTAACGTGAAAGTTGTTAACGTGAAATAACTGAATGACCTCGGAAGTGAAACGGTGACCTCAAGTCACATGCCACTACCCCCAAGTAAACCCGGACATCTGGGCCAAGGTTAACTGCAACGCGTGAGTTCCCATTTTTCCGTCGCCATTTTCAAGCACGCGACGGTAAAGGTCGTGGGCCAATTCAAGCCCCGGAAGATTCAATTCCATTTTCCTTGACTCCGCCAACGCGATTCCCAGATCCTTGACGAAGTGCTCGACAAAGAATCCGGGATCGAAGTTCCCGGCCACAATCCTTGGCCCCAGATTCGACAACGCCCAACTGCCTGCGGCCCCGCTGCTTACCGATCGGAGGACCGTTTCCAAATCCAATCCGGACTTAAACGCATACAGCAACGATTCGCACACCCCAATCATCCCAGCCCCAACCAGAATCTGGTTGACGACTTTGGCGTGCTGCCCAGCACCAGTGCCGCCCTGCCGCACGATCGTTTGGCCCATCGCCTGCCAACAGGGTTCCAACGCAGCCACGGCCTCCACTTCGCCTCCGATCATGATCGAAAGCGTTCCGTTCTTGGCTCCGACATCGCCCCCAGAAACAGGAGCGTCAATCGCGGCGACCTGCCGCTGGAGGGCGAATTCACCAATTTCGACCGCCAAACCCGGCTCGCTGGTCGTCATGTCGACCACGATATCGCCCGGTTTGCACCCGGCCAGAATCCCCTGCTCCGAGAGAAACACTTCCCGCACGTCATTCGGCATCCCAACAATCGCAAACACCACGTCGCTGGCCTCGGCTACCGCTTGAGGTGATTCCGCCCAAACCGCCCCGCGAGCCAACAGATCCTCAGCTTTAGACCGCGTCCGCGAGAATATCGTCAACTCAAACCCGGCGTCGATCAGATGGCCACACATGCTGTGCCCCATCACCCCCGTGCCGACCCAGCCGATTTTCGTCACGCCCGGTTTCGCCAAATGTGCCATCCGTTTCCCCATCCATCATTTGATTCAATTTTGATTCAGTCGAACCGCCAAAGAGACCAACATACCATCCATTCACGCCGCCCGGCATGCCTCGCTGACCGGCCAATTCATGCGAAATGTTTCACGATTCGCCGTATACATTAACTTCACAGATACTAAACTGGTCCCTGACGAAAACGACTTTGCAGCACGAGAAAACGCTGCCTCCAAAGGGCTTGGGCCCAGAAGATTGATTGAGCATGGCGAAGAAAAAGACCACCGCGACTCGGGGAAAAACCCAGTCTAAACCGGCCAAAAAAGCACCCCGTAAAACGACTAAGAAATCCGCGCCGAGAAGGAAAAGTGCTGACTCGCGATTGCGGCTGCAACGCGTTATGGCCAACGCTGGAATCGGCAGCCGCCGTGAATGTGAACTGATCATCGAGGAAGGCCGCGTCGAAATCGACGGAGAGATCGTGACCACCCTCGGCGTCAAAGTTGACCCTGACAAGCAACAAGTTTTGGTCGACGCACAAGAACTGGTCGTCCAGCGGCCGCAGTATTTCATCCTCAACAAACCGCCTGGGATTCTCTCAACCAGCAAAGACCCTGCCGGTCGACCACGCGTCATTGACTTGATCAAGACCGACAAACGCGTCTACAACGTGGGACGACTGGATCAATCGAGCGAAGGCTTGATCCTGGTGACCAACGATGGCGACCTCGCCAATCACTTGACCCACCCCCGCTACGGCGTTGAAAAGAAGTACCACGTTGAAGTCGTCGGAACCCCCGACATAAGAGACCTCAAGAAGCTCGAAGAAGGCGTCTACATCGCCGAGGGATTGGCCCGAGCAACCAGAGCCAAAATCCTTAAGAAGGCCAAGAACGGGTGCTGGCTTGAGATCGTACTCGCCGAAGGACGCAACCGCGAAATTCGACGCATGCTGGCCGGGATCGGCCACAAAGTCCGCACGCTCAAACGCGTTTCAATTGGCCCGCTTAAACTCGGTGACTTACCACTCGGTGCTCACCGTCCCCTGAAGTCCTCCGAAGTCAAATTGCTCAAGAACGCTTCGTCAGAAACGCACAAGAAAAAGCGTCGCGAAAAACCGGCTAAGACCGCACCAGAAAAACGCGAACCCAGCGAACGAGATTCCGATGGCGACAAACGCCCCGCTCGTAAGACGGTTAAGCGGACCACCAAATCGAAAACCACGCGACGCGAATCCGGCGAGCGAGATTCCGCCGGTGGAAAACGCCCCGCTCGCACAACGGCTAAACGGACCACCAAAAAGAAAACCACGCGACGAGAAACCGGCACCGGAAAACGTGGCGCCGCCAAAGGCCGACCGCTCAAGAAAACGTCCGCCAAGCCTCGACGTGGTGCCAAGAAAACGACCAAGCGACGCAAGTAAATCGGCGGCCGCTTCTAACGGAACTACGCAGGGCAACGAAGCACGAACTTGGGTGAGCCGCTTTGATTTGACGCTAGCCGCGGGTTTTATTGGGCAGAGCTCGATCCTAAACAACCGGTGGCTAGCGCCAAAACCGCCCACAGACATAAAGTAAGTGCCATTGGGCTAGCGCCAAAATGGCTGACCACTGCGCAGCAAAAAAGCCAACCGAAGGGTTGGCCTTATTTGTTCAGGTTGTCAGCCAAATTTAGCTATTTGCCTAGCTGTTTTTGGCGGACTTGATCGCATGCTGTAAACGAGACTTGGTGCGCCCAGCAGCGTTCCTGTGGATGATGCCCTTGGCGCCAGCCTTATCAAGCTTCTTGGCGGCAAGAATGAATTCCTTCTCCGCGTCCTCGATGTTACCTTCGGTAACGAGCGCTTTGACTTTCTTGACCTGAGTTCTCATCGCAGTCTTGATCGTCTTGTTGCGAGCTTGGCGTACTTTAGTTTGACGAAGTCGCTTGCTGGCACTTGCTGTATTTGGCATTGGTCTTAAATCTGCTGAGTCTGTTGACGTTTTTTCGCTAAAATTGACAATCCACTACTATCGCGATTTTCATCGTGTTTGTCCAGCGCTAATCTTCACCAAATCGTCGGGTTTTATGGCTAAATCAACCAACTCTGCCCCTTCAATTGGCCCCGAAAATCCAATCCCGCTGGAATCCCAACGAGTCTTGATCACCCGGCCAGCAGCCCAATCGGCCCGTTTAGCGGCCAAACTCGAGCAGTTGGGAGCGAAAGTCGTTTGCCAGCCCGTTATCCGAATCCAAGCTCCGGACGACTATCTGGGGCTGGACCGGAGCCTTGAACAGCTCGATACGTTCCAATGGGTGGCGTTTTCGAGCAGAAACGCGGTTCAATTCTTTCTTGATCGGCTCATTTCTCGGGTTGGCTCAGCCGAACCTTTGAAAGCCTTGAAAATCGCTGCTGTTGGGCCCGCCACTGCCCAAGCGCTCACCGAACGAGGATTCCCGCCTGATGTCATCCCACTCATCGCAACCGGAGCTTCGCTGGCACAACATCTCGGCTCACTCGCACGCAACCAAAACGTGCTGATCCCCTGTGGCAATCGGAGCTCCTCCGGCCTCAGCGACGGTCTAACCGCCAATGGGATCCAGTTTGTCGAGTCGATTGCCTACGCCAGTACCGACGTGACCTCGGCTGATCCCGCCGTTGCTCAAGCGATAGAAAAGGGCCACTTTGACTGGATCACAATCACCAGCCCGGCCATCGCTCGCTCCACCGTCAATCTTTTTGGGCAACGCCTCGCCCACACGCAATTGGCAAGTATCAGCCCGAACACGTCAGCAGCGCTCAACGCTTTAGGTTTCCCACCAGCAGTAGAAGCCAGAGAGTTTCACATGGACGGCTTGATCGAAGCCATCCTCAAACTCAATCCTCCCGCGGCACATTGAGGCAAACTAGCACGCTTCGCCTCGAATGATTGTTCGTCTTCACTTTCGGACTTGTTGATTCAAAATTTCGAGCCGATAGATCGTTTCACGATTAGCCGGCAGACGACAGTGCCAAACGTAGAGCGTCGGTAGGCGAGGGCGATTGCCCCTTGACGGCAAGCCACCATCGAGAGCTTTCTCTCGCTGACGCATTCGGGCTACCAGCCCCGCCACTTGACCACGCTTAACCTGCCATTAAATCGACAAGACCTCACGCATCGGGGTCCCATTTCATGAGGAGATCCCAACAGCAAACTCACAATCGAGTTCTAGCCAGGGAAACGCGGTGAACAGAAATCACGGCGTGAATGGGCCAATGGGCGAAAAAACGCGATTGGCAATCTACCGAACAGAGACACTCGAGCCGACGGCATGAATGGCACCAGAACGATTGAGGCAAGGCTAGACTTGTTCACGCAACGTAAACCAACTCATAACGGCAAGCACCAAAGAGCAAACGACAAACACGATATCAATAATCATGTTTGAAAATTTGAATGGCGCAAGTTCCTTCATTCCCGCGAAACCTAATACTAGGTCAGCTAGGAACAATGCGAAAACGATGACTGCGATCGTTAACGGGACGATGCAAAGGCCCTTCTGCACAGCGGTTATCCTCAAAGTTGCGATGACACGACGAAAACATGGAACCGATTCCACATCAACGTCACCGAAATTAAACACCCCTGCCTAAATCAGGCCGAAACGTTTGGTATAAAGATTGAACGTCCACGCTAGTATAATTGGCCAAATGGTCGTGTCACGATGGCTTATCGCTGAGAATCCAATGTACCTAGATTCCTGTATCGACGATTCCGGTTATCGGGAGTAGCCGTTTCAGGCAAAGTCCGCTTATAGCAATTTTTCCAATGTTTTTGCGAGTCGGAGGCCACTTGGATACGATCCGGCGTGGCTTGACCCGTTAAACTTTTTGATACAAACACCTGATTTGCCGCCCTAATACTACACCCTAAGTCCTCTGACTGCTCATTTTTTTTAACTTTCTCTGGTCTTCGACACCTCGTTTCGGCGTCGATGTCGAAATCTTCGGCCACCAATTTTGAATTAGGCCCGCCATCCGACCACCGCGATTCGGCTACAATCGAGGCTCAGATCCGCTTCTCCAGGACCACCTATGAAGACCGCCGTTTACACGGGTTCATTCGACCCAATCACGCTTGGACATCTGAATGTTATCGAACGCAGCTGCCGGCTGGTCGACCAACTCATTATCGGAATCGGCGTGAATATTGAAAAAACCGGACTGTTTGAACCGGACGAACGCCTCGACCTCGTCCGACGAGTTACAGCTCATCTCGACAATGTCGAAGTC